>NZ_BAAGXS010000038.1:0-206615 GCF_054779715.1 Actinophytocola sediminis | reverse complement strand
CATCCCCACCACCGCAACCGGCTCATCAACCGACACCACGACGGCGGGGGCGGCCCCCCGAGGAGTGCCGGCGGCCAACGACGAGCCGTGGAACTCCGGTTCGCCCGCGGCCACCGTCCGCTCGCGGCGGCGGGTGGCCAGCAGCGTGCCCAGTAGGCCGGCAACGTCAACGGGCGTCGGGTAGTCGAACACCAGCGTCGCCGGCAGCCGCTCCCCCACCACCGTGGCGAGCCGGTTTCGCAACTCCACGCCCGTCAACGAGTCCACACCGAACTCACGGAACGACCTGGACACCTCGACCGCGCCGCTGTCGGCGAAGCCGAGCACCGCCGCGGTGTGCGTGCGCACCAGGTCCAGAAGCGCGGCCCGCTGCTCCTCGCCGTCCAGGCGCAGCAGCCGGTCCCGGTTGACCCCGCCCGCGCCGACCCGCGTCCGGCTGGGCACCAGCGCACGCAACAGCGGTGGCACCGAGGACAGCCGACGGACCGCGGCCGGGTCGATCGGGACGGCCACGAGGGTGGCGTGGCTCAGGCCGAGCGCGGTGTCCAGCAGCGCCAGTCCGTCCGCTGTGGACAGTTCGCGCAGACCGCCGCGGTTCATCCTGGCCACGTCAGTGGCGGTCATCTTCTCGTTCTGCGCGCTTCGCCGTTCCCACAGCCCCCAGGCCAGTGACAGCGCGGGCAGACCACGGGCGACGCGGTAGCTGGCGAGCGCGTCGACGGCGCAGTTGGCGGCGGCGTAGTTCGCCTGGCCGGCCGAGCCGAACGTGCCGGAGCCGGAGGAGTACAGCACGAACGCGGCGAGGTCGGCGTCGGCCGTCAGCTCGTGCAGGTGCCACGCGGCGTCGAACTTGGGCGCCAGCACGGAGGTCAGCCGCTGCTCGGTGAGCGCGGTGAACACCCCGTCGTCCAGTACGCCCGCGGTGTGGAAGACGCCGGTGAGCGGGTGTTCGGCCGGCACGGTGGCGAGCAGTCGTTCGAGCGCGGCGCGGTCGGCGGCGTCGCAGGCCACGATGCGCGTGCTGGCACCGAGTTCGGCCAGCTCGGCGTGCAACCGGGCGGCGTCGGGGGCCTGCGGCCCCCGACGGCTGGTCAGCAGGAGGTGGCGGACGCCGTGCGTGGTCACCAGGTGGCGGGCCAGCATCGAGCCGAGAGTGCCGGTCCCGCCGGTGATCAGGACGGTTCCGGCCGGCGCGAACGGCCGGGTGGTGGCCGGGTCGGTGACCCGCACCAGGCGGGGCACCTGGGGCTGGCCGGCACGTAACAGCATCTCGGACTCGCCGCAGTCGACCACTCCGGCCATGACGGCCTGGGATGCCTCGGTGTCGTCGGTGTCCACCAGGACCAGTCGTCCTGGGTTCTCGGCCTGAGCGGAGCGGACAAGGCCCCAGACGGCCGGCCCGACCACGTCCGTCGCATCCGGACCGATCGCCTGGTGGGTCAGGACGACCAGCGGGGACTCGGAGTCCGCGAGGTGTCCGCTGATCACGGCCAGCGCGTGGCTGAGTGCCTGGTGTACCAGGGCCGGCTCGGTGCCGTGCTCGGTGACCGAGTGCACCGGGGTCGCCGGTGCCGACGGGTGGAGCTGGCGGTCGCCGGGTACCCAGGCGACGGTGAACAACCGGTTGTGCCGCAGGGTGTCCTGTTTGGTCTGCATCGGCCGCACCCGCAGGGACCGCACCGTGGCGACCGGTTCGCCGTGCTGGTCGGCCATGGTCAGCGACAGGGTTTCCGGTCCGGTGGACACGAGCCGCACCCGGACCGCGCTGGCGCCGGTGGCGGACACGCTGACCGAGGCCCAGGAGTAGGGCAGCGCGCCGGGACTGACGCCGGGGAACTCGCCGAAGGCGGTGGCGTGCAGGCAGGCGTCCAGCAGCGCCGGGTGCAGTCCGTAGTCAGCGCAGGCCGCGTTCTCCGCGCCCGGCATCTCGACCTCGGCGAACACCTCGGTGCCGCGCTGCCAGCCGCCGCGCACACCCTGGAAGGGCTCGCCGTAGTGGATGCCGGCGTCGGCGAGGCGGTCGTAGAGGTCGCCGACCTCCAGTCGTGTGGCCTGCGGCGGCGGCCATTCGGCGGCCCAGTCGACCGTGTCGGCCCGCGTCGGCCCGCCGAGCAGGCCGGTGGCGTGGCGGGTCCACTCATCGTCCCAGGCGGACTCGGTGTCCGGGGTGGCGAGGACGCTGACCGGCCGGCGGCCGGTGTCGTCCAACGCGCCGACCTCGAGCCGCAGCAGCACCCCGCCCTGGTCGGGCACGACCAGTGGCGCGTGCAGGGTCAACTCGGCGATTCCGGCGCAGCCGACCTGCTCCCCGGCGTGCGCGGACAGTTCGACGAACGCGGTGCCGGGGAAGAGGATCTGGCCGGCGACGGTGTGTTCGGCGAGCCAGGGGTGGCTGCGCACCGAGAGCCTGCCGGTGAACACGTGGCAGTCGAGGTCGGCCAGGCCGACCCGCGCGGACAGCAGCGGGTGGTTCGCCGGCCGCAACCCGGCGGCGTTCAGGTCACCGGGAGTCGGCGAGGCGTCCAGCCAGTACCGCTCCCGTTCGAACGGATACGTCGGCAACTCGACCCGCCGCGCACCCGGGAACACCGCCCGCCAGTCAACCTCGCCACCGGCGACAAAGAACGCGCCCAACCCGGCCATCACCGACTCGACCTCACCACGGTCGCGCCGCAACATCACCACAGAGGACCCAGCGCCCGAGTCCAAACCAGACAACACGCCACCTGGCCCAACCTCGACAAACCGGGTCACGCCCTGCGACGCCAGGAACTCCAGCCCATCGCCGAACCGCACCGTCTCCCGTACCTGCCGCACCCAGTACCCCGGCGTGTCCAACCCATCGGCAACCAGACCGGTCACATTGGACACCACAGGCAGCACCGGCTCACCACCAGAAACCTCGGCCAGCACCCGCTCGAACTCGGCCAACATCGGCTCCATCCGAGCAGAGTGGAACGCGTGCGACGTCGCCAACCGCCGCACCCGACAACCCCGCTCCGCCAACAACCCCGCGACGACGTCTACCGGGCCCTCATCGCCCGACAACACCACCGACGACGGACCGTTCACCGCCGCGACCTCAACGCCGTCCACCAACAGCGGCAGCACCTCCGCCTCACCGGCCTCGACCGCCACCATCACCCCGCCCGACGGCAACGCCTGCATCAACCGACCACGGGCGACCACCACCCGCACCGCGTCCGCCAGCGACCACACACCACTCACATGCGCGGCGACCAACTCGCCGACCGAATGGCCCAGCACGAAATCCGGGACCAAGCCCCACGACTCCACCAGCCTGAACAGCGCGACCTCAACCGCGAACAACGCGACCTGGGTGAACTCCGTCCGATCGAGAAGGGTCGCGTCCTCGCCCCACACCACCGCGCGCACCCCGTCGCCGGCCAACGCCACCACATCGTCGAAGGCGGCGGCGAACACCGGGAAAGCCTCGTACAACTCACGACCCATACCGAGGAACTGCGAACCCTGCCCGGGGAACAACACCGCGGTCTTCCCGCCGGCACGCACAGAGGGCCCCACCGGCGCCTCGCCGGACGCGAGCAACTCCAGCCCACGCCTGCGCTCCGCCGTGTCACCACCGACCACCACCGACCGGCGACCAAACGCCGACCGAGAAGTCGCCAGCGAGAAGGCCACATCGACCTCATTGTCCACAACCGACAGCAACTGGGCGGCCCTGGCACGCACGACACTCTCGCTCCGACCAGACAACACCCACGGAACCACCGCCCCCGAGGGGACTGACTCCACCGGCGCCGACGCAGGGGCCTCCCCCACGATCACATGCGCGTTCGTCCCGCTCATCCCGAACGACGACACCCCCGCGTAGCGCGCCCGATCGGCGGCCGGCCACTCGACGTTGTCCCGCAGCAACTCCACCGCGCCGACCGACCAGTCGACCTTCGACGACCGCTCCCCCACATGCAACGTCCTTGGCAACACGCCGTGCCGCAACGCCAACACCATCTTCAGCACGCCGGCGACCCCGGCCGCCGCCTGAGTGTGACCGATGTTCGACTTCACCGTCCCCAACCACAACGGACGCTCCCGGCCCTGCCCGTACGCGGCCAACACGGCCTGCGCCTCGATCGGATCCCCCAACGTGGTCCCGGTGCCGTGCGCCTCGACCACATCGACGTCCGCGGCGGCAATGCCGGCACTGGCCAGCGCGGCGTTGATCACCCGCTGCTGGGACGGTCCGTTGGGCGCGGTCAGCCCGCTACTGGCCCCATCGGAGTTCACCGCGGAACCCTGGACCACGGCCAGCACGGGGTGCCCAAGCCGGCGCGCGTCCGACAGCCGCTCCAGCACCAGCAGGCCGACGCCCTCGCCCCAGCCGGTGCCGTCGGCGTCGTCGCTGAACGCCTTGCACCGGCCGTCGGACGCGAGCGCGCCCTGGCTGGTCAGCTCGACGAACGCCTCCGGGGAGGACATGAGTGTCGCGCCACCGGCCAGCGCGAGGGTGGTCTCGCCCTGGCGCAGCGACGCGCACGCCAGGTGAATGGCCACCAGGGAGGACGAACACGCTGTGTCCACGGTGATCGCCGGGCCCTCGAGGCCGAAGGTGTAGGCGATCCGGCCGGAGGCGATGCTGCCCGCGCTGCCGTTGCCGAGGTAGGCGGCCAACTCCTCCGGCACATCCAGGATCCGGTCACCGTAGTCCTGGTACATGTTCCCGAGGAACGTGCCGGTCTTGCTGCCCCGCAACGAGATCGGATCGATGCCGGCCCGCTCGAACGCCTCCCAGGTCACCTCGAGCAGCACCCGCTGCTGCGGGTCCAGCGCCAGCGCCTCACGCGGGGAGATGCCGAAGAACTCCGGGTCGAACTCGGCGATGCCGTCGACGAACCCGCCGTCCACGACCGGCAGCGCGGCGCGGTCCCAGCCGCGGTCATCGGGGAACGGGCCCATCCCGTCGACCCCGCCCACGACGAGCCGCCAGAAGTCCTCCGGGGTGCGGACGCCACCGGGGTACCGGCAGCCCATGGCGACGATCGCGATCGGCTCCTGCTCCCGGGACTCGGCCTCGGAGAGCCGTTCCCGGGTACGGTGCAGGTCCGCGGTGACCCGCTTGAGGTAGTCCCGAAGCTTGGTCTCCGTCTGGTTCACCGACTGTGCCACGACATTCTCCTTCAGATCCCCGGTAGATGGTTGAGCGCTGCCGGTGAGGTCAGCTCACGCCGAGTTCGTTGTCGATCAGGTCGAAGATCTCGTCGTCGTCCGCGTTGTCGATCCGGTCGAGCACCGCGCCGACCGGGGTGTCCAGTTTGGCCAGTAGTCCGGCCAGTCGGCCGGCCAGCACGGCCCGGTCCGCTGTGGACAGTTCGCCGGCCAGCACGGCGGCCTCCAGCGCGGCCAGGTCGTCGCCGGTCCGGGCCACCCCGAGCAGCTCGCGCAGATGGGTGGCGATCGCCGTCGGGGTCGGATAGTCGAACAACAGGGTGGCCGGCAACCGAAGCCCGGTCACGGTTTCCAGGTTGTTGCGCAGCTCGATCGCGGTGAGCGAGTCGAACCCGAGGTCGAGCAGGCCGCGTTCCGCCTCGATCGCGGTCGGGTCGGGGTAGCCGAGCACCAGGCCGGCCTGCCGGCGGACCAGGTCGAGCACGATCCGCTCGCGGTCCGCTGTGGACCGGCCGGTGAGGTCGGCGCGCAACGTGGCCACCGGATCGGCGGTCGACTGCCGGACGGCGACCTCCCGGCTCGGCCGCGGCCCGGTCAGATCCCGCAGCAGCGGGTGGACCTGGTCCGGGTCCCGCCGCACGACCGCCAGGTCCAGCCGGGTCGGCACCAGGACGGGCTCGGTCAGCGTCATCGCGGCGTCGAACATCGCCAGGCCGTCGGCGGCCGGGAACGGCGTGATCGCCGCCCGCCCGATCCGCCGCAGGTCCGCGTCGTCGAGCTTGCCGGTCATCCCGCTGCGATCGGCCCACAGCCCCCAGGCGAGAGACTGGCCGGGCAGGCCACGTTCCTGGCGGTACTCGGCGAACGCGTCGAGGAACGCGTTGCCCGCGGAGTAGTTGGCCTGCCCCATCCCGCCGAACGTGCCGGCGAGCGATGAATAGACGACGAACGCGGACAGGTCCATCGAGGCGGTCAACTCGTGCAGGTGCACCACCGCGTCGACCTTCGGTGCCAGCACCCGGTCCAGCCGGTCGGCGGTCAGCGCGACGGCCAGCCCGTCGTCGAGCACGCCCGCGGTGTGCACGACCGCGGTCAGCGGGTGCTCGCCGGGGATCGTGGCGAGCAACGCGGCCAGCGCGTTCCGGTCGGTCACGTCGCAGGCCGCGAAGTCGACCACGGCACCGTGTTCGGTCAGCTCGGCCACCAGTTCGGCGGCGCCGGGCGCGGCCAGGCCCCTGCGCCCGGTCAGCACCAGCCGGCGGACACCGCGCGCCAGCACGAGATGCCGGGCGAGCAACGCGCCGAGCGTGCCCGTCGCGCCGGTGACCAGCACCGTTCCGGCCGGATCCCACGCCGGGGACGGCTGGTCGCGCACGGGCACCCGGACGAGCCTGGCCGCCAACGGTGTGCCGCCCCGGATGGTGAGTTGTGGCTCGCCGCTGTCGACCACCCTGGCGAGCAGGTCCCAGGACGCGGGCAGGTCGTCGGTGTCCACCAGGACGAACCGGCCGAGGTTCTCGGTCTGCGCGGCCCGCACGAGGCCCCAGACCGCGGCGTTGGCCAGGTCCGGCGCGCCCTCATCGGCAACGGACACGCCGCGTTCGGTGACGAACGCCAGTCGTGCCCCGGCGAACCGCTCGTCGCGCAGCCACAGTTGGACCAGGTCCAGGGCGTGGTGGGTGGCCGCACGCACCGCGGCCGGCGCACCGGCCGCGTCCGGCCGTGTCGCCGGGAAACGCACCACCACGGTGTCGGTCCCGCCGAACCCGTCGGCCAGTTCCTCGAAGTCCAGCAACCCGGTGGTGGCGACGGCCGGGATCGCCAGTTCGCGCCAGTCAAGGCGGTACAGCGAGTCGCCCCGGCCGCCGGTGGCCGCGCGCAGGGTGAGCGCGCCGATCGCGCCGATCGGCGCACCGGTCTGGTCGGCGAGGTCGACCCGCACCGACGTGTCGTCGACTGTGGACAGTCGCACGCGCAGGCTGGTCGCGCCGTCGACGCCGACCGCGTAGCCCTGCCAGGAGAAGGGCATCACGGTGGACCCGGTGCCGGCGAGGCCGACGGTCTGGCACGCGGCGTCGAGCAAGGCGGGGTGCAGGCCGTAGCGGGCGGCGTCGGCGTGCAGTCCGGCCGGCAGCGCGACCTCCGCGTAGACGTCGTCACCGCTGCGCCACGCGGCGCTCAGGCCCTGGAAGGCCGGGCCGAACGCGAAGCCGTGCTCGTCCAGGTCGTAGACACCGTCGAGGTCGACCGGTGTCGCGCCGGGTGGTGGCCACAAGGTGAGGGCGGCGGCGGTCGCGGCGCCGTCCTCGGTGACGGTGCCCGCGGCGTGCCGGGTCCATTCCGGATCGCCGTCGAGCTGACCGTGGATGGTGACCGAGCGCGCGCCGGACGCCGACGGCGCGCCGATCATCACCCGCAGCACCACCGCGCCACGGTCGGGCACGATCAGCGGCGCGCCGAGGGTCAGCTCGTCCACGGTGTCGCAGCCGACCAGCCGCCCGGCGGTCAGCGCCAGCTCGAGGAAGGCGGTGCCGGGGAACAACGGCGTGCCACCCAGCCGGTGGTCGGCCAGCCACGGGTGCGTGCTCAGCGACACCCGGCTGGTCAACACGTGGCCGCCGTCCTCCGGCAATGGCACGACCGCGCCGACGAGCGGGTGGTTGGCCGGCAACGCCCCGGTGGCGGCGACATCGCGCACCGTGGGCGCGTCCAGCCAGTACCGCCTGCGCTGGAAGGCATAGGTGGGCAGGGCGACCTGCCGGGCGCCGGCGAACACCGCAGCCCAGTCCACCGACGCACCGTCCACATGGGCCTGACCGAGGGCGGCGATCACCGACGCCACCTCGTCACGGTGCGCGCGCAGCGTCGGGATGGCCGTGCCGGTGGTGACCATGCCGGACAGCACCGATCCCGGGCCAATCTCGACGAACCGGGTGACGCCCTGGCCTGCCAGGTGGTCGAGGCAGTCGGCGAAGCGCACCGTGGCCCGCACCTGACGAACCCAGTAGCCGGGCGTGGTCACCTCGTCGGCGAGCCGACCGGTCACATTGGACACCATCGGAATGGTCGGCTCGTGGTAGGTCACCGAGGCGAGCACCCGTTCGAACTCGGCGAGCATCGGCGCCATCCGCGCGGAGTGGAACGCGTGGGACACCGCGAGTCGCTTCACCCGGTGTCCGCGCCCGGCCAGCAGGTCCGCGACCGCGGCCACCGCGGCCTCGTCGCCGGAGAGCACCACGGCGGCCGGACCGTTCACCGCGGCCAGTTCGACGCCGTCGGTCAGCAGGTCCAGCACGTCCTGTTCGGCGGCCGACACCGCGACCATCGCGCCACCGGCCGGCAGCGCCTGCATCAGGCGACCCCTGGCCAGCACCACCCGCACCGCGTCCGGCAGCGACCAGACGCCGCTCACATGGGCGGCGGCCAGCTCACCGATCGAGTGGCCGGCCAGCCAGTCCGGCCGTACTCCCCAGGACTCCAGCAGCCGGTACAGCGCGACCTCGACGGCGAACAGGCCGAGCTGGGTGTGCTCGGTGCGGTCGAGCGACGTCCTGTCCTCGCCCCACAGCACGTCCAGTACCGGGGTGTCCACAGTGGCCAGCACGGCGTCGAACGCCTCGGCGAACGCCGGGAACGCCGCGTACAGCTCGCGTCCCATGCCCAGCCGTTGGGCGCCCTGTCCGGGGAACAGCACCGCGGTGCGGCCAGTCGGGTGCGCCGGGCCGACCAGCGGTGTCGCGCCGGTGGCGAGGTCGGCCAGGCCGGCGCGCAGCGTCGCCAGGTCCTGGCCGACGACCACGGCCCGGTACTCCAACGCCGACCGCGTGGTCGCCAGTGACCGGCCGATGTCGGCCGGCGACACCGTGTCCTGGTCGTCCACAAAGGACAACAGGCGGACCGCCTGCTGACGTAGGGCGTCCGCGCCGCGCGCGGACAGCACCCAGGGCACCACCGGCAGGCTCGCGGTCGACTCGGCGACCGGTTCCGGCGTCGCCTCCTCGAGGATCACGTGCGCGTTGGTGCCGCTCACCCCGAACGAGGAGATCGCTCCCCGGCGCGGATGGTCGGCCTCCCAGGCGACGTTGTCGGTCAGCAGTCGCAGGTTCCCCGCCGACCAGTCGACGTCCGGCGAGGGCACGTCCGCGTGCAGGGTCCTCGGCAGGACGCGGTTGCGGATGGCCTGCACCGTCTTGATCACCCCGGCGATGCCGGCGGCGGCCTGGGTGTGGCCGATGTTGGACTTCAGCGCGCCGAGCCACACCGGCCGGTCGGCCGGCCGGTCCTGCCCGTAGGTCGACAGCAGCGCCTGCGCCTCGATCGGGTCGCCGAGCGGGGTGCCGGTGCCGTGCGCCTCCACCAGGTCCACATCGGACGCCGACAGTCCGGCGTTGGCCAGCGCCTGGCGGATCACCCGCTGTTGGGACGGGCCGTTGGGCGCGGTCAGCCCGTTGGACGCGCCGTCCTGGTTCACCGCCGACCCGGAGACCACCGCCAGCACCTCGTGGCCGTTGCGCCGGGCGTCGGAGAGGCGTTCCAACAGGACCAGCCCGACGCCCTCGCCCCAGCCTGCGCCGTCCGCGCCGGCGCCGAACGCCTTGCAGCGCCCGTCCCCGGCCAGCAGCCGCTGCCGGCTGAACTCGACGAAGGTGTCCATGGTGGACATGACGACGACGCCACCGGCGAGCGCGAGGTCACTTTCCCCGGTGCGCAACGACTGCGCGGCCAGGTGCAGGGCGACCAGCGAGGACGAGCACGCGGTGTCGATGGTGACCGCCGGGCCCTCGAAGCCGAAGGTGTAGGACACCCGGCCGGAGGCGACACTGCCCGCGCTGCCGTTGATCAGGTAGCCCTCGTGCTCACCGGCGCTGCCCCGCAGCCGGGCGCCGTAGTCGGTGTAGCTAGCGCCGACGAACACGCCGGTCGCGCTTCCCCGCAGTGGCACCGGGTCGATGCCGGCGCGTTCGAACAGCTCCCACGAGGTCTCCAGCAACAGCCGCTGCTGCGGGTCCATGGTGAGCGCCTCGCGCGGCGAGATCCCGAAGAACGCCGGGTCGAAGTCGGCCGCGTCGTAGAGGAACGAGCCGCCGGTCGCGTAGTAGGTGCCGGCGCGGTCGGGATCGGGGTCGAACAGACCGTCGACGTCCCAACCGCGGTCGGCCGGGAAGTCCGCGACGGTGTCCACACCGTCCACGACCAGCGCCCACAGCTCCTCCGGGGTGGCGGCACCGCCGGGGAAACGGCCGGCCATCGCCACGATCGCGATCGGGTCGTCGGTGGTGTTCGTGTGGCTCACGGCGGCTCGCGTCCGCGCCGTGGTGCCGCCGAGTTCGCCGAGCAGGTGGTCGGTCAACGCGGCGGCGGTCGGGTAGTCGAACACCAGCGTCACCGGCAGCCGCAGTCCGGTCGCCTCGACGAGGGTGTTGCGCAGGTTCACCGCGGTCAGCGAGTCGAAGCCCAGATCGCGGAACGCGCGGCCGAAGTCGACGTCCTCGACGCGCTGGTATCCCAGTGCCGAGGCGACCGTGGTGGTCACCAGGTCGGTCACGGTGCGCGCGAGCTCGGCCTCGTCGAGCCAGGACAGCGGGTGCGCCGAGGCGTCCCGCGCCGGCCGCGCGTCGACCAGATACGGGCGGGCGTCGGGCAGTTCGGCGAGCACCTGGCTCGGCCGGGCAGAGGTGAACGTCGGCGCCAGCCGGTCCCAGTCGATGATGGCCACCGCGGAGAAGGTCTCGTCGAGGTCGAGTGCGCGTTGCAGCGCCTCGATCGCGAGCTCCGGCGCCATCGCCGGCACGCCGTCGGCGGCCAGCCGCACGGCGAGATCGTCGTCCACGCCGCCGTCGCCGGCCCAGACCGCCCACGCCACGGAGGTGGCCGGCAGGCCGAGATCCCTGCGGTGGCGGGCAAGCGCGTCGAGTCCGGCGTTGGCCGCGGCGTAGCTGCCCTGTCCCGGCGAGCCGAGCACGCCGCCGAATGAGGAGAACAGCACGAACGCGGACAGGTCCAGTTCGGCGGTCAGCTCGTGCAGGTGCCAAGCCGCGTCGACCTTGGGCGCCACCACCCGGTCGGCGCGTTCGGGGGTCAACGCGTCGAGCACGCAGTCATCCAGCACGCCGGCGGCGTGGATCACCGCGGTCAGCCCGGGCAACCCACTGATCAGCCTGCGCAGGGCCGCCCGGTCGGTGACGTCGCACGCCTCGGCGGTCACCGTCGCGCCGTGTCCGGACAGTTCGGCGCACAGCCGCGCGACGCCCGGGGTGTCCGGTCCGCGCCGTCCGGCCAGCACGACGTGGTCGGCGCCGCCGCGTACCAGCCAGCGGGCGACATGCGCGCCGAGGCCGCCGGTGCCGCCGGTGACCAGCACGGTGCCCGTGGGGCGCCACGGCTCGGCCGGCGGGCGACTCGCCGGTGGACGGACCAGCCGGCGGCCGAACACACCGCTCGCGCGGATGGCCACCTGGTCCTCGTTGCCGTCGGCCAGCACCGCGCCGAGGCGGAGCGCGGCACGCTGGTCGAGCTGTGCCGGCACGTCGACCAGGCCGCCCCACAGCTGGGGGTACTCCAGCGCGGCGATCCGGCCGAGGCCCCAGACCTGTGCCTGCGCGGGCGCGCGCAGTTGGTCGGTGTCGTCCACCGCGACCGCGCCGGAGGTGATCGTCCACAGTGGAGCCTTCAGCCGGCTGGCGAGTGCCCGCACCAACGTCAGCGTCGCCAGCGCGCCCGTGGGGAACGCCGAGCCGGTCGAGTACGGCCGCTCGTCGAGCGCCAGCAGGGACAGCACACCGCTGACCGGCCCGGCGGGCAGTGTCTCGTCATCGAGATTGCCGGCCGGCACGGTCACCACGGTGGCGCCCAGTGCGGTCAGCGCGGCGGCGTACTCGTCGCCGTCGCGGCCGGCTGGCACGACCAGCAGCCAGGTCCCGGTGAGCGTCGCGGTCTGGCCGACGGGTAGCGAGCGCCAGGTGACCGTGTACCGCCAGCTGTCCACTGTGTCCAGTTGGGTCACCGGCGTGGCCGCCACGGTGTGGTCCAGCCACAGGTGCTCGCGCTGGAACGGGTAGGTCGGCAGGTCGGGCACGCCCGGCCGGCGCCCGCCGAACACCGCGCTCCAGTCGAGGTTGCCGCCGTTCGCCCACAGTTCGGTGGCCGCGGTGCGGAACCGCCGCAGGCCGCCGTCGTCCCGGACGAGCGTCGGCAGCGACACCGCACCGGCGACCGGTGCGGACTCGAAGGTCTCGAACAGCGGGATGCGCAGCACCGGGTGCGGGCTCACCTCGACGAACACGTGGTGGTCGTCGGCGAGCAACGCCTTGGTGGCCCGCTCGAACTCGACCGGCTCGCGCATGTTGCGGTACCAGTAGTGCGCGTCCATCGTCGTGGTGTCCAGCCGCTGGCCGGTCACCGTGGAGTAGAACGGGATCGTCGACGCCATCGGCGCCACCGGGGCGAGGTCGCGCATCAGCCGCTCGCGCAACACGTCCACCTGCGCCGAGTGGCCGGCGGTGTCGACCCCGGGCACCCGCCGGGTGTGGATGCCCTCGGCGGTCAGCTCGGCGGCCAGCTCGTCCAGGGCGGCCGGGTCGCCGGACACCGCGATCGTGGACTTCGAGTTCACCGCCGCGATCGCGAGCGTGTCCGCCCACTTCGTCAGCCGGGGCGCGATGTCCTCGGCGGCCATGCTGACCGACAGCATCCCACCCGCGCCCCGCAGTTCCAGCCAGGCCTGGCTGCGCAGCGCGACGATCCGCGCCGCGTCCGTCATGGACAGTGCGCCGGCGACGAACGCGGCGGCGATCTCGCCCTGGGAGTGGCCGACGACCCCGGTCGGGGTCACCCCGACCGACCGCCACAGCGCGGCCAGCGACACCATCACGGTGAACAGCACCGGTTGCACGACGTCCACTCTGGACAACTCGGGCGCTCCGGGGACCTCGGTGAGCACGTCGAGCACCGACCAGCCGGTGAACGCGTGCAACGCCTCGTCGCACGCGGCCGCCTGTTCGGCGAACACCGGGGACGAGGTGAGCAGGTCGCGGGCCATCGCCGGCCACTGCGAGCCCTGGCCGGGGAACACGAACGCGACCCGGCCGCCGCCGACCCGGCGGCGCAGGATGCTGTCCGCGTCGGCGCCCGCGGCGAGCGCGGCCAGCCCGTCCGCGAAGTCCTGAGTGGACTCGCCGATGACCGCCGCGCGGTGGTCGAAGCCGGCGCGGGTGGTGGCCAGTCCGAAACCGACGTCGGCGAGGTCGGTTGCCGGGTTGTCGGCCAGGAACGCCGCGAGCCGGCCCGCCTGCGCGCGCAGCGCGCCCGCACCTCGGCCGGAGAGCACCAACGGGATCGGGCCGCTCATCGGGGGCGCCGTCGCCGGTGCCTCGGCCGGTGGCGCCTGTTCGATGATGGCGTGCGCGTTGGTGCCGCTGACTCCGAAGGAGGACACCGCGGCGCGCCTCGGCCGACCGAGATCGGGCCACGGCCGGGCCTCACGGAGCAACGACACCGCACCCGCGTCCCAGTCGACGTGTGGGGAGGGCTCATCCGCGTGCAGGGTCCTCGGCAGCACAGCGTGCCGCAACGCCTGCACCATCTTGATCACGCCGCCGACACCGGCCGCGGTCTGCGCGTGGCCGATGTTGGACTTCAACGAGCCCAACCACAACGGCTCGCCGGCCGGGCGGTCGCCGTAGACGGCCAGCAGCGCGTCCGCCTCGATCGGGTCGCCGAGCGCGGTGCCGGTGCCGTGGGCTTCCACCGCGTCCACATCGGACGCGGTCAGCCGCGCGTTGTCCAGCGCCTGCCGGATCACCCGCTGCTGGGCGGGGCCGCTGGGCGCGGACAGCCCGTTGGACGGGCCGTCCTGGTTGATCGCGGTCGCCCGCACCACGGCGAGCACCCGGTGCCCGTTGCGGCGCGCGTCGGAAAGCCGTTCCAGCATCACCAGTCCGACGCCCTCGGCCGGGCCCATGCCGTCGGCGGCCGCGCCGAACGCCTTGCATCGGCCGTCCGCGGCCAGCGCGCCCTGCCGGGAGAACCCGACCAGCGACATCGGCGACCCGATCACCGTCACCCCGCCGGCCAGCGCCAGCGTGCACTCCCCCGAGCGCAACGCCTGGCAGGCCAGGTGCAGTGCCACCAACGAGGACGAGCACGCGGTGTCGATGGTGACCGCGGGCCCGGCCAGCCCGAAGGTGTAGGCGACCCGGCCGGAGATGACGCTGGTGGAGATCCCGGTGACCAGGTGGCCCTGCACCTGTTCCGGCGCGTGCTCGATGCTGGGCCCGTAGCCCTGGTAGGCCGCGCCCGCGTACACGCCGACGGGCTGGTCGCGCACCGACAGCGGGTCGATCCCGGCGCGCTCGAACGCCTCCCACGCCACCTCGAGCAGCAACCGCTGCTGCGGGTCCATGGCCAGCGCCTCGCGCGGCGAGATGCCGAAGAACGCGGCGTCGAACTGGGCGGCGTCGGTGAGGAAACCGCCTTCCCTGGTGCTGAACGTGCCGTGCCGGGTGGGATCGGGGTCGTACATTGCGTCGACGTCCCAGCCCCGGTCGGCCGGAATCGGCGCCACCGCGTCGACCTCGTCGGCCACCAGTCGCCACAGGTCCTCCGGCGACTCGACGCCACCCGGGTAGCGGCAGCTCATCGACACGATGGCGATCGGCTCGGCCGACGCGGCCGACAGCTGCCGGTTCACCGCCTTCAACCGCTCGTTCTCCCGCAGCGACGACCGCAGGGCATCGACGATCTGGTCGCCGGACACATTCATCGTGGACTCCACCGCTCGGGGACCGCTGTGCTCAGATCTCACTGGACAACTCGCTGCTCTCGTTGGCCAGCCGGACGAGGTCGGCGACGTCGAGCCCGGCGATCCGGTCCTGGCCGCCGACCGGGCTGTCCTGCTCGCCGGAAGCCAGCAGCAGCAACGTGTCCAGCAGTCCGGCCTCACGCAGTCGTTGGGGGGACAGCGCGTCGAGCATCGCCCGGAACCTGGCCTGCTCCGGATCGACCACGGCCTGCGCCGGGAACAGTTGGGCGTCCAGGTGTTCGGCGACCGCGCGCACGGTCGGGTGGTCGAAGACCAGCGTGACCGACAACCGCAGTCCGGTCGCGGCCCGCAGCCGGTTGCGCATGTCCACCGCGGCAAGGGAGTCGAAGCCGAGCTCGCGCAGCGCGCGGCTGGTGTCCACGGCCTCTGGTGAGCTGTGCCCGAGCACGGCGGCGGCCTGGGCGCGGACGAGGTCGACCAGCGCCCGCTCCCGGTCTGCCCGCGCCAGGTCGGCCAGTCGGCCGCGCAGCGAGGACGACTCCTCGGTTGCGTCGCCCGCCCCGGCGGCGTCCGCCTCGTGGATCCGGCGCACCTCGGGGATCTCGTCGAAGAACGGGCACGGCCGCACCGAGGTGAAGATCGGGATGAAGTCCGGCCACACCACGTCGGCGACCGCGACGAAGGTCTCGTCGTGGTCGAGCACCTGACCGAGCCCGCGGATCGCGGCGCTCGGCGACATGAACGGCACCCCCCTGGCGCGCAGCTGGTCCTCGGCGATGTTCACCGCCATGCCGCCGGTGCCCTCCTCCGGACTCCAGATGCCCCAGGCGATCGAGGTGGCCGCGAGCCCGCGCGCCCTGCGGTGCTCGGCCAGGCCGTCGAGGTAGGTGTTGGCCGCGGCGTAGGCGCCGTGGTCGCCACTGCCCCACACGCCCGCGATCGACGAGAACATCACGAACGCGTCGAGCCGGTCGGTGTCGAAGATGGCCGACAGGTTGGCCGCACCGGCCATCTTCACGTAGACGGTGTCGGTGAAGTCGGGAACCTCACTGGCATCGAGCGCGACGAGCGTGCCGGCGCCCGCGATGTGCATGACCGTGCGGATCGGCGGGCCCGCCGCCTCCACGTCCCGCACGAGGTCCTCGACCGCGGCCCGGTCGGCGAGGTCGCAGGCGGCGATCGTCACCCGCACCCCCTCGGCCGCCAACTCGGCCCGCAGCTCGGCCGCGCCGGCCGCCGCCGGACCGCTGCGGCTGACCAGCACCAGGTGTTCGGTACCCTTGCCGGCCAGCCAGCGGGCGATCTGGCCGCCGATGCCGCCGGTGCCACCCGCGATCAGCACGGTGCCCCGGGGAGTCCACTCCGGACGGGTACCGGTCGCCGGCAGGGCCGCGCGGGCCAGCCGGCGAACGTACACACCGGACGGTCGAACCGCCAGCTGGTCCTCGTCGCCGATGCCGGCCAGCACCGCCGGCAGCCGCCGAGGTGACCGGTCGTCGACCGTGGCCGGCAGGTCGACCAGGCCACCCCAGCGGTCGGGGTGCTCCAGTGCCGCGACCCGGCCGAGGCCCCACACGGCGGTCTGCACGGGGTGGTCGAGCGTGTCGGTGTCGCCGATGCTCGCCGCGCTCGTGGTGGCGACCCACAGCGGGGCGGTGGCACCGAGGTCGCCGAGTGCCTGGACGAGCGCGGTGGTCAGCGCGAGACCGGTGACCAGGCCGGGGAAGTCGGGGTGCACCCGTTCGTCCATGGCGGCCAGGGACAGCACGCCGGTCGCGGCCGGCGCGCCGGCGAGCTTGGCGGCCAGTGGGCCGCGGTGGATGTCCTGGTGGTCGACCTCGACGGTGGTCACGGTGCCCCCGGCCGCGCGCAGGCTGTCGAGGACCGACGCGACCAGCTGGCTGTCGGTGTGCGTGGCGGGCACGACCACGAGCCAGGTGCCGGTCAGGGTCGCCGGCTCCGGCTCGGGCAGTGGCCGCCAGCCAACCCGGTAGCGCCACGAGTCCACTACGGACTGTTCGGTGTTGCTTCTGCGCCAGGAGGCGAGGGTGGGCAACACGGTGTGCAGGCCGGTGGTGTCGGCCAGCCCGATGGTGTCGGCGAACGCGTCGACGTCCCCGCTGGTCACCAGGTCCCAGAACGCGGTGTCGGCGTTGTCGGTGCTGGTGCCGGGTTCGGTGACGTCCTCGTCGGCCAGCCAGTAGCGCTGCCGCTGGAACGGGTAGGTCGGCAGCTCGACGCGGCGCGGCGACAGTCCGTCGAACACGCCGCGCCAGTCCACCCGCACACCGTTGACGTGCGCCGCGCCGAGCGCGCGGTAGAACCGGTCGAGGCCGCCGTCGTCGCGGTGCAGCGTGTCGAGCACGACCGCGCCGTCGACCTCGGCCTCCTCCAGGGTCTCCTGCAGCGCGGGGGTGAGCACCGCGTGCGGGCTCACCTCGACGAACACCCCGTAGCCCTGGTCGGCGAGCGCGCGCACGGTCTGTGCCAACCGGACCGTGCTGCGCAGGTTGCGGTACCAGTAGTCGGCGTCCATCGGACCGGTCAGCCATTCACCGTCCACGGTGGACATCAGCGGGACGGCGGCCGAGGTGCTGTGCACATCGGACAACGTGTCGACGATCCGGTCGCGGATCAGCTCGACCTGGGCGGAGTGCGAGGCGTAGTCCACCGGGATGCGTCTGGCGCGGGTCCCGTCCCGCTCGCAGTCGGCAAGCAGTTCGGTGAGCGCGTCCGGCGCACCGGAGACGATCACCGACCTCGGCCCGTTGACCGCCGCGACCGACAGCGCCCCGGCCCACCGCGCGATACGCTCGACGGCCGCCTCCTGGGACAGCGAGACCGACACCATGCCGCCGTGCCCGGCCAGTTCGACGATCGCCTGGCTGCGCAGCGCAACCACCTTGGCCGCGTCGGCCAGCGACAGCACGCCGGCGACACAGGCCGCCGCGATCTCGCCCTGACTGTGGCCGACGACCGCGTCCGGCTCGACCCCGTGTGCCCGCCACATGGCGGCGAGCGAGACCAGCACGGCGAACAGCGCCGGCTGCACGACGTCCACTCTGGACAGCGCGACCTCGTCGCCGAGCACCTCCGGCAGCGACCAGTCGGTGTGGGGCGCGAGGGCCTGTGCGCAGTCGGCCATCCGCTCGGCGAACACCGTGGAGGAGTGGATCAGGTCCAGCGCCATGCCGGCCCACTGGGAACCCTGTCCGGGAAAGACGAACACCGTCCTGCCGACCGGTCCGGCCTGCCCGGTCGTGCCCTCGCCGTTGGCCACGTCGCCCAGACCCGCCAGCAGCTCTGGCAGGTCGGCACCGACCACCACCGCGCGGTGCGTCAGCTCGCCTCTGGTCGACACCAGGGAGTGTCCGACGTTGACGGGGTCAGGTCGCACGTCGTCGGCGAACGCGGCCAACCGGGTCGCGGTGGCGCGCAACGCCTCGGGTCCACGTGCCGACAGCACCCACGGGACCGCGCGCGGCGCGACGCGTGCCGGTGTGTCGACCGGTTCCTCGACCGGCGCCTGCTCGACGATCACGTGGGCATTGGTGCCGCTCATCCCGAACGAGGACACCCCGCCCCGGCGCGGTCGCCCGGTCTCCGGCCACGGAGTGTTCTCGGTCAGCAGCCGCACATCCCCGGCCGACCAGTCCACTTTGGACGTCGGCCGCTCGGCGTACAGCGACTGGGGCAGTACGCCCTGGCGCAGCGCGCACACCATCTTGATCACCCCGGCCACCCCGGCGGAGGCCGCGCTGTGCCCGAAGTTGGCCTTCAGCGAGCCGAGCAGCAGCGGCTCGCCGCCCGCGCGGCCCTGGCCGTAGGCGGCGAGCAGCGCGCCCGCCTCGATGGGGTCACCCAGTTCGGTGCCGGTGCCGTGCGCCTCGACCGCGTCGACGTGCTGGGCGGGCAGCTTGGCGTCGGCGAGCGCGTCCTCGATCACCCGCCGCTGCGCGGAACCGTTGGGCGCGGTCAGACCGTTCGACGCGCCGTCCTGGTTGATCGCCGTACCGCGCACGACCGCGAGCACCGGGTGCCCGAGCCGTCGGGCGTCGGACAGCTTCGCCAGCAGCAGCACCCCGACGCCCTCGGCCCAGCCGGTGCCGTCGGCGTCGGCGGAGAACGGCTTGCAGCGGCTGTCGGTGGCCAGCGCGCGCTGCCGGCTGAACTCCACGAACCCCTGCGGGGTGGACATCACCGTGGTGCCACCGGCGACCGCCAGCTCACATTCGCCTCGGCGCAGCGCGTTCACCGCGAGGTGCATGGCGACCAACGACGACGAGCACGCCGTGTCCACCGTGATCGCCGGGCCCTCGAAGCCGAAGGTGTAGGAGATCCGGCCGGACAGGATCGCCGCGGAGCGGCCGGTGGCCAGGTGGCCCTCGAGTCCTTCCGGGACGGTACGCAGGTCGCCCGCGTAGTCCTGCCCGCTGGTGCCGGCGAACACCCCGGTTCGGCTACCGGTCAACGTCTGTGGGTCGATACCCGCCCGTTCGAAGACCTCCCACACCGTCTCCAGCAGCAGCCGCTGCTGGGGGTCCATGGCCTGCGCCTCGCGGGGTGAGATGCCGAAGAACCCGGCGTCGAACTGGTCGGCGTCGTGCAGGAAACCACCGGCGCGGACATAGCTGGTGCCCTGGCGGTCCGGGTCGGGGTCGTAGAGCGCGTCCAGGCGCCAGCCCCGGTTGGTGGGGAACGGTGTCACCGCGTCGCGACCGTGCACCACCAGGTCCCACAGGTCCTCCGGGGAGCGGACGCCGCCGGGGAAGCGGCAGCTCATGCCGACGATCGCGATCGGCTCGTGTGCCTGGTCCTCCACCTCCTGCAGGCGTTTGCGCACCGCGCGCAGGTCGTTGGTGACCCGCTTGAGGTAGTCCCGCAGCTTCTCCTCGTTGTCCATCCGGTCTCCGCTCCTCGACACGGTCACGACACGCCCAGCTCACGGTCGATCAGGTCGAACATCTCGTCGTCGCTCGCGGCGCCGAGGTCGTCGGTGTCGGCGACCTCGTCGCCAGCGGGCTGGTCGAGCAGCCACAGCAGCGACCGCAGCCGGGCGGACACCGCCTGGCGGGCGCCGTCGGCGTCTGGCAGCCCGGCGATCGTGCCGGCCAGGCCGTCCAGTTCGGCGAGCACGCCGCTGGTCGCGTCCAGTTCGGCGGTCGGCAGCTCGGCGGTCACGAACGCGGCGAGCGCGGCGGCGCTCGGATGGTCGAACAGCACGGTCACCGGCAGGTTCAGCCCGGTCACCGCGGCGAGCCGGTTGCGCAGTTCCACCGAGGTCAGCGAGTCGAAGCCGAGCTCGCCCAACGGCCTGCCGGGCTGGATCGCGGCGGTGCCCCGGTGGCCGAGCACGGCGGCCACGTGGGTGGTCACCAGTTCGAGCACGACCGTGAGTTGGTCGGCGCCCGGCAGGCCGGTCAGCCGCGCCAGCAGCTCCGCGCCCGGCTCGGTGTCCGTTGTGGACAGTTCGGCCAGTTCGGGCAGGTCACGCAGGATCGTGGCCGGGCGGCCGGCGGTGAACGACTCGGTGAACCTCGGCCAGTCGATGTCGGCCACGACCAGAAACCGTTCCCCGTCGGCGATCGCCTGTTCCAGCGCGCCGAAGGCCAGCTCGCGGCGCACCGGCGCGACCCCTCTGGCCCGCAGCTGGGCGCCGACCTCGCCGTCGACCATGCCGGTGCCGGCCAACGCGCTCCACGCGACGGTGGTGCCCGGCAACCCGATGGCGTGGCGGTGGGCGGTGAGCGCGTCGAGAAACGCGTTGGCGGCCGCGTAGTTGCCCTGTCCGGCGGCGCCGATGGTGCCGGCGATCGAGGAGAACAGCACGAACGCCGACAGGTCGTGTTCGCGGGTGAGGTCGTGCAGGTTCCTGGCGCCGGTGACCTTCGGGGCCAGCACCCGGTCGAGTTGGTCGGCGGTCAGCGTGTCAAGCATGCCGTCGGCCAACTCGCCGGCGGCGTGCACGACCGCGACCAGGTCGACGCCGTCGAGCACGGCGGCCAGTCGCTCGCGGTCGGTGACATCGCAGGCGACCACGGTGACCTTGGCGCCCAACGAGATCAGCTCGTCGGCGAGGTCGCCCGCGCCGGGGGCGTCCGGTCCGCGCCTGCTGACCAACAGCAGGTGTTCGGCACCCGCGCCGGCGAGCCTGCGGGCGAGGTCGGCGCCGACCCCACCGGTGCCACCGGTGATCAGCACCGTGCCGGGCCGCCGCCAGGTCCAGTCGGCCGCGGGCGCGGGCCTGGCGTGCACCAGGCGGCGCGCGAAGAGCTGACCGCCGCGGATCGCGACCTGGTTCTCCTGCCCGGCGAGCGCGCAGCCGAGCAGTGCCAGCTCGTCGTCGACGTCGACCACACCGCCCCAGCGCGTCGGCTGTTCCAGCGCGGCCACGCCGGCCAGGCCCCACACCGGTGCCTGGTCGAGACCGGCGCGCCCGGCGAGGTCGTCGTCGGCCACCTGGACCGCGCCCCGGGTGACCAGCCACAGTGGAGCGTCGATGCCGGTGGCGGCCAACTGGCGCAACAGGTCGACGGTGGTCAGGACGGAGTCGGCGTCGGCCACCGCGACCACGCCGGCGATCCCGGCCGTTCGGTCGAACTCGGTGCCGAGCACGTGGTCGATGACCTCGACGCCGTGGCCGCGCAGCGCCTCGGCCACCTGGTCGTGCCGGTCGTCGGCGTGCTGGCGCGCCAGCAGCCAGGTGCCGGTGAGCGTCCCGGTGTCGGCCACCGGCACCCACTCGACCCGGTACCGCCAACCGTCCACAACCGACGACGGGCTTCCGGTGTCCTGGCGGGTCAGCCAGAAGTGCTCGCGTTGGAACGCGTAGGTGGGCAGCTCGACCCGGCGGGCGCCGGGGAACATCGCCGGCCAGTCCAGCTCGCCGCCGGCGACGTGGAACCGGCCGAGGGCCGCCAGTACCGACTCCGGCTCCGGCCGGTTGCGCCGCAGCACCGGGATCGCGGTGCCGCCCGGCACCATCCCGGACAGGGTCGCGCCGGGTCCGGCCTCCACGAACCGGGTCACGTTCCGCGTGGCGAGGAAGTCGAGGCCGTCGCCGAACCTGACCGGCTCGCGGACCTGGCGCACCCAGTACGCCGGCGTGTCGAGCTGGTCGGCGACCACGCCGGTCACGTTGGACACCACCGGAATCGTCGGCTGTCCAAAGGTGACCGAGCGCAGCACCTGGTCGAACTCGGCCAGCATCGGCGCCATCCGCGCCGAGTGGAACGCGTGCGACACCCGCAGCCGGGTGGTCCGGCAGCCACGGTCGGCCAGGGTCAGCGCGACCTCGGTGACCGCGTCCTCGTCCCCGCACAGCACCACCGACTCCGCGCCGTTGACCGCCGCCAGTTCCACCGTGTCCGACAGGAACGGCCGGACCGCGGACTCGGCCGCCGCCACGGCGACCATCGCCCCGCCCGGTGGGAGCTGCTGCATCAGCCGGCCACGGGCGCGCACGACGCGCACCGCGTCCGCGAGCGACCACACACCGCTCACGTGCGCGGCCGCCAGCTCGCCGATCGAGTGGCCGATCAGGTAGTCCGGCCGCAGCCCGCGCGACTCGAGCAGCCGAAACACCGCGACCTCGACCGCGAACAACGCGGTCTGGGTGTACTCGGTCCGCGCGAGCAGGTCCTCGTCCTCGCCCCACACCACCTGGCGGAACTCCGCGCCGAGGTGGTCGGCGACCGCGTCGAACGCCGCCGCGAACACCGGGAAGGCCGCGTACAGTTCCCGGCCCATGCCAGGCCATTGCGTGCCCTGGCCGGGGAACAGCACGGCGGTCCGGCCGCCTGGCCGCGCCGGCTCCGCGAGCGGCTCGGTGCCCGACGCGAGTGCGTCGAGTTCGCGGCACAGGTCGGCGACGTCCCGGCCGACCACCGCGGCCCGGTGGTCGAAGGTGGACCTGCTGGTGGCCAACGAGAACCCGATGCCGGCCAGGTCGGGAGCGTTGTGGTCGCGCAGGAAGGATCCGAGCCGGGCGGCCTGGGCGCGCACCGCGTCGCCACCACGCGCGGAGAGCACCAACAGTGTCGCCTGGTCGACCTCGGGCCCCGGCGCGGTGTCGCCGGCGACCGGGGACTCGGCGAGGATCACGTGCGCGTTGGTGCCGCTGACGCCGAACGCCGACACCCCGGCCCGCCGCACCCGATCGCCGGCCGGCCAGGCGACACTCTCGGTCAGCAGCCGGACATCGCCCGCCGTCCAGTCCACTGTGGTCGACGGGGTGGTCGCGTGCAGGGTCGCCGGCAGCACACCGTGGCGCAACGCGAGCACCATCTTGAGCACCCCGGCGATGCCGGACGCGGCCTGGGTGTGCCCGATGTTGGACTTCAGCGCGCCGAGCAACAACGGATGTTCCCTGCCCTGCCCGTAGGTCGCGAGCAGCGCGGCCGCCTCGATCGGGTCGCCGAGCGCGGTGCCGGTGCCGTGTGCCTCGACCACGTCGATGTCTGCTGTGGACAGTCCAGCGGTGGCCAGCGCGGCCCGGATCACCCGTTGCTGGGCGCGACCGCTCGGCGCGGTCAGCCCGTTCGAGGCGCCGTCCTGGTTGACCGCGGAACCGGCGACCACGGCGAGCACCTCGTGACCGTTGCGCTCGGCGTCGGCCAACCGTTCCAACAGGACAAGCCCGGCACCCTCGCCCCAACCGACGCCGTCGGCGTCGTCGCTGAACGCCTTGCAGCGACCGTCGGGCGCCAGCCCACGCTGCCGGCTGAACTCGAACAACACGGCGGGGTTGGCCATCACCGCGACCCCACCGGCCAGCGCGAGCGTGCACTCACCCCGGCGCAGCGCCTGCGCCGCGAGGTGAATCGCGACCAGCGACGACGAACACGCGGTGTCCAGCGTCACCGCGGGCCCTTCCAGGCCGAGGGTGTAGGCCACCCGTCCGGTCAGGACACTGGGGACGGTGCCGATCAGCAGGTAGCCCTCGACCGACGGCGGTGCGGTGCCCGGGTCGCCGCCGTACTGGAAGGAGGTCGCGCCGGCGAACACGCCGGTCTGGCTGCCCCGCAACGAGAGCGGGTCGATGCCGGCGCGTTCCACCGTCTCCCAGGCCACTTCCAGCAGCAGCCGCTGCTGGGGATCCATCGCCAGCGCCTCTCGCGGGGACACACCGAAGAACTCCGCGTCGAACTCACCGACGTCGTAGAGGAACGCGCCCTGCCTGGTGGTGCAGGTGCCCGACACCGCGGGATCGGGGTCGTAGCGGGACTCGACATCCCAGCCGCGGTTGTCCGGGAAGCCGGCGACGGCGTCGGTGCCGCTGGCGACCAGGTCCCACAACTGGTCCGGGGTCGCCACCCCACCGGGGAGCCGGCAACCCATCGAGACGATGGCGATCGGCTCGTACTCCCGCGCCTCGACCTCCCTGAGCCGTGCCTTGGCCCGCTGCAGGTCTCCGGAAACGCGCTTGAGATAGCTGAGCAGCTTGTCGTCACTGGACTCCGGCATCATTGGGCCCCGAGTTCGTTGTCGATGAAGTCGAAGATCTCTTCCGCGGTGGCCGCGCTCACCGCGTCCTCGGTGAGCACCGGGCTGTCGTCGAGCTTGGCGGCCATGGCGCGCAACCGGGCCACGAGCTGGCGGCGTTCGTCGCCGGGGTCCAGCCGGATCCGCACCACGGCCCGCTCCAGGCGGTCCAGGTCGTCCAGCACCGAGCTCTCGCCGGTCAGCGCGGCGACCAGGTGCGCGGCCATGTCCTCGGCCGACGGGTGGTCGAAGACCACGGTGGCCGGCAGCCGCAGTCCGGTCGTCCCGGTCAGCCGGTCACGCAGGTCGACCGCGGCGAGCGAGTCGAAACCCAGATCGCGGAACGCCACCGAGGGCGGCACCGCGTCCGCCGAGGCGTAGCCCAGCACCAACGCCGCCTGCTCGCGGACCATGGCCAGCACCGCGTCGGGCTGGTCGGCGGGCGGCAACAGCCGCAGTGCCACCGCGAACGCGTCGTCGGCGGCCGGTGGTTCGGTCGCCAGGGCGATCACGTCCGGCAGGTCGGCGATCAGCGGCCGTTCGCGGGCGGCGTTGAACCCGGCGACGAACCGGTCCCAGCGGACGTCGGCGACCACGACGTACGCCTCAGTGCCCACAATGGCCTGGCGCAGCGCGGTCAGCGCGTGTTCCGGGGCCATGGCGGCCAGACCGCGCCGGGTCAGCAGTTCCTCGACCTCGTCGCCGTTGATCATGCCGTGGTCGGCCCATGGGCCCCAGGCGATCGACGTGCCCGGCAGCCCGACCGCGCGGCGTTGCTCGGCCAGCGCGTCGAGGTAGGCGTTCGACGCGGCGTAGGCGCCCTGGTCGCCGCTGCCCCAGGTGGCCGCGATCGAGGAGAACAGCACGAACGCGTCGAGGGTGTCGTCGGCGAACAGCCGGTCGAGCTCGGCGGCGCCGGTCACCTTGCCGGCGGCGACCTCCGCGAGGTCGGCCGAGGTCAGCTCGGCGACCGGTCCGAATCGGACCACACCGGCTGCGTGCAGCACCGCCCTGATCGGCGGACCGTCGGCGCGCACCCTGGCCACCAGGTCACGGATCGCCTGCCGGTCGGCGGTGTCGCAGGCCTCGAGGCTGACCGACGCGCCGAGCGCGGTCAGCTCCGCGTGCAGCTCGCGCGCGCCCGGTGCCTCCTGGCCACGCCTGCTGGCCAGCACGATCCTGGCCGCACCGTTGGCCGCGGCCCAGCGTGCGACGTAGCCGCCGAGCCCGCCGGTGCCACCGGTGATCAGCACGGTGTCGCGCGGGGTCCAGGTGGTCAGGTCGCGGTGGGGTGCGGCGCGGCGCAGTCGCCTGGCGAACAGGCCCGCCGGACGGATCGCCAGTTGGTCCTCACCGCCGGTGTTGTGCAGTGCGGCGGCGAGCAGGTCGGCGCCGCGTCGGTCCACTGTGGCCGGTAGGTCGATCAGCCCGCCCCAGCGGCGTGGCCGTTCCAGCCCGACGACCCGGCCAAGACCCCAGACCGCGGCCTGCGCGCCACCGGCCGCCCGGTCCCCGGCGACGACCGCCAGCGCGTCCCGGGTGGCCAGCCACAGCGGCGCGTCGAGGTCGAGCAGTTCCAGGGCGCGGACCGCGGCGAGGGTCGCGGCGAGCCCGACCGGCACGGACTCGTGGTCAGGGTGGGCGTGTTCGGCCAGCGACAGCAGGGAGAACACGCCGCGCACCCGCCTGCCGTGTTCGTCGTGCGCGGCGACCAGTGCCTCGCGGAGTCGCTTGTGGACGATGGTGGGCTCGGTGTCCGCGTCGGTCAGCTCGACCGGGATCACGTCCGCGCCGAGCGCGCCGACCGCGGACCGGACGAACTCCTCGGCCGCGTGCGCCGAGGGCACCAGCACCAGCCAGGAGCCGGCCGGCCGAGGACCGGCCGGGAGGTTCGCCGGTTTCCAGCCGACCCGATAGCGCCAGGAGTCCACCACCGACCCGGCACGGTCGTCGGTGTCCGGCGCGTCAAACCAGTACCGCTGCCGTTGGAACGGATAGGTCGGCAGCGACACCCGCGCATTTCGGTCCGGCAGCAGTGCGGGCCAGTCGATGTCGACGCCGGCCGTGAACAGCCGGGCCACCGCAGTGCGGGCGGCCTCGACCTCGTCGACGCCCTTGCGTGACGCGGCGAGCACCACGGCGTCGGTGCCCGCGCCGTCCCGGATCGCGGCGGTCAGCGCCGGTGTCGGGCCGAGTTCGACGAACCGGGTGACCCCGTGGGCGAACAGCGCGTGGATGCCGGCCTCGAACCGCACCGCCGCGCGCACGTGCCGCACCCAGTACTCCGGCGAGCCGAGCAGCTCGTCGGTGACCACCTCGCCGGTGAGGTTGCCGACCACCGGGATGTCGGTGCCGCCGAAGGTCACGTCCCGTGCCACGGCGAGGAACTCGGCGAGCATCGGCTCCATGTGCCGGGAGTGGAACGCGTGCGACACCCGCAGCCGGGTGGTGCGCCTGCCGGCGTCGGCGAACAGCGCCTCGACGGCGTGTACCCCGGCGCGGTCACCGGACACGACCACCGCGCGCGGCCCGTTGACCGCGGCGATGTCGACCTGCTGGCCGTGGTCGGCCAGCGCTCTGGTGACCTCGTCCTCGGTCGCGTCCAGCGCCACCATCGCTCCGCCTGGCGGCAGTCGCTGCATCAGCCGTCCCCGCGCGGCGACCAGCCGGGCCGCGTCGGGTAGCGACAGCGCGCCGGCGACGTGGGCGGCGGTCAGCTCACCGATGGAATGGCCGGCGACGTAGTCGGGGCGCAGTCCCCAGGAGACGAACAGCCTGGCCAGTGCCAGTTCCGTGGCGAACAGCGCCGGCTGGGCGTAGCCGGTCCGGTCCAGCAGGTCGGCGTCCGCGCCCCACATCACGGTCTTGAGTGGACGGTCGAGGTGGCGGTCCAGTTCGGCGACGGCCGCGTCGAGCGCGGTGGCGAACACGTCGAACTCCGCGTGCAGCCGTTGTCCCATGCCGAGGATCTGGGCGCCCTGGCCGGCGAACACGAACGCCAGCTGTCCCGGCGCGTGCACGGTGCCGGTGACCACGCCTGGGGTCTCCGACCCGGCGGCGAGCGCACGCAGTCCACTGAGGATCTCCGCGCGCTCCCGGCCGTGGACGACCGCCCGGTGCTCGAACATCGACCGCGTGGTCGCCAGTGCGTGCCCGACCGCCCCGAGGTCGGCCGTGCCGAGCGCGTCGGTGAGGCGCCGCGACTGGTCCCGCAGCGCGTCGGCGGTACGCGCGGACACCGGGAGTGCGACCACGTTCGCCGTCGTGTCCACAGTGGAGGCTTCGGCGGGCGCGTCGCCCTGTTCGAGCAGGACGTGTGCGTTGGTGCCGCTGATGCCGAACGCCGAGACGCCGGCGCGGCGCGGCCGGCCGAGGTCGGGCCAGTCCTGTTGCTCGGTGAGCAGCCGGACCTGGCCGGCCGACCAGTCGACGTGCCTGGTCGGCTCGTCGACGTGCAGGGTCCTCGGCAGGACTCCGTGCCGCAGCGCGAGCACCATCTTGAGCACGCCGGCCACGCCGGACGCGGCCTGGGTGTGGCCGATGTTGGACTTGAGCGCGCCGAGCCACAACGGCCGGTCCCGGTCCTGGCCGTAGGTGGCGAGCAACGCCTGTGCCTCGATGGGATCGCCGAGCCTGGTCGCGGTCCCGTGCGCCTCAACCACCTCGACGTCCGATGTGGATAGACCGGCGTTGGCGAGCGCCCTGCGGATGACCCGTTGCTGGGACGGGCCGTTGGGCGCGGACAGCCCGTTGGACGCGCCGTCCTGGTTGACCGCCGAGCCGGCGAGCACGGCGAGTACGTCGTGGCCGTGCCGGCGCGCGTCGGACAGCCGCTCGAGCAGCACCATGCCGGCACCCTCGCTCCACGAGGTGCCGTCCGCGGCGTCGGCGAAGGCCTTGCACCGGCCGTCCGGCGCGAGCCCGCGCTGCCGGCTGAACTCGACGAACAGGCTCGGCGTCGACATCACGGTGACCCCGCCGGCCACCGCGAGCGAGCACTCGCCCTGGCGCAGCGCCTGGGCCGCGAGGTGCATGGCGACCAGCGACGACGAACACGCGGTGTCCACAGTGACCGCCGGGCCCTCCAGACCGAGGGTGTAGGCGACCCTGCCGGACACGACGCTGGCCGCGCGACCGGTGAGCAGGTAGCCCTCCAGCTCCCGCGGCGCCTGCCGCAGGTGTGCCGCGTAGTCCTGGCCGTTGGTGCCGATGAACACCCCGGTCGCGGAGCCGCGCAGGGAGGCCGGTGCGATCCCGGCCCGCTCGAACACCTCCCACGAGGTCTCGAGCAGCAGCCGCTGTTGCGGGTCCATGGCCAGTGCCTCGCGCGGCGAGATGCCGAAGAACGCCGGGTCGAAGTCGTAGGCGTCGTACAGGAAACCGCCGTGGCGGACGTAGCTCGTGCCGCGCTGGTCCGGATCCGGGTGGTAGAGCCGCTCGAGGTCCCAGTTGCGGTCCTCCGGGAACGCCGAGATCACGTCCCGGCCCTCGGTGAGCACCTGCCACAGGTCCTCGGGGGTGTGGATCCCGCCGGGGAGCCGGCAGCTCATGCCCACGATGACGATCGGGTCGTCGGCACCGGCGCCGGCCGGCGCGGGCGAGGTGACGGCCGGCGCGGGCCGGGTGCCGACCAGTTGGTCGTCGAGGTGTGCGGCGAGCACGGCGGGTGTCGGGTAGTCGAACAGCAACGTGGTCGGCAGGCGCAGTCCGGTCGCGACACCGAGCTGGTTGCGCAGTTCCACCGCGGTCAGCGAGTCGTAGCCCGCGTCCCGGAAGGCCTGGGTCTCCCCCACCGCGTCCGCCGACGGGTGGCCGAGCACGGCGGCCGCGTGCCCGCGCACCAGGGTGACCAGGAACCCTCGGCGTTCGGCGGCCGACATCGCGGCCACCCGGTCGACAAAGGACTGCTCCGCGCGGGCGACGGCGGCGCGGCGGGTCGGCACCCGAACGAGGTCGCGCAGCAGCGGCGGCACCGCTCCGCCCGCCGCGGCGGCCACCCGCCGGCCCGCCAGGTCCAGGGTGACCGGGAGCAGTGCCGGCTGGCCGGTGGCGACCGCGGCGTCGAACAGTGCCAGCCCGTCCGCGCTGGACAGTGGGGTGACGCCGGAACGACTCATCCGCGCGAGGTCCACATCGGACAGGTGATCGCTCATCCCGCTGCGTTCGGCCCAGAAGCCCCAACCGAGCGAGAGCGCCGGCAGTCCGGCGGCCACGCGATGGTGCGCGAGGGCGTCGAGGACGGCGTTGGCCGCCCCGTAGCTGGCCTGCCCGGCACCGCCGAGGGTGGCCACCATGGACGAGTACAGCACGAACGCGCGCAGGTCGAGCCCGGCGGTCAGCTCGTGCAGCTGCCAGGCGGCGTCGACCTTCGCGCGCAGTACCGCGCCGACCCGCGCCGGGGTCTGCGAGGCGACCACGCCGTCGTCGAGCACCCCGGCCGCGTGCACGACCGCCTGCAAGGGGTGCGCCGAGGGGATCGACGCGAGCAGCGCGGACAGCGCGTCCCGGTCGGCGGCGTCGCCGGACACCACGGTCAGTCGTGCGCCGTGCTCGGCCAACTCCGCGACGAGTTCGGCCGCGCCGGGCGCCGCCGGACCGGTGCGGCTGACCGCGAGCAGGTGCCGGACGCCGTGGGCCAGCACGAGGTGTCTGGCCAACAACGCGCCGAGGGTGCCGGTGGCGCCGGTGATCAGCACGGTGCCGGTCGGGGTGAACACCGGTGTCGCGGGTGCGGCGGCGACCCTGGCGAGCCGGGGCACCCGGAGTTCGCCGCCGCGCACGGCGAGTTGCGGTTCGCCGGACGCGATGGCCGAGGGCAGTCCGCCGGTGTCCTCGTCGAGGTCCACGAGCGTGATCCGGTCGGGCTGTTCGGCCTGGACCGACCGCGCGAACCCCCACACCGCGGCGCCCGGCAGGCTGCGCACGTCCTCACCGGGCAGTGCGGCCATCGCGCGCCGGGTGACCAGTACCAGTCTGCTCGCGGCGAATCGGTTGTCCGCCAACCACGTCTGGACGAGCGCGAGCGCGCGTTCGGTCGCCGCCCGCGCGGTCGGCTCGTCGAAGAAGGTGGCCACGACCGTCTCCGGGCACGGGTCCGGCAGCGCGTCGAGCCCATCGGTGTCGATGGCCGTGAACGTGTGTCCGCTCGGCGCCGGCACCCGCGGCCATTCGACCCGGAACAGCGAGTCGCGCGGCATCGGGACCGCGGCCTCGGCCCGGCCGAGGACGACCGAGTCCACCGCGGCGACCGGCGAACCGGTCGGGTCGATCAGCCACACGGCGACGGTGTCCTCGCCGGTCGGCACGATCCTGGCGCGCACCTCGGTGGCTCCGGTCGCGTAGCACGACACCCCGCGCCAGGCCACCGGAACGCCGTCGCGCTCCCGCAGCACCGCGTCCCACAGCGCCGGATGCGGCCCGACCGTCGCCTCGGTGGCGGCGGGCAGGGACGCCTCGACGTAGGTCGCGGTGTCGTGCGGCCACTGTGCCGGGTCGAACTCCGGGACCTGGTGGCTGGACAGGGTTCCGTGGGCGTTGCGGGTCCACGGTCCGGCCGTGTCGTCGGGGCGGGAGTGCACGCTGACCGGTCGGGTACCGGACTCGGTCGGCTCGCCGAGCACGACCTGCACGGCGACCCGCTCGGTGCCGGTGAGCACGATCCCGTTGTCCACCAGCAGTTCGGCCAGGTGGGTCGCGCCCGTGCGCGCACCGGCGTGGGTGGCCAGTTCCACGAGCAGCCCGGACGGCACCGCGGTCGTCCCGCCATCGGTGTACTCGCTGAGCCAGGGCTGGGTGCGCACCGACAGCACCCCGGTCAGCACGAGCCCGCCGCCGGCCAGGTCGATGGCCGCGCCGAGCAGTGGGTGGTCCGCCGGGGTGAGTCCGGCCGACGCGACGTCCCCGGTGGCCACCGGCTCCAGCCAGTAACGCCGTCCCTGGAACGGATAGGTCGGGAGGTCGACGCGCGCACGCTGGCCGGGGAACATCGCGTTCCAGTCCACAGTGGAGCCGGCGGCATACGCCTCGGCGAGCGCGAGCGTCATGCGGTCGAGTCCGCCGTCGTCGCGGCGAAGTGAGGCCACGGTGGTGATCTCGTGGCCGGTGACCTCCGCGGTGTCCTGCAACGCCGAGGACAGCACCGGGTGTGGGCTCGCCTCGACGAAGACGTCGTGACCGGTGGCCAGCATGCTGTCGGTGGCCCGCTGGAACAGCACGGGCTCGCGCATGTTGCGGTACCAGTAGTGCGCGTCCATCGTGGTGGTGTCCAGCAGTTCGCCGGTCACCGTGGAGTAGAACGGGATCCGCGAGGCCATCGGCTCGACCGGCGCGAGGGTGGTCAGCAGCCGCTCCCGAAGCACGTCCACCTGGGGCGAGTGCCCGGCGGTGTCCACACCGGGCACCCGGCGTGCCTTCACGCCCTCGTCGACCAGTTCGGCCAGCAGGGTGTCCAGGTCGGTCGGGTCACCGGCCAGGGCGACCGAGCCGGGTGAGTTGAGCGCGGCGATCGCGAGCGTGTCCGCCAGCCGGCCGGCGACCCGCTCCGCCGGCAGCGCCACCGAGGCCATCGCACCCTGGCCGCGCAGTTCCCACCATGCCTGACTGCGCAACGCGACCACGAGTGCGGCGTCCCGTAAGGACAGTGCGCCCGAGACGTAGGCGGCGGCGATCTCGCCCTGCGAATGGCCGATCACCGCGGCCGGCTCGACCCCGAACGACCGCCACAGCGCGGCCAGCGACACCATCATGGTGAACAGCACCGGCTGTACGACGTCCACTCTGGACAGCTCGGGCGCGCCGTCGACCTCCCGCAGCACGTCGAGCACCGACCACCCGGTGAACTCGCGCAGCGCCTGGTCGCACGCGGCCGCCTGCGCGGCGAACGCCGGTGCGTGGTCGAGCAACTCACACCCCATGCCGAGCCACTGCGAGCCCTGGCCGGGGAACACGAGCACGACCTTGCCCGCGCCCCGAACCTGGTTGCGGACAGTGCCGGCCCGTGGCGTGCCGTCGGCCAGCGCGGCCAGGCCCGCACGCAGGTCCTCGAGCCGCGTACCGACCACCGCGGCCCGGTGGTCGAAGACGGCCCGGGTGGTCGCCAGCGAGTGGCCGACCGCGGCCGGTGACGCCGTGGTCCGGTCGGTGGCCGTGAGCAGTTGACGAGCACGCTCGCGCAGCGCGACCTCGGTACGAGCCGAAAGCACCCACGGGACAACGGTTTGCGCGTCCTCCGTGACGACCACCGGTTGCGCGGGGGCCTGTTCCAGGATCACGTGCACGTTGGTGCCGCTGATGCCGAACGCCGACACGCCCGCCCGCCGGGGCGCGCCGGTCTCCGGCCACGGCGTGGCGGCGGTGAGCAGGCGCAGGTCTCCGGCCGACCAGTCCACATGCGACGTCGGCTCGTCGACGTGCAGCGTCGCGGGCAGCAGCCCGTTGCGCATCGCCAACACCATCTTCACCACGCCGGCCAGACCGGCGGCGGCCTGGGTGTGGCCGATGTTCGACTTGAGCGAGCCGAGCAGCAGCGGCCGTTCCCGGTGCCGGCAGTAGCTTTCGAGCAGTGCGCCGGCCTCGACCGGGTCGCCGAGCGCGGTGCCGGTGCCGTGTGCCTCCACGGCGTCCACGTCCCGCGCGGCCAACCCGGCGTTGGCCAGTGCCTGGCGGATCACCCGCTGCTGGGCCAAACCGTTCGGCGCGGTCAACCCGTTGGACGCGCCGTCCTGGTTGACCGCCGACCCGCGCACCACGGCGAGCACCTCGTGGCCGGCGCGGCGCGCGTCGGCGAGCCGCTCGACGAGCAGCACGACCGCGCCCTCACTCCAGCCGGTGCCGTCGGCGTCGGCGGAGAACGCCTTGCACCTGCCGTCCGGCGACAGCGCCCGCTGTCGGCTGAGCTCGACGAAGATGCCGGGGTTGGGCATCACCGTCACCCCGCCGACCAGCGCCAGCGAGCTCTCCCCGGTCCGCAGCGACTGACACGCCAGGTGCAGCGCGGCCAGCGACGCGGAGCACGCGGTGTCCACGGTGATCGCCGGGCCCTGCAGGCCGAAGGTGTACGCGATCCGTCCAGACGCGACACTCGTCGTGGTGCCGGTGAGCAGGTGGCCGGCGAAGCCGTCCGGCACCTGCGCGGTCTTCGGCGCGTAGTCCTGCGGCATCGCGCCGACGAACACGCCGGTTCGGCTGCCGCGCAACGACACCGGGTCGATGCCGGCGTGTTCCAGTGCCTCCCACGCGGTCTCCAGCAGCACCCGCTGCTGCGGGTCCATCGCGGTGGCCTCGCGCGGGCTGATGCCGAAGAACTCCGCGTCGAAGTGCTCGGCATCGGCCAGGAAACCGCCTTCCCGCACATAACTGTGGCCGGGCTTGTCCGGGTCGGGGTCGTAGACGCTGTCCAGGTCCCAGCCTCGGCCCTCGGGGAACGTTGAGATCGCGTCCCGGCCGTCGGCCACGAGCCGCCACAGTTCGGCGGGTGACCGCACGGCGCCGGGCAGCCGGCAGCTCATGGCCACGATCGCGATCGGGTCGTCGTTCCCGGCGGTCTCCGGGGTCACCGGCGCGGACTCGTCGTGTGCGCGTCGTACGGTGTCCACGTGCGCGGCCAGTGCGGCCGGGGTGGCATGGTCGAACACCACGCTCGGCGCGAGCGCGAGACCACAGGCCCGGTTCACCGCGGTGACCAGCTCGACCAGCGTGACCGAGTCGAACCCGAGATCGTTGAACACGCGGCGCGGATCGAGCCCGTCGGGGTCGTCATGGCCGAGCACGACCGCGACCTGTGCCAGCACCGTGGCGACGACATCGTCAGAGGCCGTGGCCGGCACCGGGCCGACCGGTTCGTCGATCGGCCGCGCGTTGTCCGGCAGCCAGAACCGCTTGCGCTGGAACGCATAGGTCGGCAGGTCGGCCGGCCGATGGCGTGGTGTGCCGAGGAACGCCTCCCACCGGATCGGCACGCCGGCGACGTGCAGGTGCGCGATCCCGGCGACCAGGGTCTGTGGCTCCGGCCGGTCCCGGCGCGACACCGACACCACCAGGCGCTCCGCACCGACGACCGACCGCGCCATGCCGGCGGCCACTCCCCCTGGCCCAGCGTCGACGAACCTGGTCACCGCGTGGCCCGCCAGGAAGGCGATGCCGTCGCCGAACCGGACCATCGAGCGGACCTGTCGCGCCCAGTACGCCGGCGAGCCGGCCTGTTCGGCGGTCAACAGCTCACCGGTCACATTGGACACGACCGGGATCGTCGGTGGGCCACCGGAAACGCCGGCCAGCACCCGCTCGAACTCGGCGAGCATCGGCTCCATCCGCGCGGAGTGGAAGGCATGCGACACGGTCAGCCGTCTGGTCCGGCGGCCCCACCCGGCGACCGTGGCGGCGAGCTCGGTGACCGCGGTGTCCTCTCCGGACACCACCACCGCGTCCGGCCCGTTCACCGCGGCGAGCTCCACGCCCGGCCGCAGCAGCGGGGTGATCTCCTCGGCCGAGGCCGTCATCGAGACCATGGCACCGCCGGCGGGCAGCGCGCCCATCAGCCGGCCCCTGGCGGCGACTACCTCGGCGGCGGCCGGCAACGACCACACGCCGCTGACGTGCGCGGCCACCAACTCGCCGATCGAGTGGCCGGCGAGGAAGTCCGGGCGCACCCCGGCGGACTCCAGCATCCGGTACATCGCGGTGCTCACCGCGAACAGGCCGGCCTGGGTGTAGCCGGTCTCGTCGAGCAGGTGTCGGTCGGAGCCCCACAACACCTCGCGCAGCGGGCGGTCGAGATGGCGGTCCAGTTCGTCGGCCGCGGCGTCGAACGCGTCGCGGAACACGTCGAAGGTCGCGCACAACTGCTGGCCCATGCCGGCCCACTGCGCACCCTGGCCGGGGAACAACACGGCGAGGCCGCCCACCGGGCCGACCTCGCCGTGCACCACGCGGGCGCTGGCCGTGCCGTCGGCGAGCGCGCGCAGACCGAGGTGGATCTCCGCTGGCGAGGAGCCGATGACGACCGCGCGGTGGTCGAAGGCGGTGCGCGCGGTGGCCAGCGCGGCGCCGACGTCGGCCAGGTCCGCCCGTTGCTCCACATAGGACAGTAGGCGGGTCGCCTGCGCGCGCAGTGCCCGCACGGAGGTCGCGGACACGACCAGCGGGGTCACCGCGGGCGCGGTCGACGGTTCGGCGCGCGAGCCCTGCCAGTCCGCCAACACGACGTGACAGTTGGTGCCGCCCATGCCGAAGGACGACACGCCGGCCAGCAGCGGCCGCTCCGGCGCCGGCCAGTCGTCCAGTTCGGTCTGTACCGCCAGGTTCAGCTCGGTCAACGGAATCTGCGGGTTGGGATGGCGGAAGTGCAGGCTCGGCGGCAACTTCCGGTGGTGCAGCGCGAGTACGACCTTGAGCAGCCCGGCGATCCCGGCCGCGCCTTCCAGGTGGCCGATGTTGGTCTTGATCGAGCCCACCCGCAGCGGGCGGTCGCGTTCCCCGGCCGTGCCAAGCACCGCGCCGATGCCGGCCGCCTCGATCGGGTCGCCGACCTTCGTGCCCGTACCGTGCAACTCGACGTACTGCACGTGCTCCGGCCCGACTCCGGCGCGCTCGTAGGCCGACCGCAACACCTCCCGCTGCGCCGCCTCGTGCGGCACGGTCAGGCTTGGTCCGCCGCCGTCGTTGTTCACCGCGCTGCCACGGATGACGCCGTACACCGAGTCGCCGTCGGCCAGCGCGTCGGCCAGCCGCTTGAGCACGACGACACCGCCGCCCTCGCCCCGGACGTAACCGTTGGCCCGCTCGTCGAAGGTGTGGCAGCGACCGTCCGGGGACAGCGCGCCGAACCGGTGGGCACCGACCGAGCTGCTCCAGGCCAGGTTCAGGTTGACCCCGCCGGCGAGCGCGATCGCCGACTCCCCCGACCGCAGACTCTCGGCGGCCAGGTGCACGGCGACCAATGAGGACGACTGCCCGGTGTCCACCACGACACTCGGACCGCGCGTGCCGAGGAAATAGGAGACCCGGTTCGCGATGAGCGCGCGGTGTTGACCGGTCAGCGTGAAATGGTCGACCGCCGAGGGCTCCTGACCGGTCAGTGTTCGATAATCGTCCTGCGCCACACCGAAGAAGACACCGCCGCGACCGCCGTGCAGATCCGCGGCCAGGATTCCGGCGTGTTCCACCGCCTCCCAGGCGAGCTCCAGCATGAGGCGCTGCTGCGGGTCCATCGCGGCCGCCTCGTTCGGCGACACCCGGAAGAAGGCGGCGTCGAACCCGGCGACGTCGTCCAGGAATCCGCCGTGGCGAGGCGTTCCCGACCGCTCGTCGACCACCGGCCAGCGATCGGCGGGCGGCGGCGTGATCGCGTCCGTGCCGTCGGCGAGCAGCCGCCACAGGGCGGCCGGGTCAGGCGCTCCCGGAAAACGACACGACAACCCGACGACGGCAATCTCAGCCGCAATCTCAGCCGCAATCTCAGCCGCAATCTCAGAGCCTTCGATCATCCAGGAGTCCCTATTCATGCGCGCGCACAACATGGAATGGTACGAGACTAGGATGACGCCATTTAACCAAACAACCCCTACGGACCCTTACAAACCACTGTCAGTCGAGCAGCAGCTCGATCGGAAGATCCGCACGACGCTTTACGTCGAGCTTTCGGTAAACACTCGTCAAATGCTGTTCGACGGTGCTGACGGTGATGTACAGCAGCCCGGCGATCTCGCGGTTCGCGTGGCCGGTGGCGGCCAGCACCGCCACCCGCTGTTCGGACTCGCTCAGCCCGGTGCGCGACTTTCCGGCCGGCCGACGGTCGACGCCGTCAGTGGCCCGGCCGGGGTTCTTCGTCACCTGCATGGATGTTCGCGGGTCCAGCCGCACCGTGCGCGACAGCTTCGTCGCGCTGTGCTTGAGCACCCGGGCCTTGTCCCGGTCGCCGAGTTCGGTGTGCGCGTTGCTGAGCTCGATCATCGCCCGGCTCAACAGGTAGACGTCCCCGGAACCGCGCAGCAGCTTCACCGCGTCCCGCTGAATGGCCACCCTGTCCGCGCCGGAACGCACGGAACTCAGCTGCACCAACGAGATTCCCCGAGTCCTCGGACAGCTCGCGGCACCGGAGCCGAGCAGTTCGAGCTGTTCGGTGATCAGCTCCTCGGCCTCGGCCAGGTCGTCGTTCACCAGGTGCACCGCCGCGACGCCCGACCGCCACGGCACGAACGCCGGCGCGTCCATTCCCCAGCCGCGCAACAACCTGCCGCAGAACCGGAAGTCGATCATCGCCGCCTCCAGCTGCCCGGCCGCGAGGTAGTACTGCCCTCTGGCGAACAGATACTGCGCGCCGTAACTACTCTCGAACAACGCCGTCGGGGTCGGCGACTGCACATACCTGGCGGCGGTGCCCAGATCGTCCAGTGCGGTCGCCGCGGCGATCATCGCCGCCAGCGCGGCGCCCGCCGTCGCTCCCCAGCCGTGTTCCGGAACCGCCTCCAGCGCGTCGCGCGCGTAGTTCATGGCGGCGTGCAGATGACCGTGGCGCAGCGCGATCTCCGCGCGCACGGAGCCGAACATCGACGCCCACAACCGCACGTCCCGGTCGACCACCTCGTCGAGCAGCTGCGAGCACGCCGGGGCGGCGACGCCGGCGTTGCCGCTGAACACCAGGACCTCCAGCGCCGCGCGGGCGGTCTCCACGGTGTCGTCACCGAGGCGCAGGTTGGCGAGCACGCGTAGCGCGCCGGTGGTGGTGTTGCCGTTCCCCCCGTCGGCGAGCACCTGCCGGCGCAGCCCGGCTACCTGGGTGCGCAGACCGGCTTCCGCGCCCGCCGGTGGCGCGTTGAGCAGCGCGTCGAGCGACGGCTGTTCGAACGTGCGGACCACGTCCGGGGTGGTGGTCATGAGCAGCCGGCAGTACGAGCCGAACTCGTGCATCGCGTGCGACACGTTGCCGCACCCCGCCCAGTCGATGACGTTGGCGGCCTCGGCCGTCATCCCGTGCCAGATCAGGTGGGACAGCAGGGTCGCGCTGTCGCGGTCGTCCAGCTGGTCGTTCTTGAACGCGTCGAGCAGCTGACCGATGTGCCGTTTCGCCGAGGCGGGGTCGAACCGCAGCTCGGTGCGCGCGAGCGTCATCCTGATCGCCGCCTGCGCCCGCTCGTCTGGCTCCGCCGCCAGCCCGAGCTCCAGATACCTGGTGGCCGCCGCGAAATCCCGCGCCGAGGTCAACGCCCTGCCCGCCCGGACGAACACGTCGACCGTCGAGGGGCAGGTGGTCGCGCCCGCGGCGGCCAGATGTGCCGCGACCCGCACCGGCGACACCGCGGAGTCCCTGACCCGCAGCTGTCGGGCCGCGCGGTGGTGCAGGTCGACGCGACGCCGCCGGCTCATCCTGGCGATCACCGCGGTGGCCCCTGCCGGGTGCCGGAAGCTCCGGCCGCCGCGATCGGTGATGCCGATGGTGTCCAGTGTGGCCAGTGCGGCCTGCACGACGGCGACGTCGGTGTCCAGCATGCGGGCGAGCAGCGTCGGGTCGGCCGTGCCCAGTGAGTCCGAAGTGGCCAGTACGGCGGCTGCCTCGGCCACGTCGGCGGTGTCCTCGTCGACCCGGCGTAGGCAGGTCGCGACCGCCTGGCGGAAACCCGGCCCACACCCGGGCTCGCCGGCATCGGTCGCCGCCGCGTCCCGGTCCTCGATCAGCGCGCGCACGAGGCGGGGGTTGCCGCCGGTGGCATCGACGTAGTCGGTGGCCGACCAGGCGACCGCGTCCGGCTGGAGCAGCCGCGCCACCCCGTGCGGGGAAAGCCCGCGCAGCGACAGCCGGTGCCATGACCTGGACACCAGGGGCTCCAACTGGAGCAACGGGTGGGTCACCGAGGTGGGCGTGGACAGGGTGAGCACGATCGTCAACCGGAGTTCGGCGACGTTGGCCAGCCGCAGCAGGCAGTTCAGCGAGGCGACATCGGCCAGGTCCGCGTCGTCGACGGCCAGCAGCATCGGCTCCGCCTCGGCCAGCCGGCTGAGCCGGCCGACAAGGTCGTCGGCCAACGCGGCCACGGCCGGACCGTCCGTTGTGTACTCCGAGCCGACCACCGCCGGCCGACTCCCGGCAAGCGCGGTGTCGGTGAGGTCGGACTCGACCCGCGCGGAGGCCAACAGTTGACACAGCACATACAGCGGCGTCGTTCGGTCCACCTTGGACCCACTGGCCACCAGACGCTGGACACCGGCGCGCGCGATCACCTCGCGCAGCAGCACCGTCTTCCCGACGCCGACACATCCCTCTATCCGCACCACCCTGCCGCCGGCCGGCGCATCCGCCGCGACAAGGCGGCTGAGTAACGCGATCTCCTCGTCACGTTCGATCAGCATCAGAAAGCGCCACCCGTCACACTACTGCTCGTGGTAATCCCGTTTGCCAACGACTTTCAACCGCGCGCTCTCGTATGGAAATTGGTGCAACCATTAGTCCGTTCGGGAGATACGAAGCACCCGAATGCGAAAATGCCACTACCGACTACCTGCTCTCACCCCTGGATCACGATGCGGCACACGCTATCCCGCCTGCCCACGGCCATGTACCCCTATACAGAAACAGCAACCCCTTGTTTATCCGGCAACACCACCGAAACATGAAACGTTCTACCAGCGGTCGATTCGCCTGGAATGGCCGCCGACCGAGCGCCCGGTGAATAGCGCGTGAATCGCCGCGCTAATCACACTGTGCGCCCTGTGGTAATTACGAACGGTTGCCCCAGGAGAGTCGTCACCCCTGACTTCGCTCTCGCGGGCACATTAAGGCAAAGACTGCCTTCGTAAAGCAAGCAAGTTGCAGCAACCTGCAACCGGGTCGACATCCCGGCCGCGCAACAGTCCGCGCTGGGTGGCCAACACGGCCACCTGGAACCGGCTCTTGGCGGCGAGCGCGGTCATCGCCGCGGCGATGTCGCCGCGCACCGTACGCACGCTCACGCCCAGCCGCCGGGCAACGGCCTCGTCGGACAGCCCCTGGGCCAACAGCCGCAACACCTTGCGGTGGCGAACGGTCGTGAGTTGACTTTCCGGCTGATTCTCCTTGGGACGCCACAGTCGTTCGACGAGATCGAGGTGTTCGGCGACCGCCCCGGGTGACCACAGAATCCGACCGGAACCATCACGCTCCGCCAGCACGACGACCGCACCGTCCACAATGACCCGACCGAACGCGCACCCACCGCGACCAGAATATGAGACGCAGACCGGCTTCCCGCACTGAACAGCGCCGAGGGCGACACCGCCACCGAGCACCGCGCGCGCGATGTGATCGGGAAACCACGACGACTGATCGCCGCCGTGGGTGACCGCGATCACCTCGTCCTTTGCCTGGCAGACAACGCGTTCGACCGTGCCGACCACGTCGTCGGCATCCGCGAGCACGCCACCGTCGACCAGTCGCGGGGCTGACTGCTCGTACTCCGCCACCACCTCGCCGATGTAGTCGATGACCGCGGCGGGCACCTCGTCGGCACTCCACCGCCTGGTCGCCAACGCGACCAGGGCGATGCCGGGCGACACCGCACGCACCGCGCCCGGCCGCACCGACGCCGACGCGAGCCCGCACGCGATCAGCTCACCCGCCGCCGCTTCCGCCGCCGCGGTCCCGATACGCCAGTGTGCCGCCAACTCGGCCGGCGTCCAGCGCGGCCGGGTCAACAGGAACCGGTACCGACGCTCCAGCACATCAGAGATACCGAGAGCGTCACTACCGGCCATGCCCAACTCCCTGCTCACCGCACGGTCGCACCCAACTACCGGCCGGCACCGCTGGGTACACTCGCCTCCCACGCGTGCCGACACCGCGAAACCACTCATGCCAGAGCTGTTCAACGCAGGGTGTGACAAGTGATCCTAATCTGTCCCACTTGACTCGGTCAAGGCTACCGCCACGGTCGACCGTCCGCGACCAGAACGGCCGCGCTGGCACTGAGTTCTCGTCCACAGTGAATTCCACGCCACCCGGAATGCCTGTCCCCGCACCGATCGCGTACCCGGGCCCCGTCGGGGTTCGGCGCCGGCCAGCCAGGGGTTGTCAGAACGCGACGGCCCGAGCACAGTCGTGCCAACCAGAGCCGGCCAACAGGATGACGCGGCAGCTGTCCGCCATGGAAGGACTCGGATGACTCGACCCTTCGACACAGTCTGGGTCATCGGACTGGGCGCCGTCGGCTCAGCCATCGCATTACTGCTGGCCGAACATGGTTACCGGGTAGTAGGAATCGAGGCGAACGAGGAGTCGCTGGCCGCCGCCCGCACCCGACTCCGACGCCGTGCCGGCGAGGCCGCGGCGCGCGAGCTGGCCCCATCGTCCTATCAGGACGAGTTGCTCGCCAGGGTCGAGTGCACCACCGAACCGGGCACCGCCCGCCCGGCCGATCTGGTCATCGAGGCGGTGCCGGAACGGGGCGCGCTCAAGGCCGAGGTGTTGGCCAGGGCGACCCAACTGAACCAGAACGACACCGTTTTCGTTACTACTTCGATAGGTCTTGCGGTCCATCCGCTCGCGGCCAGGATCGGCCGGTTGGCCCACACCGTCGGCGTCCATCTGTGCGACACCGGCCGGGCACCGGCCAGCATCCTGGTGGAGGTCGCCCCGACACCCATGACCGATCGCACGGTGCTCGACGCGGTGCACGAGTTCGTGCGCAGCCTCGGCCGGCATCCCGTCGCGGTGACCGACCACCCTGGACTGTTCGGTAACTCCGTGCTCCTGCGCCATCTCAATCGCGCGGTGACGACGTTCACCAAGGGCTACGCCTCCCGTGACGACATCGACGCCGCCATGCGGCTCGGCTGCGGCTTCCTGATCGGCCCGCTGGCGCACACCGACCTCATCGGCCTGGACAACGTCCACGATGGACTGACCGCGATCGCCGAGCGCACCGGCGATCCCGCCATGGCGCCGGCACCGCTGCTAGGCCGAATGGTGGATGTCGGGTTGCTCGGCCGGCGCAGCGGGCGCGGTTTCTACCGCTACGGACCGGACGAGCGGCCGCCGTCACCCGACCCGTCACCCGACCCGGCAGCCGGCCGGGCCCGCCCCGTCTGCCGGGTCGGCGTGGTCGGTTCCGGCCGGATGGCCACCGGGATCGCCGAGTTGCTCACCCGCTTCGGTCACGGCACGGTCGTGGTGGCCCGCACGGACGTCGCGGCCAAACAGGTTCGGTCCTCTGTGGAGGAGTCGCTGGCCGGCCACCCGAACGTATCGGCCGACGAGCTGGACAGTGTCCTGGCCCGGTTACATCTCAGTACCGAGTTCGCCGCGCTCGGTGAGTGCGATCTGGTGATCGAGTCGGTGACCGACGACCTCGCGGTCAAACAGGCGGTGTTCGCGCGGATCGACCGGGCGACCCGCCCCGGCACTGTCCTTGCCACCACAACGACCCGGCCGTCGGTGCTGGCGTGCGCGACCGCGACCAGCCGGCCGTGGGACGTCGTCGGCCTGCGCTTCCTGCACCCGGTCGCCTCGGTCCCGCTGGTCGAGGTGGTGCACACCTTCTACACCCGCAAGGAGATCGTCGCGACCGCCGAGCAACTCGTCGCCACGCTGGGGAAGTACCCGGTCGTCGTCAGTGACCGCGCGGGCTTCCTGGTCAACGCGCTGTTGTTCCCGTTCCTCAACGACGTCGTCCGGTCGGCGCACGCGCACCGGTTGAACCACACCGACACCGATCGACTGCTGACCGACGGCTACGGCCTGCCGACCGGCCCGTTCCAGCTGCTCGACCGGATCGGCGTCGACCGCGTACTCGCCCTCCAGCAGGCCATCCACGACGAGTCGGGCGGGGACCCGTCCCTCGCACCGGCGACGGAACTGCGCGATCTGGCGGCGGCCACACCGCGCGGTCTCGGCTGACAATTCCCCGACCCCTGGCTCGCGCATGATTCCCGCGGCCGATCTAGGGGTTGTCCATCCCCACCCGGCATTGGATTGTTAGGCATGGCCACAGGCGATTCTGAGTGGGTCAGACGTTTCCATCCGACCGGCGAACCAACACCACGACTGGTGTGCTTTCCGCATGCCGGTGGTTCCGCCACCTATTTCTTCCCGGTCTCGCGCTCGCTGGCCCCGGACATCGAGGTCCTCGCCATCCAGTACCCCGGCCGGCAGGACCGGCGCACCGAGCCGCTGATCGACTCGATCGACGAGCTGGCCGACCAGGTCACCGAACAGCTGCGGCCGTGGCTGGACCGGCCGACCGCGTTCTTCGGTCACAGTATGGGGGCGACGCTCGGCTTCGAGGTCGCCCGCAGGCTGGAGCGCGAGGGTGGCGGGATCACCGCGCTGTTCGCCTCCGGCCGCAGCGCGCCGTCCCGCACGAAGACCGACAGCGCCCACACCTTCACCGACCGGCAACTGATCGCCGAACTCGACGACCTGGCCGGCACCCAGGCCGGTCTGCTCGGCGACGACGAGCTCGTGCGGATGATCCTGCCGGCCATCAGGTCCGACTACCGGGCGGCCGAGACCTACCGGTACGCGCCCGGCCCGGACATCAGCTGCCCGCTGCACGCGCTCACCGGTGACGAGGACCGCAAGGTCAGCGTCGCCGACGCGGCCGCCTGGCAGGCACACACCACGTCGACGTTCGAGCTGCACGTGTTTCCCGGCGGCCACTTCTTCCTCGACACCCACGCCGCCCGGATCCTGGATCTCGTCCGGTCCGAGCTGGTGGCGGACGTGCCGGCACACCGAACCTAGGAGCTTGCCGCCATGCACGCCGCGGGAATCATCGGCACCGGATCGTATGTGCCAAAGGACGTGGTCGAGAACGCCGAGCTGGCCGAGCGGGCCGGGGTCACCGCCGAGTGGATCGAACGCAAGACCGCGATCCGCCGGCGCCACTTCGCCGCACCGCACGAGGCAACCTCGGACCTCGCGGCCCGTGCGGGGGCGGCGGCCATCGAGCACGCCGGACTGTCCGCGGTGGACATCGGCTACCTCATCGTGGCCACGTCGACCCCCGACTTCCCCCAGCCACCGACGGCGCACATCGTCCAAAGCGCACTCGGCGCCGACAACGCGGTCTGCTTCGACGTGAACGTGGTGTGCAGCGGGTTCGTCTACGCGCTCGCCCTCGCCGACGCGCTGGTCAACCAGGACCCGACGCTGCGCGTGCTGGTGATCGGCGCCGACGTGTACTCGCGGATCCTGGACTTCGCCGACCGGCGCACCGCCGTGCTGTTCGGCGACGGCGCGGGCGCGGCGGTCGTCGGTGCCGTACCACGACCCTACGGGCTGACGATGTTCGAACTGGCCGGCCGGGGCGACGCGCACGCGTTGATCCGGGTCGAGGCGGGCGGCAGTCGTACCCCCGCGTCCCACGAGACCGTCGCCGCGGGCCAGCACTACTTCCGGATGGACGGCCGCGCCGTGCGCGAGTTCGTCAACGAGCAGGTGCCCCCGACGCTCGCCACGCTGTTGCGGCGCGGTGGGATGACCACCAGGGACGTCGCGCACTTCCTGCCACATCAGGCGAACGGAGTGCTCATCGACGAGCTGGTCGACCGCTGTGGCCTGTCGACCGCACAGGTACACCGCACGGTCGACCGCTACGGCAACACCGGCGGCGCGGCCATCCCGGTCTCCCTCGACGAGGCGAACCGCTCGGCCGCCATCGCCGACGGCGAGCTGGTCATGCTGGCCGGTTTCGGCGGCGGCATGTCGATCGGCGCCTGCCTGATGCGTTGGTGGCGCCCCTGACCCGGGGTAGTGTCGTGGTGACACAGTGGTCACCACGCGAGGGAGTGGCATGCGGCGCGACGACGACAGCGGTACTGAGCCGACGACACGGGCCGCGGGCGGGGTGCGCCGCTCGACCTTCCTCAAAGGCGCCGCCGGGTTGGCGCTCGGCGCGGGCGGCCTGTTCGGCGGCAGTGCCGCCGCGACGCCCCGCTCCCCGCGTGCCGGCTATGTCAAGGACCTCACCGGTGAGGAGACCGCCCGGTTCGGCTTTCTGGGCACCGATCTCGGCTTCACCGCGCGTACCAACCACGGCTACTGCATCACGATCTTCGGGGACACCTTCGACCAGCCGGTGCCGCAGAACAGCACCGGCTGGCGCTCCCCCGTCGGCCTGCGACAGTCCAATACGGACATCCAGAACGGCATCCGGTGGGACAACTGCATCGGCGGCGGACGCGCGAAGGAGATGATCCCCTACGTCCACGTCGACCACACCGTCGCGCGCCACCAGCCGGGCCAGGTGGTCACCGAGATCCCCAACGACCTGATCCACCTGCCGGACGGCCGCTACCTGATGAGCACCTTCGGCGTACGGGACTGGGCGATCCCGGACCAGGGTGGGATCCCGAGCCCCGGCGGCAGTTGGCGCACCTGGTACTCCCGCCTGTGGACCTCGACCGAGACCCATGCCGAGCACTGGCAACGCACGTGGAACCTGGAGACCAACCAGGAGAACATGGACTTCTGGAACGAGGGCCTCTGGTCACACTTCCAGAACAACGCCATGATCATGTGGCCGAACGAGCCATGGGTCTACATCTACGGCACCAACGAGGGCCGGTGGAACGGTGGCGGCATCCACCTCATGCGGGTGCCGTGGGACCGGATGTGGGAACGCAGCCAGTACACGTTCTGGGGCGCGGACGGCGCCGGCCGCTGGGACTGGCGCCCCGGCGGACCGTCGACGCCGATCATCGGCGCCCCCAGCCCGTTCGAGGCGATCGGCGAGCTCGCGGCGGAGGTCGTCGACGGCCGGGTGGTGTTGTCGTTCCTCAACGGCGGACGCGGTGCGGTCACCCAGACCGCGCCCTACCCGACCGGGCTGTGGTCGACCCCGCGCACGCAGGTGACGTTCACCCAGGCGGAGTTTCTCTACGCGCCGGTCGTCCATCCATACTCGACACTCGGCAGCGCGCAGCTGTTGGTGTCACAGTGGATCAACCCCGGCCCCAGCTCGTCGTTCTACGGGGTGCGGCAGTGGGCCGGCTCACTGGAGGGCAGTGCCTCGGTCAGCGGCCGGCTCGCCGAGCAACTGGTGGTGACCACCGACGAGCCAGCCCGCCCCGGCCATGTTGGACCGGTTTCGCCGCAGTGGCAACGGCTCCCGGTGGCCGACCAGGTGGCGATCCTCGCCGACAACTGTGACGACCGCGTGTGCAGAGCCGACATCGCGGCCGTCAGGCCCACCCGGTGAGCAGGCGCCGCTCGACCACGCCGATCAGCGCGTCGGTGAGCTTGCCGAGCAGTGCCAACAGGACGATGGCCAGCAGGATCCGGTCCACCCGGCCGTTCTGCTGAGAGTCGTTGAGCAGGAACCCCAGTCCCATCGACGAGGCGATCAGCTCGGCGGCGACCAGGAACAGCCACGCCTGGGCCATGGCCAGCCGCAGGCCGGCGACCACCGAGGGCAGGGCGACCGGCAGCTGCACCGTGCCCAACAGGCGCATCCCGCCGCGGCCGAAGGCCCTGCCCGCCTCGACCAACTGCGGGTCGACGTGCCGCAGCGCGGCCGACACCGTGGTGTACACCGGAAAGAACGCGCCGATGGCGATCAGCGTGATCTTCGAGTCCTCGCCGATCTTCAGCCACAGGATGAGCAGCGGCACCCAGGCGAGCGAGGGCACCGCGCGGATCGCGCCGAGCGTCGGCGCCAGCAGCAGTTCGCTGACCCGGGACAGGCCGACGGCCGCGCCGACCGCGAGCCCGACCGCCGCGCCGATGACGAAGCCGACCAACACGCGCTGGGTGGAGATGGCCACGTGGTGGCCCAACTCGCCACGGGTGACCAGATCGGCCGCCGCCCGCCACACCGCGTCCGGCGCCGGCAGCTGGTAGGCCGGAATCGCGCCGGCCGAGGTGGCCAGGTACCAGGCCGCCAGCAGTGCGGCGGGCACCAGCGACCCGAGCCAAACCGCACGCGCCCTGCTGGTCGCCTGCCGCTCAGCCATCGGTGGCCCTGCTGGCGTAGGCGGGCTCGATCAGCTCGTCGAGCGCACGGTCCACATCGGACTGCGAGGCGACGTCGCCGGACTCCACGAAGATCGGGCCGACGATCTCGAGCACCTTTCGTTGCGCCGCACCGGGAACCGGGTCCAGGTCGAGCACGGTGCGTTCGTCGAGGACGGTGGCGGCCACCTCGGGGGCGATGCCGCCGACGTCGGCGAGCAGGGCGACCAGTTCCTCGGGGTGGCCCAACGCCCACTCCCGGGCGCGCTCGTAGGCGTCCACCACGGCCTGGGCGACATCCGGGTGCTCGGTGAGAAAGTCCTCGCGGGCGTTCAGGAAGCCGTAGGTGTTGAAGTCGATGTTGCGGTAGATGAGCTCCGCGCCGGACTCCGCCTGGGCGGCGGCCATGATCGGGTCGAGGCCCGACCACGCGTCGACCGCGCCGTTGTCCAGTGCGGTACGCCCGTCGGCGTGTTGCAGGTTCTGCACCTCGACGGCGTTCAGTGGCACGCCGGCCTCGGCCAGGGTCTGCAGCAGGAAGAAGTACGGGTCGGTGCCCTTGGTCGCGGCGACCGACTTTCCTTTCAGGTCGGTGACCTCGTCGATGTCCGAGCCCTTCGGCACCACGATCGCCGACCACTCCGGCTGGCTGTAGATGTCGATGACCTTGATCGGCGACCCGTTGGCCCTGGCGAGCAGGGCGGCCGAGCCCGCGGTCGAGCCGACGTCCAGCGCGGCGGAGCGCAGGCCCTCGTTCGCCTTGTTGGAGCCGGCGGACTGGGTCCAGGTCACCGTGACCCCGTCGAGCTCGCTCTCCAGCCAGCCCTGGTCCCTGATCACCAGGCTCAACGGGTTGTAGGTGGCGAAGTCGATGTTCAGCGTGTCCGTGCTCCAGTCGCCGGTGCCCGCGTCGTCCCCGGCCGCGTCCTCGCCGGCGACACAGCCGGACAGGGTGAGCGCCAGCACGATGGTGGCGGCGAAGATGGTGGTACGCATGGGTTTCCTTCCGCTGCGGTCAGCCGAGGTCGCTCGCCGGGTGGGGTGGCGCGTGGCGGGCCGGCACGCCGAGGCCGGTCAACAGTTCGGCTCTCAGGTCGGTCAGCTCGTGGTCGGCGCGGTCACGCGGCCGGTCGCCGGGGACGTCGACCACGCGGGCGACACTGGTCGCGTCCGGTCCGGCTTCCGGCAGGTTGGCCAGCAGCACGACCCGGTCGGCGAGGTAGATGGCCTCCTCCACGTCGTGGGTGACCAGCAGGACCGTCGTCGGGCGGGCGGCGTGCACGTTCAGCAGCAAGTCCTGCATTCGTAGGCGGGTCAGGGCGTCGAGCGCGCCGAACGGCTCGTCGAGCAGCAACACCCCGGGCGCCCTGGCCAGTGCGCGGGCGAGCGAGGTCCGTTGGGCCATGCCGCCGGACACCTGGCGCGGACGCAGGCCGGCCGACTCGGCCAGACCGACCAGGTCAAGCAGTTCGGCGACCCGGTCGGCACCGAGCCGCCTCGGGGTGCCGCGCGGCAGGCCGAAGGCGACGTTCGCGGCGAGGGTGCGCCACGGCAGCAGGCGCGGTTCCTGGAAGGCGACGGCGGTGCGGGTGTCGCCGGGCCCGACCGGGACACCGTCGACGACGACCGTGCCGGTGGTCGGGGTGTCCAGGGCGCTGATCTGGCGCAGCAGCGTGGACTTGCCGCATCCGGACGGGCCGACGAGCGCGATCACCTCGCCCGGGTGAACGTGCAGGTCCACGGCGCGCAACACCTCACGGGCGCCGTCCGGGGTGGCGAACGTGCGGCCGACGCCGGACAGGGAGACGGGCAGGGCGGGTTGGCGGTGCCCGGGCGGCTGCGTACCGAGAACCACGTTCACATCGCGAGAAGTTACAAACCATATCCATAGTGTGGCAATCCTTTCCACACTATGAGATCGTCCACACGGGAGACACTCGGCCGGCACATCACCTGTTCGGGGTAACCCGATTTCTCGCGGCGCGGTAATGCGCCGGCGGGTCGCGGCGACACAAGCGGACAAGTGTCGACGTTGGGAGCCTGTGGTGAAGTGGTGGCGGAGTTCGGTCGCGACAGTTGTCGCCGCGCTCGTTTGTGTTGGGGTGCCGTCGATCGCGCAGGCGGCGCCGCCTGATTCCAGTGCGGTGCAGGTGAGTGACACGACCCTCGCGGGGGGCGCGATGTTCACCGTCACCCAGGAGATCTACAACCCGGCCGACTTCACGGTCACCAGTGCGCACGCCTCGATCGGCGGACTGGTCGGCATCGCCGACCTCGTCTCCTGCACCGGCGCGCTGGTCGACTGTTTCGACTTCGGCTCGACCTACCGGGGTTTCGTCGGCGATCTCGCCCCGGGCGAGGGTCGGACCGTGGTGTTCACCCTGCGGGTTCGGGAGGACATCACCAGTGGCGAGTACGAGTGGGACCACCAGTTCGTCGGGGGCAACTACGCGTTCGAGACCCTGCCGGCGCCGGCGCTGACGGTCACCACGGAGACCGCCGACCTGCGGGTCGGGCTGAGCGCGCAGCCGCAGGGCCTGCTCGCGCCGCAGGTGAACTACGCGGTCACCGTGACCAACACCGGGCCGAGCGCGGCAACCGGCATCCGGCTCGTCGCCACCTACGCCCCCGGGCTCGGGTGGGCCGGGTCCGGCGACTGCGCGCGCGTGGGCACCACCAGGAACGTCAACTGCGATGTCGCCGCGCTCGCGGTCGGTCAGTCGCGGACCCTGCGGTTCTCCACCAGCACCGGGCTGCTCGCGCTCGGCGCGTTCACCACCTCGGTCGAGCGGGTCGCCAGCCTGCCGGCCGACCCCGACCCGGCCGACGACCGGGCCAGCCGGACCTGCGCCGCGCTGACCGGACTGATCATCGCCTGCTGAGGTAAAGCGGCGAACAATTCCGAATTCAGTTCTCCCAGGCTAGTCTCGGAGTAGACCCGAATTTTCCGAGATCAGCTTGTCGAATAGGAAGTCGAAGCGCTTCGACTTCCTATTCGACAAGCACATCGACTGGGAGGATGGCTCATGGTCAGGTCAGCACGTCTGGTGATAACGGCATTCTTGTCCAGCGTCACGCTCGCGCTCGGCGGCGCGGTCGCCAACGCCGCGGTCTGGGAGTCGTCGGACCAGTGGGGCACATGGACGACCGGGGACTACATCCTCTACAACAACATCTGGGGCGGTGGCGCCGGGCCGCAGACGATCTGGGCCAACTCGGCGAGCAACTGGGGCGTGTGGGCCAACCATCCCAACACCGGCGGTGTGAAGTCCTATCCGAACGCCACCAGGTACGTCAATCGGCAGCTCAGCTCGCTCGGCAGCCTGTCGACCACGTTCAACACCAGTGTGCCGTCCAGCGGCGCGTACGCGAGCACCTACGACATCTGGCTCGACAACAACGCCTACGAGATCATGTTGTGGGTCAACAAGACCGGCCCGGTCGGCCCGATCGGCTCGTACCAGACGAGCGCGACGACCGGCGGGCATCCCTGGGACGTCTACCGTGGCGTCAACGGCTCGTTCCAGGTCTTCTCGTTCCTGCGCCAGGGCAACACGAATGCCGGCACCATCGACATCAGGGCCATTCTCCAATGGCTGCGGACCAACGGGTGGATCGGCAACGCGAACGTGGGATACGTCCAGTTCGGCTACGAGATCACCTCGGCCAGCGGTGGCCTCGACTTCGTGACGAACAATTTCTCCGTGTCCTACAACTGAGTCGCGGCCGTCCTGGCCCGCCGGCGCCCGGCGGGCCAGGACGGTGTTTCGCCGCTCAGTTCCAGATCGCCCCGGCCCATTCCGGGTGGTCGACGAACGGGTTGCGGTTGTGCTGGAGCTCGTCGTAGATCACCTGGTTTCGGCGTTCCTCGAAGGCGTCCGGCAGATCCTGCGCGTTCCAGGCGAGCAGCACCGAGAGCCTGCCCATGTACGGCGCGGAGCCGTTGTCGACGTTGTCGTTCAGCTCGAGGTCGGCGAAACCGTCGCCGCCCTCGTAGCGCACCGCCATGTAGAGGATCATCCTGGCCACGTCACCCTTCACGGCGTCGCGGGGCTCCCACGAGTCGCTGTCGGTGCGGCATTCCGGGGCCTCGTCGACGGGCTCGCCACCGTTGTCGAAGTCCTTGTTGCCGCGCGTGCTGTTGACCGTGGTGTCGGTTGGCCGCAGGTGGTGCACGTCGGTGCCCGGGCCGATCGAGGTGCCGAAGTCACCGTGCGACTTGGCCCAGACGTGCTCGCGGTTCCAGTCGTCGGCGTCGCCGCCGTGGGCGCTCTTGGCCTGTGACCGCCCGGAGTACAGCAGGATCACGTTGTTCGCGTTGGCCGGGTCCTGGTCGGTCAGCTGGAGGGCGTCCCAGACCTCGTCGTAGGACAGCTTCTCGTTGGTGCTGATGATGTTGTGCAGCTCGCTCTTGAGCGCCGGCCCGGTCAGTCCGATCGCGGACTTGTAGTAGGTGCTGTCGTAGTCGTCACCCGGCTCGCCCGGCTCTTCCGGCTCCTCTGGCGGTGTGCCGCCGACGGGGGCGAACGCGGTCGTCGACGTGACGCCGGCGTGGGAGAAGTAGGCCGCCAGCGAGCCGGTGACGTCGAGCTGGTCGCCGAGCAGGTCCGGATTGGACGCCAGGCCGTAGTCCCCGCGGAACGCGGAGGTGACCTGCACGTAGATCATCCGCTCGGTGTCGGCCTCACTCGGCGAGTCCGCGAGCGCGAGCGCGTAGTCGGTCGGGAAGCCCGACGTGACCACGGTACTGGTGGCGACCGGCTGACCGACGACATAGCCGCGGACCGACTGTGCCGCACCGGTCTGCTGACTGATCGCCTGCGCGACGGTGAGCGGTTCGGCGGCGTCGGCCGATGGCGATAACGACGGCGACAACGCCGGTGACAACACGGTGGCGGCGACGACCAGCCCCACGCCCACAACGGACGCGGGCAACGACCATCGCCTCATGCGAGAAGTGCGCACGAGTGACTCCTTTTCCCCGATCTTGGGAAAAGAGTCGCATGAAATTTTCCATCCAAGAGCGGCCGAATGGAGCAGCTAACAAGGCTTCGCATACGGGAACCCGTTGGCAGCCTTGATACCCCCATACCGCGCACAGGCCACGGCCATCTGCCGGACACGCGGTTACGACAAACAGCCCCGCTACCGCCGACTATCGGCTACTGCCGAATGCTGGCTAACGCAGGAATTCGTTGAGGCGCCGGATTCGTTCGGTGTGCGCCGGGTGCGTCGAGAGCAGTCGTTGTCGGAGACCGGCGGGGCGGGCACCGGAGCCGTCCACGCCGATCCATCGCTGGAGCACCTCGATGAGCTGTGGCCCGTACCCGAGTCGCGCGGCCGTCCGGTCCGCGCGAAGCTCGCTGTGCCGGCTCGCCAACGCCATCAGCGGCGCGGTCAGCGGTACCAGGATCAGCCAGATGCTGAGAAAGGCCGCGCCAGTCAGGAGAATCAGTGCCGCCAGCAACGACGCCAGCGCGGCGATGCCACCGCCGGCCGGGGACAGCGTGCGACCGATCCACATCACCAGCCGCATCGCCAGGCCGACGAGAAACGCCGCCCCTCTGGCCGGGAGCGCGTACCACCAGGCGAACATGGACACCACCGGATGCCCGGAGAGATGGTGGCCGAGTTCGTGCGCCAGCACCGCCTCCAGCTGTCCTGGCGGCAGGGCGAGCGCGGACCTGGTCACCGACACGGTGCGCACGCCGGCGGCGAAGGCGTTGAGCTCACGGGAGTCCTGGACCATCAGCACGTACCGGCCGGCGTCGACGCCCGCGATCCGGCACACCGACTGCCACGGGGAGGCGAGCGCGTGGAACTCGTCGGGACGTGGCTGGCGCACGTCGAGCATGAGGCGGAACAACAGCGGTTCGATCGACGGGATCAGCAGCACCACCCCCGACAGGATCCACAACGCCGGAATCAGCCACGGCATGCCCGGCAGGACGGCGATGCCGATCACCGCCAGCACCATCAGGCTGCAGGCGAATCCCGGTAGCGCCAGGGACGCGGACAGCGCGCTGGACGCGTCGGGGCGCCGGCGTCCTGGCGGGGTCGGTTCGGCCATCGCCTTCCTTCACGGGTGTCGTCGAAGTCGCGGTCTCGACCATCTTCCATAGTGCGCTGATCGGGCCGTCGGGCGGATCGGCCGCCGACAGGTCTGGGTCCGGACAGTCCCGTCCGGTAAGAGTGTTGTCATGGAATCGCCTGAGGTCGTGTCCCGGGACGAGTGGCGGGTGGCGCGGCTGGCGCTGCTGGCGGAGGAGAAGAAGGTCACCCACGCGAAGACCGCACTCGACGCCAAGCGGCGGGCGCTGCCGATGGTGTTGGTGGACAAGGACTACGCGCTGACCGGTCCCACCGGCCAGGTCGGACTGCTCGACCTGTTCGCCGACCGCCACCAGCTCATCGTCTACCACTTCATGTTCGACCCCGCCTGGGACGAGGGTTGTGTCAGCTGCTCGGCGGTGACCGACTCCATGGGCAGCCTGACCCACCTGCACGACCAGGACACCACGCTGGTCCTGGTCTCCCGCGCGCCGCTGGCGAAGATCACGCCGTTCCGGGAGCGGATGGGGTGGCGGGTGCCGTGGTACTCCGCCCACGGCAGCGACTTCAACTACGACTTCCACGTCTCCAACGACGCCGCCGTCGCACCGGTCGAGTACAACTACCTGGACGAGGCGGCCCTGCGCGCCCTCGGCCAGGACCACTTCGCCAGCAACGAGGGCCACGGCGTCAGCGTCTTCCTGCGCGAGGACGACCAGGTCTTCCACACCTACTCAAGCTACGGCCGAGGCGTGGAACCGCTGCTGATCACCTACCACTACCTCGACCTCACCCCGCTTGGCAGGCAGCGACACGTCAGCCAGTTCCGCCACCACGACCGCTACGACACCGACGGCACGGAGGGAACCGCCTGCCACTAGTGCCAGTAGTCGCGCTCGGGCAGGCGAATCCAGACGTCCGGCGGGCCGCAGACCGCGCGGTCGTCGACCGGCCGCAGCCCCGCGAAGGCGAAGCAGAACGCGAGCGCCTCGCCCTGGTAGAGGTAGGACAGCAGCACGTTGTCCTGCTCCTCGTCCACCCCACCGCCGGGGTGCAGGTCCCAGCCGATGGTCTCGCCGCCGCGCGTGATGCTGCCCTGGTTGCCGCTCTTGGGGTTGGCGTACATGCCGTAGCAGGTGGTGTCGACCGACAGCGCCCGCGTCACGCCGGGCATGCTCGGCCCGTATCCCCACGGCTGGGCCACGACACACCCGCCGGGCACCGCCGTGATCCCCATGACCGAGATGTCGTCGCCGCCGTTCGGGTCCTCGACGATCTCGGCGTCGAGCCGGCGCACCGCCTCGGCGACGTCGATGTCCATGACGCACGCGATGCCGAGCCCGTCGTAGTCGAGCCCGCCGAGCGTGCCGATCAGTCGCCCGCTCTCGCGCACCGTCTCGGTCTCCTCGGGCGTGAGCGATGCCGATGACTCGAACAGGTCCGGGGTGGGGCCCGCCAGGCTCAACCGGGCGGGCGACCAGCCCGACATCATGTCCCGTTCCGGGTCCGCGCCCTCGGCCACCAGCGCGCGGGCGGTGTCGGCCCGGTTCGCGGCCACCGCGCACCACAGCGCGGTGCGCCCGCTCCACAACGCGTCCACGTCCTCGACCCGGCGCGCCAGCTCGGCGACGACCTGCGCGGAGCCGCGTTCGGCGGCCGACTGCAACGGCGGCCCCACGTACGGCACGGCCACGTTGGGGTCCGCACCGGCCGCCAGCCGGCCGCGCACCTCGTCGAGGTTCGTCCAGCCATGCCAGCCGAGCCCGGACCATCCATCGTCGATCATGGCGTGCATCGTGGCACGGCCGGGGAACTCAGCGTTCGACGCCCTGTTCGCGCGCCACCCGCCCGCGTTGGGCGCGGAACACCACGAACAGCAGCCGCAGCCCGAGCATCGCGCTGATCACCAGCAGGTTGTAGCCGAACACCTGGTGCAGCGTCAGGTCCTCGGTCACCCTCGGCCCGCTCGTGCTCGCCAGCAGCAGCACCGCCATCACGCCGGTGGCCGTCCCGGTGAACGCCAGCAGCAGCTCGTGCAGCAGCCCGGTGACCACGGCCCGGTCCCGCTCGTCGGCGAACAGCCGGACGTTCACCGACAGCCTGCCGTGTTCCAGCGCGGAGGTCACCCGGTCGACCCGGCGCGGCAGCCTACGCAGCACCGGCAGCAACGCCACGAGCTCGCTGGTCATGGTGCGGCGCACCGAGTCCGGGTGCAGCTTCTCGCCGATCAGCCCGGCGGCGAACGTGCGCGAGCTGGCCAGGATGTCGAAGCCGGGCGAGATCAGGGTCAGCGTCCCCTCCACGGTCGCGAGCGCGCGGAAGACCGCGGCGATCGGCGGCGGCACCGCCAGCCGGAAGTCCGCGATCAGCTGGAACATGGCGGTGAACAGGTCGATGTCGGGCGTGTGCCCGTGCCCGAGGTGCTTGGCGAGCAGCGCGCCGAGCGCCCGCTCCAGCCGCTGCTCGTCGATCTCGTCCGGCCGGTCGACGATCGCCAGCAACCCGTCCCGCAACCCGCCGGCATCGCCCCGGTCCATCGCCGCGAACAGGTCACGCAGCCCGTCACGCAGCCCGGTGTCCAGCCGGCCGACCGAGCCGAAGTCCAGCAGCCCCAGCCGCCCGTCGGCCAGCAACAGCACGTTGCCCGGGTGGGGGTCGGCGTGGAACACCCCGTGCAGCAACACCTGCCGCAGCAGGCATTCCAGCAGCGCCGTGGCCAGCCCGGCCCGCCGCTCCCGGTCGACCCCGCCGACCGCCGTGCGCACCGGCTCGCCGGCCAGCCGGTCCATCACCAGCACCCGCTCGCCGGACAACTCGAGGTGCACCACGGGCACCGCGACGTCCGTGCCGGCGTCGACCGCGGCGACGTTGCGGGCCTCCCGCCGGAAGTCGAGCTCCTCGACGAGCGCGTCGGCGAACCCCTCGGCGAGCTCGACCACACCGAGCGAGCGCGCCCACTTCGCGCGCAGCTGCAACGACCGCGCCACTCGGCGGATGATGTCGAGGTCCCGGTCGACGATCCGGTCCAGGCCGGGGCGCCGGACCTTCACGACCACTTCCTCGCCGCTGTGCAGCCTGGCCAGGTGCACCTGCGCGATGGACGCCGCGGCCAGCGGTTCCCGGTCGAACTCGGCGAACACCTCGCCGATCGGGCGGCCGAGCTCCTCGGTCAGCTCCCGCTCGACCTCGGCGAACGGCGCCGGCGGCACCTGGTCCTGCAGCCGGGACAGCTCGTCGATGTAGGCGGGCGGCAGCAGGTCCGCCCTGGTCGACAGCACCTGGCCGAGCTTCACGAACGTCACCCCGGCGTCCTCGAGCGCCCGGCGAAGCGAGCGCGCGAGCACCGCGTGCCGGGTGCTGTCCGCGTCCCGCCGGCCGACCAGGTACTGACCGATACCGTGCCGCACCGCGATCCGGCTGACCTGCGAGTACCGCCGGGTCCGCGCCAGCCGCCCGCGCACCGAGCGCACCCGGCCGACCAGCCCGAACCGACCGCCGCTCGGCACCGCCATCTCCGCGATGAACAGGAAGATCAGCGTGCCGAGGAACGCGCAGCCCGCGATCGGGATCAACAGCCCGAAGAACAGGTTGGGCGAGCGCTCAAGGGGCTGGGCGAGCTGGTAGACCAGCCGCACCGCGATCACCCAGCCGACCAGCGCACCGACCAGCGCGCGCACGGTCCCGATCCGGAACCCGAGCACCCGGCGGGAGGCCACCACCAACGGCCACAGCATCACCAGATAGACCGGCAGGGTGAGCAGACCGAACAAGAAAGCTGACATCGTGATCCGAACCGTGGACGACACTGGACGCCGCTGATGGAAGCACAACCGACCACCCGACGCTGACCTGGGCCAATGTGGACGAACCGGGTCAGCAGTCCGCGAGGACGATCACCATTCACCCACCTCCTCGACCAGCCAGGTGCCCGGCGCAACACCGCCGGGTGTCACCGGTGAACCAGTCCCAGGTTCGATTCGACCCGACTGGTGTGGTGTGCTGTCCAAGGCTCACCACCTTCTCGATCACTCGGGGTGCGTCGGACTCGCGATATCGCCTGGCTGACCTGCTCACCTGAGTCATCAGAATCCGCTTCGGGTCAGCCAATCGCCCGGTATCCCGCATCAGGTATTTCTGCGGAACCCGCCAGCCGGTCGCAACCTTGGCGAGCGCATCCGGGAACAGCAGCAGCCACGCCTCCATCTCCCAAGCCGCGAGGACATAGTGCGCCGTGTCGAACTGCTTTTCGAGTTCTTGCTGCACACGCTCGCGCGTCGTCACCAGATCATGGCCGTCGCACGCGTCGAAATCCTCGTGGACGAACACACACGCAACGGACGTTTCCTCTCGAGTGGCGCGCACGCACCTTCTTGGAAAGGACGCTGATCCGGTCCGACAGGTTCTTCTCAGTCGCCTGACGCAACCGAACGGAGTCACTGATCTCGACGATCCTACCCCGCATGTCAGGACAGAATGCCTCCAACAGAAGCCGTAGGCACGCACGGTCGTTGCTGTCCTCGCCAGCGACGACCACCACCGGTTTCCTGGTTGCCCGCTCGGACGTTCCCCCACGCCTGGTCACAGGTCACCACCCAGTGCGCCGGAGAACCACAGCTCGCCGAGCGGCAGCCCTTCGCTTTCCCGAACGATCCGTTCGACCTTCCTGGTAGGTATGGCGGGAATAACCGATGAGCCGTCATGCCGACGCTCACAGATAAGCAACTCGTCCGGCGTAAGCCGGTTGGCCATCGCCGGCGAATGCGTGGCGATCAGGAACTGTGTCCGATGGCTGGCATCGCGAAGCCGCTCCACCAGAAGCTCCAACGCCTGCGGATGCAGACCATGATCGATCTCTTCGACGCAGGTCAACGCTGGCGGGTTCGGGTCATAGAGCAGAGCCAGCAGACCAAGAAGTCGAATGGTGCCGAAGGAGGCGTCGGCGAGCTGAGTAGCCCGGCGCAACCCTTTCTCGCGCAACACGACGACGATCTCGCGAGCGGGGCCGGACGGATAGTCGAAGTCGATATCACTCAACTGCGGAAGCACGCTGGTGGCATCGTCAACCAATCGCAGCCATGCGTCCTCGTCCCGATTGCGCAGGCTCAGTAGGAATGCCGCCAGGTTGGCCGCATCCTCGTCCAGCTGCTCGTGCGCGCTCCGCGGGACTCGCGACGGCCTGCGGGCCGCATCGACGCTCACATCGAAGATCCGGAACGACGCCAGCCGCTCGGCGACGGTACTGACCTCTCGCCCACCTCGGTCGTCGGACAGTCTGGGCAAGGTGGACAAGCCGCTACTCATCCGCTGGATGCCGATCTCATGTTCCGTGGATTCACCATGATCGCTGTCGATACCCACCACAGCTACCTTCGCGCCACTGATCGTGATACGACGACCGCGTCCTTGTTTGCGCTTGAACTGAAAACTTTCGCGTCGGGTGAGGTTCGGACCAGCGTGGCCGATTCGCAACACGTACTCGTCCGGAGCGTTCATGCTGCTGTTGGTAGTCCAGGTCGCCTTGAGTTTCACCGTTATGGCGGATGGCATCTTCTCACCGCCGCGAAATACGACATCGGGGAAACCGCCACGTAGGAGCAACGCAGGTTCCAGGTCTGTACGGATCACGTCCGCGAGGAACCGGAACACCTCGAGCACGTTGGTCTTGCCCGCGCCGTTCGGTCCCACCAGGACGTTGAGCGGCCCAAGCGGAATAGACACCTTGCGCAGACTGCGGAAGTTCTCCACATCCAGTTGGATCAGGCGACGGTCCACGACGTTCCCCTCAGCGGTGTCCTGCGATGGTGTCCGATGCTAGATCATCAGTCCGAGGGTCTCCTGCTGCAAGCACAGACCCGGAACAGGACAGATCGCGCACCCCGGACTAGCCTGGACGGGGTCGGATTCCCGAGTTCTCGACGGGGAGCATCATGACCTCGGCCAACGAAGCGCCCGACCTGCTGTCCGCCGAGTTCGCGACGGATCCGTACCGGGCCTATCGCCTCATGCTCGACGGGCCGCCGCTGGTCTGGCACGAGGCCACGGGCAGCTTCCTCATTTCCCGCTACGAGGACCTGTTCCGCGCCTTCCGCGATCCGGTGTTCACCACCGACAACTACGACTGGCAGATCGCGCCCGTGCACGGCAGGACGATCCTGCAGATGAGCGGGCGCGAGCACGCCGTGCGCCGGGCGCTGGTCGCGCCCGCCTTCCGCGGCAGCACGCTGGAGCACCAGTTCCTGCCGGTCATCGAGCGCAACGCCCGTGCGCTCATCGACAAGTTCCGCCACCGCGGCTCGGTCGACCTGGTCGCCGAGTTCGCCAACCACTTCCCGATCAACGTCATCGTCGACATGTTGGGCCTCGACCAGGCCGACCACGCGCGTTTCCAGCGGTGGTACACCTCGATCATCGCGTTCCTCGGCAACCTCAGCCAGGACGAGGAGGTCACCTCGGCCGGGCTGCGCACCCGCGAGGAGCTGGCCGCGTACCTGATCCCGATCATCCAGCGGCGCCGGGACAACCTCGGCGACGATCTGCTGTCGGTGCTCTGCACGGCCGAGATCGACCAGACCCGGATGTCCGACGAGGACATCAAGGCCTTCGTCAGCCTGCTGCTCGCCGCCGGCGGCGAGACCACCGACAAGGCCGTGGCCAGCCTGTTCAAGAACCTGCTCGAGCACCCAGCGCAGCTGGCCGCGGTCCGGGCCGACCGCGGCCTGGTCCCCCGCGCGCTGGCCGAGACCCTGCGCTACAGCCCGCCGGTACACATGATCATGCGCCAGCCGGCCGAGGACGTGACGGTCAGCGGCGGCACGATCCCCGCCGGCAGCACGGTCATCTGCCTGATCGGCGCGGCCAACCGGGACCCTCGCCGGTTCGCCGACCCGGACACCTTCACCATCTTCCGCAACGACCTGCCGGCCGCCACCGCGTTCTCGGCCGCGGCCAACCACCTGTCCTTCGCGCTGGGCCGGCACTTCTGCGTCGGCGCGTTGCTCGCCAGGGCCGAGGTCGAGGTGGCGACCAACCAACTGCTCGACGCCCTGCCCGGCCTGCGCCTGGCCGACGACGTGGCGCCGGTGGAGCGGGGCGTGTTCACCCGGGGACCGGCCTCGTTGCCGGTCATGTTCACTACTACCGAAAACTGAACTTGACACTTCAATAACAAGAAGTCCACTGTTGCGCCCATGCTGAGGATCGGTTACCTGCTGCCGACACGGGACCAGGCCGTGCTCGGGGACCACGACCCCGGGCGGCTGGTCGCCCAGGCCCGGCGGGCCGAGGAACTGGGCCTGGACTCGGTCTGGGCCGGCGACAGCCCGGTGACCAGGCCACGCGCCGACCCACTGCTGCTGCTGGCCGCCGCGGCCCAGGCCACCGAGCGGATCATGCTCGGCACCGCGGTCCTGCTGCCGGCACTACGCCATCCGATCCTGCTGGCCCACCAGCTCGCCACCCTCGACCGGCTGTCGGCGGGACGGGTGATCGCGGGCATGGGCGCCGGGTTCCCGAACCTGAGCACCCACGCCCAGTTCACCGCGGTCGGCATCGACTTCGCCAGCCGCGTCGGCCGCATGGCCGAGTCGATCGACGCCATGCGGCTGCTCTGGTCGGGAGAGCCGGTGTCCTACCGGGGCAGGCACGTCGCCTTCGCGGACGTGCGGCTCGAACCGGCGCCGGCGCGGCCTGGTGGGCCGCCGGTCTGGCTGGCCGGCAGCGGCGCGCCGGTGCTGCGGCGGGTGGCCCGGCTGGCCGACGGCTGGCTGCCCTACCCGCCGACGGCGACGGCCTACGCGCAGGAGTGCCAGGTCGTCGAGCAGTCGCCGAGGCCGGTCACCCCCGCCCTGTACGCGACGCTGTGCCTGGACGAGGACCAGGAGAAGGCCACCCTGCGCCTGCGGGCGAGCATCGAGCGCTACTACAACGTGCCGCTGGACCTCATCGCCTCGTTCCAGGCCGTGTTCGCCGGCACCGCCCGCCAGGCCGCCGACTGGTTGACCGGCTACGCCGCGGCCGGCGCCCGGCACGTGGTGATCCGGCTGGCGACCGAGGACCACGACGCCGGCCTGGAGGAGTTCGCCGACCGGGTGCTGCCCCTGCTGCCCGGCCGCGCGCTCGTTCAGGAACAGGAAGCGTGAAGTCTAGGGTGATGAAGTGGAACAGCGAACGTACAACCAGTACTGCGCCACCGCGCGCACGCTCGACCTCGTCGGCGAGCGCTGGACGCTGTTGCTCATCCGCGAACTGCTGACCGGGCCGAAACGCTTCGGCGACCTGCAGGCCAGCCTGCGTGGCCTGGGCACCGGACTGCTGGCCGCCCGGCTCAGGCACCTGGAACGCGAGGGCCTCACACACCGGGTCACCCTCCCCCCGCCGGCCCGCACGCCGGCCTACGCGCTCACCGAGGCCGGCGAAGGACTCGGCCCGGCGATCCTTGAACTGGCCAGGTGGGGCCTGACCTGGGGAATGGGCGAGAAACGGGACAGCGAGACGTTCCATCCCGGCTGGGCGGTACTGGGCCTGCGGGCCTGCTTCGACGCCGAGGCCGCCGCCGGACTCCGCGCGGTGTACGAGTTCCGCGTCGACGACGAGGTCTTCCACGCCCGGATCGACGACGGCACCATCGAGGCGCGGCACGGGCCGGCCCAGCACCCGGACGCGACCGTCACGCTCAGCCAGGCCGCGTTCCTCCGGCTGACCAGCGAGAGCCGCCCGGTCGGCGAGGTGCTCGACGACGCGACGGCGACCGGCGACCGCGAGGCGTTGCGCAGGCTACGGACCCTGTTCCGGCTGCCCTCCCCGCGCGCCAGGACGGTCGACCAGCACACGCCCTGACTCGCGGCGCGCTCGCGTCACCAGGCAGCCTCGGGTAACGAGATGCTCCCAGGCGCGGAAAATATGTCACACTGCTTCAGCCAAGTCCTCCTCGAGAGAGGCTGCGCCGATGCGCATCCGGGTCCTCGGGTCGATGGAGGTGTTCGACGGCACCAGCTGGCAGCCGATCGGCGCCGCGAAGTGCCGCGCGGTCCTCGGCAGCCTGGTCGCCCAGGAACCCAACCCGGTGCACACCGACCAGCTCATCGACGAGGTCTGGCCGAGCACCCCGCCCAGGACCGCGCCCACCCAGATCCACGGCTACGTGATGCGCCTGCGCCGGCTGCTCGACGACCGGGACGCGGCGATCCTGGCCAGGTCGGCGCGGGGCTACCGGCTGGTGGCCGACGCGGGCGACGTGGACGCGCTGGCGTTCGAGTCGGGGGCGCTGGCCGGGATCGCGGCCGTACGCCGGGGCGACACCGACCACGGCTCGACCCTGCTCGGCGACGCGCTGGCGTTGTGGCGGGGCGCCCCGTTCGCCGACGCCGCCACCGGCGACCGGGTGCGGGCACGGGTGGAGCGGCTGACCGAACTGCGGCTGACCGCGATCGAGACACGCGTCGACGCGGAGATCGGTCTCGGGCGGCACGCGTCGGTGATCGGGGAGCTGCGGGCGCAGGTCGCGGAACATCCGTTGCACGAACAGTTCTGGCGCCAACTCATGATCGCGCTCTACCACACCGGGCGCCAGGCCGAGGCCCTGGACGAGTACCGCAGGCTGCGCGCCGTGCTCGTCGAGGAGCTTGGCTCCGAGCCGGGCGCGGGCGTGCGCGCCACGCACCAGCAGATCCTCGACGGCACCCTGCGCGCGGGCGGCGGCGCGCCCGTGGCCGTGCGCCAGCTCCCCGCCGTCATCCCGGACTTCACCGGCCGCCAGGCGCTGACCGACCAGCTCGTGGGCCACCTCGGCGCGGGCGATGGCGACGCGCCGGCGATCGCGGTCGTGCACGGCGGACCCGGCACCGGCAAGTCGACCGTCGCGTTGCGCGCGGCCCACCAGGTGGCCGGCGCGTTCCCCGACGCGCACATCTACCTCGACCTGGCCGGCACCTCCGGGCGGCCCCGGCCGGCGACCGAGCTGCTCGCGGAAACCCTGCGCTGCCTTGGCATCGAGGGGCAGTACCTGCCAGACGGGACGGCGGCGCGGTCCGCGCTGCTGCGGTCGCGGCTGGCCGACCGGCGCACGCTGCTGGTGCTCGACGACGCGGGCGGCTCGGCGCAGGTGCGCCCGCTGCTGCCGCCCAACGGCCGCAGCGCGGTCGTGGTCACCAGCCGGCACCTGCTCACCGACCTGCCGGGCGCCCGGCATGTCGAGCTGGGCACGCTCGCCCCGGCCGAGGGGTACGAGCTGCTCGCGCGGATCGCCGGCGCGGACCGGGTCGCGGCCGAGCCGGCGGCGGCGAGGGCGATCGTGGGCTACTGCGGCCACCTGCCGCTGTCCATCCGCATCGCGGGCGGCAAGCTGCTGGGGCGCCGGTCCTGGACGCTGGAGGTACTGCGCGCGCGGCTGGCCGACGAGTCCTCGCGCCTGGCCGAGCTGAAGCTGGGTGACCTGGACGTGCGTGCCAGCGTCGACCTGTCGCTGCGGTCCCTGCCCGAGGACGTGGTGCGGGGCTTCGGGTTGCTCGGTCTGCTCGGGCCGCACGAGTTCCCCGGCTGGGTGCTCGCGGCCCTGCTGGACCGGCCGTGCGCGGACGACGCGCTGGACGTGCTGGTCGACGCGAACCTCGTCCAGCTGGTGTCCGCCGACCACGCCGGCCAGCCCCGCTACCGGCTGCACGACCTGCTGCGTGTGTACGCGGCCGAACGGTGCGGCGCGGCCGGGAGCGACACCATCGCCGCTGCCCGCCGGCTGCTGTCGGCCTGGCTGGACCTGGTCACCCGCGCGCAGCGACGCAGGCCGCCGAGCCTGTTCGACCCGGTGGCCGACGCGCTGCCCGACTGGACGCTGCCCGCCGAGATCGCCGAGGGGCTGGTGGGTGACTCGTTGGCCTGGCTGGACGCCGACCGCGCGCTGTTGTCCTGGATGGTCCGGCTGGCCGCGCGGTGGCGCTGCGCCGACCTGTGCCGGGCGCTCACCGCCGCGCTCGTCCCGTACCAGGACGACCGCGCCCGCTACGACGACTGGCTGGCCAACCACGAGCTGGCACTGGGCCTGGCCGGGCACGGCGACCTCGGCCAGGCGGTGCTGCTGCGCGGCCTCGCGCACGTGCAGATCTATCGCGGCGAGCTGGCGGAGGCGGCGGGCAACATGAGCCGGTCGCTGATGTTGTTCCGCTCGGTCGGCCACGAGCTCGGCGAGGGGCTGGCCGCGTCGGGCATGGCGACGATCGACCGGCACCTCGGCCGGTACGACACCTCGCTGCGGTACGTGCACCGCTCGCTCGCCACGTTCGTCCGGGTCAGGGACCGTGCGAAGGAGGCCCAGCTGCGGTGTGCGGTCGGCAGGCTGATGGTCGCCACGGACCGGCTCGGCGACGCCCGCGACTGGTACACCCAGGCACTGGAGATCTCGGTTGCCGACGGGGACGTGCACCGGGAGGCGGTCGTCCTGAGTGGACTCGGCGAGCTGCGCCACCGCACCGGCGAGTCCGGCCGCGCGTTGCACGACCTCGACCGTGCGCTCGGCATCTTCACCGAGCTCCAGGACGACCGGTGCGTCGCGTTCACGTTGCTGACCTTCGGGCGGATCCACACCGACCTGCACGACCGCGACCGGGCGCTGCCGCCGTTGCTCCGCGCCGCGGAGATGTTCCGGCGCAACGGAAACCGGGACAGCGAACAGGACTGTCGCCAGCTGCTCGGGGTGTTGGACGGCTGAGGACCCCGGGCCGCACGGCGGCCCGGGGTCCAGTGTCAGTCAGGGACAGTTGGTCGTGCGCTTCACGTTGGTCTTGCCCCAGTAGACGGGGTTGCCGTCCCGGAAGGTCACCTTCTGCACCGCGCCGTTGAGCTTCTGCTCGTAGTGCAGGTGCGGGCCGGTCGAGCCGCCGGTGCTGCCGACCCGGCCGATCATCGTCTTCTCCGAGACACTCTGGCCGACCGAGACGTTCTGGGAGTTCAGGTGGGCGTAGAGCGTCTGCCACCCTCCACTGTGGTCGATCACGATGTAGCGGCCGTAGGAGGTGCTGCCGGTGTTGGCCACCTTGGACACCGTGCCGGGTGCCGAGGAGTAGACCATCCAGTTGAGATCGTCGGGATAGTGGTTGAAGTCCACCGCGTTCGCCGGGCTGTGGTTGGTGCGGGTGCCCGCCTCCCACGTCTCGCCACACGGGAACGGCAGCCAGAACTGGCCGGCCGTGCCCGGGTTGAACTGGTGGGAGGCGTTGTTGTTCTTCAACGTGGTGTTCAGGTTGCCCTTGGCGCCGGCCGCGAAGTTCTGCGACGCGCCGCCGTAGCCGGTGTTGAAGTAGACCCGCACGGTCACGCTGCTGCGGTTCCACACCGACGCCGCGTTGTTCTTGATGCACTCGCTCTGGCCGTTGCCGGCGCCCTTGAACTCGTAGCAGGACGGTTGGGTGGTGCCGTAGTCGGCGACCGAGCCGGAGAAGTCCGACACCGAACCGGCGTTGTCGCTGTTGTAGTAGTAACAGAACTCGCCGCTGTCACAGTTGCCGTCGCGGTCGGCCGCGGCCGCCGGTGTGGACATCAACGTGAGCCCCGTGGCGACCATGACAGCCGCGGCCATGGCGGCTGCCCCGGCCCTCCAGCTCAGTCTGCGCATACTGACTTCCAATCTGGTGCAGGGTTTTTGTTCAGCGGGTGGCCCGGAGGTACTGCTCCCAGGTCACCTTCGGCACCGCCGGACCGTCGTCCGGGCCGTTGCCGGCCAGGCCGTCGCGGCCGAGGTAGTACTTGCCGACCTGGTTCTGCGCGGGGGTGGACAGGTCGGTGTCGTTGACCGCCACGGCGTGGATGTGCCACGGCCAGTCATCCTGTGACGGGTCGCGCAGCCAGGCGGCGAAACCCACCTCGCGCAGCGCGATGAGCGCGGCGGTGCGCTGGTTTCCGGTCAGCGCCTCGGCGTCCAGGTCGACCACGCCACCGCCGTCGTGGGTGCCCGCCGAGGTGGGGTCCTCGCCCGGCGAGTAGGAGCCCTGTTCCAGCACGAACGGGACCTGCGCGCGCCGCTTGGCCTCGGTGAGCATGGCGACGGTCCTGGTGTTGACCGGGAAGCCCTGGTGCGTGGTGCGCGTGCCGGGGCCGATGGGGCGGGTCACGGTGAACCGGCCATCGCCCAGGGCGGTCAGCGAGGCCCGGCCCGGCAGGCCGTTGGCCGCCAGGCCGGTGTACCCGAGGGACTCCTGCCAGCGCCCGTAAGCCGCTCTTGTCGACGTGCCGAAGTGACCGTCGACGTAGGCCGCGGCCAGCAAGCCCTTGGCGGCGAGCGCCTTCTCGACCAGCGTCACGCTCGGGCCGGCGCCGGGAGTCAGGCCGGTGCCGTCCTTGACCGGGTCCAGTTGCGCGGCCAGCACGACCAGCTCCATGTCCGCGCCGGCGGCGTTCGCGGCGGCCACACCGGGGGCGAGCGAGGTCGCCACAACGGCGCCGGGCAGCACGGCCAGGAAGCCGCGACGGCTGAGGTGAGGGGACATGACGCCATCGTGGGACGGCGGCCTAACTCCCCACCTACATTCTCGCTACGTCTTTGAGCGCACGCGAGTCGTGGTCGTCAGATTCGTCGAGCGGCATACTGAGCACCATGGCACCGGAACGTGTTCCCTGGCGGTTGCGGTGGTTCGGGATCTGGTACCTGGTGCTGGTGATCGTCGTGGCGGTGGCGACGTGGGGTTGGCTCGATGAGCCCACCATCGGCGCGAGTTTTGGCGGTATCTGGCTGCACCTGGTGTGCCTACCAACCTCCCATATCCTGGTGGAGGTCGACGTTTCCGGTACCGGCCTGTCGAGCTTCACGTTGCTCGTGGCCGCGGGTGTGACACAGGGGGTCCTGCTCCTGACGGTGTGCTGGTGGCTCGACCGGCGATCACATTCCAGGAGCGTCGCGTCGACGACCTCGCCCACCGACGACAGAGTGTGAGAGGCCAGGAGATCAGGCGGACTTCGGTGGGTACCGCGACTCCTTCAGCAGCCGTGCCAGGTGCGCTGCGTTGGCGGCCACCGTGCGGTTCGTGCTGGCGACCGCGTCCGGGGTGCGGTCCAGGTCGTTGTAGTCCTTGGGGTTCATCGCCTCGTTGTTCCAGTATGTCCCGCCCTGGGCGGGCACGGTGAACCCGACGTCGTTGAGCGCCTGGAAACAGTCGGCGATGATCTTGTGGGCGCCGTCCTCGTTGCCCACCACCGCGACCACGGCCACCTTGCCGAACATCGACGGCCGGCCATGGTCGTCGGTCTCGGACAGCTCGGCGTCCAGTCTCTCCATCACCCGTTGCGCGATGCTCGACGGATGTCCCATCCAGGTCGGCACGGACAGCAGGAGGATGTCGGCGTCGAGGACTCGCCGCCGGATCTCCGGCCACTGGTCCCCCTCCCCCATGTCCGCCGCCACCCCGGGCCGCACGTCGAAGTCGACGACGCGCAGCAGGTCGCCCGGCACGCCATGGGACCGCAGCTCGTCGAGCACCTGCCGCGCGATGAGGTCACTGCTGGACGGCGCCGGAGACCGCTTGAGCGAGCAGGTCAACGCGAACGCCGTAAGCGAGGTCGCCATACCAGGGTCTACCCCGCCTCCGGCTCGCTAACCCACCGCGGTGAAGGCGTCCTTCGGCGCGCTGGACGCGAGGAAGGACGCCTTCACCGCCTCAGTCACCGCGTCAGTCGATGACCTGCCAGGTGCCGCGTGGGGGGCGCTGGCCGATGCCGGGCCTGGACCAGTCGCACACGCCTGATCGGAAGATGTCCCGCAGGCGGGCGCGTTCGGCGCGGGTGAAGTCGACCTCGTAGTCGCGCCAGTCGATCCGCTTGCGATGGCAGGTCACCACGTCGTCGGCCAGTGGCGCGCCGGCCACCAGCCGCGCGGTGGCGTAGGTGGGGAACAACCGCCCACACTCACCGGCGTTGTCCGCGGTGATCGGCTGGACGATCTTGCGGGAGTCGGCCCCTGGAGTCCAGCAGGCGTCGGTGAGCTCGGCCGGCCTGGCGCGGACCACCCGCTGGTGGTCCGGCCGGGCCGAGTCGTCGTCGGCCAGCGCGGTCAGCCATTCGTCCATACTGGACAGTGCGGCCCGCAGGGTGGGGCTGTTCAGGCTGAACCCGCCGTGCACGTTGTCCTCCACCAGGAAGACCTGGTTGTCCGCGTCGCCGTTGGCCGCCGCCAGCCGGGCCCTGGTGGCGAACCCGTGGGTGTTCATGTGGATGTCGCCGTTGACCGCGTCGTCGGAGTACGCGCGGTAGTCGATGATCGGGGTGTCGGCCAGGCCCATCCCGCCGGACAGGATGCGTCCGGTGCGGTACGCGGCGTCGCGCGCGACCGGGTCCGCCTCGGTGCGGCGCGCGGTCGGCTCCGCGTCGAGGTCCAGTCCGCCGATGCCGTCGTTGAGGTCGAGGAACTGCCGAGGCGTGAGCACGCCGGAGTTCAGCGCGGCCAGCCCGTACTGCACGCCGACGTTGTCCAGCGGGCGCCTGGCGAATCCGGTCTTCGGGTACCGGCCGAAGACGTTGGCGGTGTGGTCGTAGACCGTGCCGCGCGCGCCGCCGGGGTTGGCCCGCGCGTCATACCGCAGCTCGGCCGGCAGCACGGTGGGGAACTCGGCGTCCGGGTCCAGCCGTTTCGCGCCGTCGCTGAGGTTCCCGATGCTGCGCCAGACCCGGTAACCGGCGATCTGGCGCTGTTGCTCCTCGGTGAACTCCCCCGGCGCGACCTCGGTGAAGAAGTGGTCGAGCAGCCGGGAGTCGAACAGCGTGAAGTTCGTCGCGGAGATCACGTCCGGGAAGGACTGGCCGACCACGATGCCGTCCAGCAGCCCCGGGTAGTTGTCGGCGATCTGGTGGCTCTGGTAGGACCCGCCGGAGGCACCCCAGCCGATGGTGAACAGCGGATCGCCGTACCGCTCGACGAACCGTTCCTTCACCATCATCATCGTCTCGGCGGCCAGCAGGTCGTTGCAGTTGTTGCCGAAGACGTTCAGCGACGCCGACGCGACCGCGTAGCCCTGGCCGAGCATCTGCGGGGTGAGCACGCCGCCGGTGCTCGTGCCCTGGGTGTACCAACCGCCGCGGCAGCCGCCGCCGAAGGTGTAGATGAGCCGGTCGTTCCAGCCGGGACCCCGGCGGTCGAACGCGGGGTCCTCATCGGACGGATCGTGCAGCATGGAGATCTGGTAGATCGCCCGGTTGAGCGTGCCGGTCTCGATCCGGATCAGGAACGGCACGGTCTCGCCGGTGCTGGTGGTCGTCGTGGCGAGGTCGGCCGGCCGAACGGTGGGATCCGGCAGGGGCTTGGTCTGGTTGGCGGTCGACCGGTAGGCGTAGTCGACCCGGCTGGCCGCCGAGCAGTCATCGTCGAGCGGGGCTCCGAGGGTGCCGCCGTCGACCAGCTTGAACACGTCGGTGGTGCAGATGTAGGGCGTCTCATGGGGACCGCTGATGACCGGGCCGGTGGCCGAGTGGTTGGTCAGCACGAGTTGGTCGCGCCGCGACCCGGCCTTCACCACGAGCCGGTTCTTTCCCGGGCGGAGCCCGTCGACCAGGCCGGTGAGGGTGTGCCGGTCGGTGCCCGGCCGGAAGGCGTCGGTGACGTCCGCGCCGTTGAGCGTGAACCGCGCTCGCTCGCCGCGCGGCACGTCCGCGGCGACCAACACGTCGCCGGCGGTGACCATGTCGGGCCGGGCCGACAGCGCGGACAGCCGCGGCCCGGGTGCGTCCGCCGTCGCCGGCTGTGCCGACTGGACGGCGACGGTCGAGGCGAGCACCACGACGGCGCACGCCGCGGCCACTGTGGACCGATGTCTGGAGAGCAGGGTCATCATTGTCCTCCTGGCTCCGCGACCGGGTTCGCGTAGACGGCGAACTCGGCCAGTTGAGTGTTGTGACCAGGTTGGGTGGGATACCACCCCTGAGTGATGCGCAGCCGCACATAGCGCGCCGGCTTCGGCGTGACCGCCGTGATGTTGTCCGCCCTCGGTGCCTCCACTTCGGACCCGACGGTCTGCCACCGCCTGCCGTCGATCGACGTCTGCACGTCGAACGCCTTGGGAGCCCAGTTGCCCCGGCCGCGCGTGCCGACCGCGTGCACCACCGTCGGCAGGCCGAGGTCGACGCCGATGAACTCCGGCCGGTCGGCCGACGGTGCCTCCCCCGGCGTCTGGCCGCTCGCGGCCCAGTACGTCGAGGTCCGCCCGTCGGTCAGGAACGACGGCGGGTGCTGGTACTGGTAGCTGGCCGCCCAGACGCGCGGATACGGGCTTCCGGTCGGGTTGAGCGCCAGGTTGTCGGAATGTCGAAGCGACACGTACGCCTGCCCACGCGTCCCGTTCGTCGCCGCCACATCGATCACCAGACCAGACGACCCCGTCTGCTGCCAACCCCGCACCCGCACCGGCGTGGTCACCGACGACCGACCAGGAATGCGCAATCTTGGCTGGTCAGCGACCGCGTGCACGCCGTCGCCGGTGGACACGTCGACCGACACCGTCACCGGTCTCGGCGAGTGGTTGGCGATCCGGACGCGAGTCTGGTTGGCACCGCCGGCCGCCAGCGGCAGTTCCCGCTCCAGTGCCTCGACGGTCATGGTCGGCTGTCGCGCGTCGACCGGGGTCAGGCGCACCGGGCCGAGCAGGCCGTAGGCCTGGCGTTCGCGGCCGGCCGCGCCGGTTCCCGGGGCCACCCGGACCGCGTTGATCAGTGTCGACGAGACCCGGACCTCGACGGTGTTCCTCCCAGGGCGCACCAGGTGGCCGACCTCGACATGGTGCGGGTCCTGGGGGTTGAGCGCCGGCAGGCGGGTGCCGTTCACGGTGACCGTCGCGGTGTCCACGACGGTGCCCAGGTCGAGGTGCGCGGTGCGCACGCCGCGCCAGGCATCGTCCACAGTGAACGTCGAGCGGTAGGTGCCCACCCCGGACACGTCACCCAGATCGACGTCGTAGCCGTTGGCCGGGGTGATCGCCGACCACGGCGGCAGCGCGCCCCGCTCGCCGGCGACCACCGGCGTCGGCGGCAGCGCCGTTCTGGTGGTGTCGCCGGGTAGTCCGGTCGGACCTCGTTGCCAGCTCTCCACCTGCAGGGTCCAGTCGTCGAGCAGCGCCGGGGCGAGCCCGTCGCCGCGTGCGCCGGTCGGCCCGGTTTCCGGTGCGGCCGCTGGGCGGAAGGTGTCGTCCTGGCGCGTGGTCAACGCGATCACCTTGGTGTCGGCCGGTTCCATGGCGACGTCGACGACCACACCGTGCGCGGTGCGCCGGTAGTCGGTGAGTGGGGTGATCTCGCCGGTCCAGGTGTCCAGTTCGTACGGTCGGCCGTCGCCGGTGAGCGTCAGCGTTTGCTCGGTCGCCCACGAGCGTTGGTTGAACAGGTAGTAGAGGTCGGTGTTCCGGTCGGTACGGCGCACGCTCAACACGTCGGCCGAGTCGGTCGCGTGTGCGGCGGCGGGACCTATCCCGAGCCGGGCGAGCAGGTCCGGCACGGCGGTCAGTTCCGCGACCCGGTGCACGGTCGGCCGCCGGACCAGGGTGGCGATCACCCGGCGCAGTTCGGCGTCCGCGGCCGCCGCGTCGTGCAGGCCCGGGGTGGCCGACGGCAGGTCGCCGACGAACACGACCGGCAGCCCGTCCCTGGCCAGGCCGGCCAACCGGCGGGCCGTGTCGACCGCCATCGTCTGCTGGTCGGCAAGGACGATCGCCTGGTAGTTGCCCGCCTCCGGGAACAGCCGCCCGTGGGACACCCGCGCCGAGGGCAGCCGCAGGTTGGCCGGGCTGAGGTACTCGTGGGTGTAGCCGTGTTCGGCCAGCGGCGAGTCGCTCTCCAGCAGGCGGTCCGGACCGGTGAGCCGGGTCGCCGGTGACCGCAGGCCGAAGTCCTGTAGGTACATGGCCACGTCGAAGGTCGGCCTGCCGTGCCGCAGCACGAGTTGCAGCCGGGCGAGGCGGTCGTTGATCGCCCGGTGGTCCGTCCAGTTCGGACCGCCCTTCGCGCCCCACCCTTCGGCGAAGGAGGTGTTGCCGCCGTAAGACATGCCGGGCCACACGGTCTGGTCGGTGGTTCCCTCGCCCTTGGTCAGGTACGGGTAGCCGTGCCACACCACCTGGGTCACGCCACCGGCGTAGCCGCGGTACACCGACCGCAGGTTGGCCGGCGGCTGCCAGCCGCCCGCGGTCGTCGCCCACACGTTTTCCCTTGCCGCGCAACACTCGCTGGACACGACCGGGGTGCCGTTGAGGTGTGCGCCGACCGACACCAGGCGGTAGGCCTCGATGTTGTCGTAGAACACCAGCGACTCGCCCTCCGGCACGTCGACGTGGCTCGCGGCCTCCGGGGTGTCGATCGGACCGCCGTAGGGCTGGGCGCGCAACGCGAGCCCACGGTCGTTCGCCCAGTCCCGCAGGGGATCCAGCCGCGCGTCGAGGTACAGGTCGTTCCAGGTCTGCCGGTAGTCGGTCCGGACGCGCTGGCCGCTGCCGTCGGTGAACTCGAAGGTCGGGTCGCCGGTGAGGCCGGCCGATCCCGCGCCGGCCAGCGCCGGCAGGACCGAGATCGGCGAGTAGCCCCGCCGCCGCTGCCATTCGCCGGCGAAGTCCCAGGTCCACTTGGGAGACTCGCCGAGCTCGAGCGAGTCCTCGAACAGGTCGACCCGGCCGACGGCGTCGAGTGCCCGGCGCACCGGCGGCACGAGGATGGACGAGTCGTAGAACTCCGTGGTCGCGCGCACCCCCTGCTCGCTGAGATGGTCGAGGAAGTAGTTGGGCTTGGTCGTGGTGAAGTTGTTGCGCAGCTGGCCGTCGCCGGTCTGGAAAACGCCGATCAGCACATAGGTGTCCGCCGCGTCGCCGGGCACGTCCACGCGCAGCGTGCCGTCGTCACCGACGCTGCCGGTGACCTCCCGCACGCTGTCGCGGTGCAGCAGCACGGGACCGTCGCCGCCGGCGCAGGTCGCGTCCGCGCAGCGGGCGAGCAACGCGGCGATCGTCGTGCGGTGCGCGCCCGCCGGCGGCCGGGGGTCGTAGTTGGCCGGCAGCGCGCCGGCATACCGGGTGCCGCCGGTGAGGAAGGCGTGCGAGAACACCAACTGTTGGGACGCCCGGGGATCGTTGACGTCGGTCACCGTCGGCACGATGGCCGGCCACCGTGGACTGATCGTGAGGTCCAGCGCGAGGTCGAGTCTGTCGGCCTGCTCGGCCATCGTCTGGACCTTGCGCGCCCACGCCGGTGAGCCCCAGCCGTACTCGGCGAGGAACGCCGGATCGAACGCCCGGGGACCGGCGGCGGTCGTGGTCTGGACCTCGGCGCCGCCGGCGCCGATGGCCTTCATGTCGGCCAACTCGGCGCGCAGTTGGTCGTCGTCGGTGAAGGCCATCGGCATCCACCAGCGGTACTTCGGGCGCACCGTCGGTGGGGGGTCGGCGAAGGTCGCCGCGGTCAACGCGGGCGCGTCGCCCGCCTGCGCCTCGGCCGTCGGCTCGGCGGCCAGGCCGCCGCCGAGCATCGACGTGAGCAGGGCACCCACGGCCACCAGGGCCGCGTTCCTGGAACGTGCGCGGCGCATCGCGGTCGCCGCTCAGGCGCCGGGTGGGAGGACGGCGTCCATCGGCAGGTGTGCGGTGAGGCCCCGGATGCCGCCGGGAAGGCCCGCGCGCAGCCGGTGCAGCTCGGCGCCGGTGAGCGCGCGGTCGTAGACCCGGAACTCGTCCATGGCACCGTGGAACCGGTTCGCCCCGTCGAGCCGCTGTCCGATGTAGACCGGTGTGGGGTCGCTCCCCTGGACCGCACCGCGCGCGCCGGACGCCGAGGCGACCGGGTCGCCGTCGACGAGCAGGGTGACCGTGCCGCCCTGGCGGCGCAACGCGACGTGGTGCCAGCGACCGTCGGCGTAGTCGTCGCGGGAGGTCACGCTCGCCGAACCGGATGCGGTGGTCACCATGCCCCGGAGGCGGTCGCGGCCTGGCTCGGCCCGAAGCCACACCTGCGGCTCACCGTCCAGGCCGTACGCCCAGAACACGGCCTGGTCCCGGCTGGTGTCGTCGTACCTGATCCAGGTGGACACGGTGAAGTCGCCGGTGCCGAGGACCGGGGTGGTCCGGTACGGCAGCTGCACCCGGCCCCGCTGGCCGTCGAAGCTCAACGCCCGGCCGTGCCGGCCCCTGGTGGTGGTGACGCCGTCGAAGACCAGCGCGGACCGGCCGGACAGGTCGTGGGTCCTGGACGGGGTGTGCAGGTCGCGGGTGCCGAGCCGGGTGAACGCGATCTCCGAGCGGTAGTCGGTGGTGCCGCGTTCGTAGAGCAGCCCGAGGTCACCGCCCGGCAACCGCACCATGTCGGAATACCCGCCCCAGCAAGCACATTCCGCCACCGAGACGTCGCGGTCGTTGGTGCCCAACACCTGCACGCCCTCGTCGGTGGAGTCCAGCGGGGTGTCCACGGTCTGCCAGGTGCGCCCCTCGTCGAACGAGGACCGCAGGGTCGGCCGGATCCGCGGCTCCACGTTCACCGACGGCGCCATGGTGATGATCCGGTTGTAGGCGTCGCCGTCGTCAGTCGCCCGCAGCCGCACCGCCGACGACTGGATGGGCGGTGCCTCGAACCCGGGCAGCAGGGTGTAGTCGCGGTGGTAGGTCGCGCCGCCGTCCTTGCTGATCGCGATCGCCCGGTGCGGCCGGACGTTCGGGTCGGCCTCCTCCTCGGGCGTACCGCCGGAGAAGTTCTGTCGGGTCCAGACCATGACGTCGCCGTTGGCCAACTCGACCAGGCTGTGTTCCTGGGGAACCAGTTGGCGCTTGGCGGGATACTGCACCTGGGCGCCCCGCTGCCAGGTGTCGCCGCCGTCGTCGCTGTGGACGAGCATGGCCCCGTGGGCGGTGCCGTTGCCGTAGTTGACTCCCGCGATGAGCCGGCCGGCGTGCGCGCCCCGGGTGAGCTGGATGGCGTGCACCGGCCCGGTCGCGTAGTGCCCCCACGCGGGATCGTCCAGTTGGGACAGGGTGTTCGGCGTGGTCCAGGTCCGCCCGTTGTCGTCGCTGTGCACCACGTACGGGGTGCGCGGCGCGGTCCGGTGGTTCTGGCCCGGGTTGTTCGGGTCGACCGGGTTGTGCGTGCCGAGCAACACGATCCGCCCGTCTGGCGCCCTGGACTCGGTGGCGCCGGGCACCTTCCGGTACACCACCGGGCCGGGGTTGCCCCTGGTCGCCGGCGCCACCGGATCGGCGGGTTCGCCCCGGACCACCGTCTGGATCGGCAGCCACTCGGTGGCGCCCGGGGGCAGCCGCCGGACGACCGTCTCGATGTTGGACTTGTCGGCGCAGGTGTGGAACCGGTGCTCGGCGAACGCCAGCAGCGACCCGTCCGCTGCCCGGATGACCGCCGGGATGCGGTAGCACCCCGACGGCACGTTCGGGCTGGAGAACAGCACGGTGGTCCGGTCGCGGAACGGGTCCACAGTGGAATCTTCGGTGGCCGCCGGCGCGCTCTGGCCGGCCGACAACACCGTCGCCGCGCTCACCACGCAGGCGATCAGCAGCGCGCGATACCGAGTCGAACGATGAGTGGTCACAATCGGTCCTCTCCTCAGCAGCTGTCAGGAGGCGGAAAGTCTCGAGTCGGGTCAGGACTCGGTGCGGTGCCTGGCCACCGCGCTGGTGAACAGCTCGTGCCTGGCCGTGCGGTCGCCGCTGGTGACCGCACGGCGGGCGGGGGCGGCGGGGTCCAGATAGGTCGGTGGCGTCGCGTCGTGCAGTGCCCACCGCGCGGCGGCCGCGCGCAGCCGAGCCAGCACGTCGTCATGGGCCGGATCGGTGGCGAGGTTCGTGTGCTCGTAGGGGTCTTCGGTCAGGTCGAAGAGCGCTTCCCCGGCGGCGTCGGACCACAGCAGCTTGTACCGGTCGGTGCGGGCCATCCCGGCGACGCCGTGCCGGCGGTCCTCGGCGAAGACGTGGTCGTGCCCGGCGGCCGGGTCGGTCAGGTCCTTGCCGGGCAACGGTGTCGCCGCCGCCAGCCCGCAGGCGGACAGGATCGTGGGGGCGACGTCGATCAGCGAGACCAACGCGTCCGACGCCTCGGCGCCTCGCCGCCGCCCGGGGAACTTGACCAGCAGCGGCACTTTGACCACCGGGTCGTACATCGGGCCATCCTTGAGCAGCAGGTGGTGGAAGCCGAGGTACTCGCCGTGGTCGGCGGTGAAGACGATCAGGGTGTCGTCGTAGAGCCCGCGTTGGCGCAACAGGTCGAGCAGGCGGCCGACCTCGTGGTCGAGGTGGCTGATGGTGGCGTAGTAGTGCGCCATCACCTGCCGCAGCCGGGGCAGGTCAAGGGGTTCGTAGTCGAAGTACTCCCGCCGGTGTCGCCGGTCGGCGGCCGGCACGGCGTCCGTCCACCCGGGTAACGGGGTCAGTGCCGCCGGATCGTAGGCGTCGTCCCAGCCGGCCGGCGGGTCGAACGGGTGGTGGGGCTTGATGAACGACACGTGCAGCAGTTGGCCGCCGGCGTCGGACCAGCCGGCGAGCACCCGCCGCGCCCGTCTGCCGATCCAGGTGGTGGAGTGCCACTCCTGCGGCAGGTTCGACCGGCCGCTGCCGTAGGTGTCCCAGTAGGACGGTGGGGCCTGCGCGCGGAACTCCCGCTCCTGGTCGTACAGGTCGGTCAGCGGCGCGAGCCCGGCCACCACCAGCTCCCGGTGGTAGTCGTCCTCGTACCGGCCGGGCCCGTGCTGCTCGGCCAGCGCCATATGGTCGTAGCCGACGTCGAGATAGGTCGGCGTGAAATGCATCTTGCCCACCGCCGCGGTCTGGTAGCCCGCGCGGCGCAGCGCCTTGGGGAAGGTCTCGATCCCCGGGGCGAGGGTGCAGTGGTTGTCCCAGCCACCGTGCTGGCGGACGTGCAGGCCGGACATCAGCGAGTACCGGGACGGGGTGCAGACCGGGAACGGGCAGTACGCGTTGCGATACCGCACGCCGTCGGCGGCGAGCCGGTCCAGGTTCGGCGTACGCACATCCGGGTTCCCCGCCACGCCAAGGCAGTCCGCCCGGAACTGGTCTGCCTGGATGACCAGGACGTTGCGCGCCATCACCGGCTCCGGTCGGGGAACCCGAGCGCGGTCACCTCGGCGTGCAACGCGGCCAGCCGCTCCGGGCCGGGAGACACCAGCGGCGGCCGGCATCCGCCACAGTCCACACCGGACAGCGCGCCGAGCGCCTTGAAGCCGACCAGCTCCCCGCCGTACCGCGCGGCCGTGTCGATGACCTGTTGGGCGAGTTGCTGACACTCCCGCGCCTGCGTCAGCTCGCCCCTGGCCGCGTGGCCGAGCAGTCGTTGGAACAGCGGGCCGGCGAAGTTGTACACCGAGCCGATCGCCGCCCTGGCTCCCCACTGCCACGCGGCGAGCACCAGCTTGGCCACGCCGACGAACACCTCCTGTTCACCGGCGGCCAGGTACAGACACCGTTGCAGGTCGACCATGTCGTTGTGCGCGAACTTGACCCCGGCGAAGGTCGGGATCTTCTCCCGCGCGGCCACCAGCACGTCGCTGGCCCGCAGGTGCACGCCGGTCATCGACGGGATGTGGTAGTAGGTGAACGGCAGTGTCGGTGCGGCGTCGGCGATGGCCGCGCAGACGTCGACCAGCGCGGACACCGTCTCCGGCCGGTGGAAGTACGGCGCGACCGCGGAGACCGCCTTCACCCCGACGGACTCGGCGTGCGCGGCCAGCCTGCGCGCCTCGGTGAGACTGGAATGTCCCACGTGGACGATGAGGTCCAGCCGGCCGGCCGCGACCTCGGACCACCGGTCGACCAGCGCCATCCGCTCCTCGGTCGACAGCGACGCCCCCTCGCCCGCGGTCCCGCCGACATAGGCCGCCACCGAGCCCCACGCGACCAGGTCGTCGGCCTGCTTGGCCACGGTGTCCAGGTCGAGCTCACCGGTCTCGGTGAACGGGGTGAACACCGCGGTGAGCAGCGCCATGTCGGGTCCATCAGTGGAATACAGCATGCGGCCCGCTTCTCCTAGCCCTTGGTGTCGGTGAGGTTGACGAAGTCGCGGGCGTCGGTGACCAGGCCGGTGATGCGCTTGTCCAGCGCGAACAGCGACGGCTTCGTGGTGACGCCGACCGCCCATGCCTCGTCGACGAGGACCCTGTTCAGCTCGGCGTAGGCGGCCTGCTGGTCCTCGGGGGTGATGGCCGAACCCGCGGCGGCGACCGCGGCGACATACGCTGGCGGCACCTTGTCGAGGAACGTGGTGTTCGCGTCGGTGGTCAGCATCTGCCGGCCCCGCGCGATCAGCGACGGGCTCTGCAGGTTGTTCGGCTGTGCCGCGGCGGTGCACTGCAGCTTGCTGGCGAACAACGCCTCGAGGTAGGCCGCCTCCTCCTGCGGGGCGATCTCCAGCTCGAAGCCGATCTTCTTCAGGTCCGCCTGGATGATCTCCAACGTCGACACGTCCGGCGTCCCCGACGCCACCCCCGCGACCGCCGTGCGTGCGCCACCCGACCGCTCGAGCAGTTCCCCGGCGACGTCGAGGTCGAACCCGTGTGAGTCCAGATAGGACTTGTCGAACGCGGGCGATGACGGCATGAACGCGGTGTACACCGGGTCGCCGATGCCGAAGTTGACCTGCTTGAGGATGCGGTCGCGGTCGATCGCGCGCGCCAGCGCCTGGCGCAGGAGCTTGTTGTCGAACGGCGGGATGGTGGCGTTCATGAAGAAGATCGACATCCGGCCACCGCCCTCCACCATGGTGAACCGGTCGCGCAGCCGGTCGGCGTGCCGGAACCCGATGTAGGCCGCACCGTCGACCGACGCCGACTCCAGGCCGGCGACCAACGCGTCCTCGTCGGTGAAGAACCGGTACTCCACCTCGTCCAGGAACGGCTTGTCCTGGTCGTAGAAGTCGGGGTTTCTCTTCAGCACCAGACGCTGGTCGCGCCGGAACTCCCCGAGCAGGAACGGGCCGGAGCCCGCGGGCTGGTGTTCCAGCTTCGCCGGAACGTTGTCGGCCGCCAGGATCATCGGGAAGGCGAACATCCAGTCGAGCACGAGCGCCTCTGGCGTTGCCTGCGTGAAGTCCAGGCGCGCGGTCCGCTTGTCGACCGCGGTCGCCGAGGCGATGAACGCGGTCGGCTGGGCGAGGGTGAACCCGGCGTTGGGGTCCTTGGCCCGCTTGACGCCGGCGACGACGTCCTCGGCGGTCACCGGCTCCCCTGAGTGGTACTTCGACTCCCGCAGGGTGATGGTCACCGAACCCTTGTCCGGCGCGAACTCCCACTTCTCGGCGGCGGCCGGGATCGGCTCGTAGGTGCCGTCGGCCGGGTAGTCGATCAGGTAGGTGTAGAAGGCGTGGATGTGGATGTCGGTGTTGGTGAGGTAGGGATCGAACTGCATGATCTTCGTCGTGCCGAGCGTGATCCTGCCGGTCGGGGCGCCGCCATCGCCACCAGCGCTGCCGGAGCCGCAGGCGCTGAGCAGTGGCGCGCCGGCGAGCGCGCCGACCGCGAGAAAACCGGTCCGCAGCAACGCTCTGCGGCCCATGATGCGGGACTGGATCGGTGACATGTTTGGTGACATGTTCATGGTGAGGCCTCTCAGGTAAGCCGGATCCGTGGATCAAGGACGGCGTAACAGACGTCCACCAGCAGGTTGAGCAGCAGGAAGGTGGCCACGACGAACAGCACTCCGCCCTGCACGATGGCGTAGTCGCGTTCGCCGATCGCGGTGTAGAGCAGGCGCCCGAGACCGGGGTAGTTGAAGACGGCCTCGATGACGACCGTGCCGCCGAGAAAACCACCGAGTTGGAGACCGACGACGGTGACCGTCGGCAGCGACGCGTTCCGCAGCGCGTGGCGGCGGATCACGTCCCGTTCCGGCACGCCTTTGGCCCTGGCGGTACGGATGTAGTCCTTGCCCATGACCTCGCCGAGTGAGGTGGCGAGGAACCGGGCGGTGACACTGGAGGTGTGCACGGCGATGGCGACCGCCGGCAGGATCGTGGCGGTCAACGCGCCGCCGGGATCCTGCCACAGCGGCACGAAGTCACTCGATGCCGGCAGCCAGCGCAACCGCACGGCGAGCACGATGATCAGCAACAGCCCGAGCCAGAACGTCGGCACCGCGAGGCCCGCGGTGAGGTAGCCCTGCAACACCCGGCCCACCACCGAATGCGGCCGCAGCGCGACCACGATGCCCACCGGCACGGCGATCAGCAGGGTCAGCACCATCGCGAACCCGGCCAGCTGCACCGTGGCCGGGATCCGGTCGAGCAGCTCGCTGACCACCGGTTGGCCGGAGTAGTACGAGGAACCGAGATCGCCGGCGACCGCGTGGCCGATCCAGGACAGGTACTGCTCCACAATGGACCCGCCGAGGCCGAGCCGTTCCCTGGTCGCGGCCAGCTCGGCGGCACTCGCGTCCGGCCCGAGCAGCACCGAGGCCGGATCGCCAGGCAGGGCAAAGGTGAAGGCCCAGACCGCGATCGAGCCGAGCACCAGCACCACGGCGAACTGGAGAAGTCTGCGGATCAGGTGGCCATACATCTAGACCGCACCTCCGGTGGCGACGCGCGCCGTCGGATGCTCGCTGCCGCCGCTGACCGCGAGCCGCAGACCGTGGCCGATCCGGTCGAGGCAGAACACGGTGAGCACCAGGCAGAGTCCGGGGAACAGCCCGTAGCTCGGGCTCTGGTACAGATAGGACCGCGCGTCCTGCAGCATCCCGCCCCAGGACGGTGCCGGCGGCGGGGTGCCCAGGCCGAGAAAGGTCAGGCCGGCCTCGACCACGACCGCCATCGACGCGGTGACCACGAGTTGGATGACGACCGGGCCGAGCACGTTGGGCAGCACCGTGCGCAGCATCGTGTCCGGCGTGCTCGCGCCCATTCCCCTGGCCGCCAACACGAAGTCGCGGTCCCGGATGGCGAGCGTGGCCACCCTGGTGAGCCGGGCGAACTCGGGCACCGCGCCGATGCCGATCGCGAGCACCAGGTTGAGCCTGCCCGGCCCGAGCAGCACGATCATCACCAGCGCGAGCAGGATCCCGGGCACCGCGAGCAGAAGATCGACCAACCGCATCGCGATCGCGTCCACCCACCGCCCCAGGTAGCCGGCGAGCAGCCCGAGCGGCACCCCGATGCCCGCGCCGACCGCGGCGGCGCCGACCGCGGCGATCAGGGAGGCGCGGGCACCGTAGATCAGCCGGGACAGGATGTCGCGGCCGAGTTGGTCGGTGCCGAGCAGATGCGCCCCGGACGGACCGAGCAGCGACTCGCCGTCCTGCGCGGTCGGGTCGAACGGCGCGACCAGCGGCGCGCCCACGGCGAGCACGACCAACACCAACAACCCGGTCGCACCGACAACTCCCGACCGCGACCGACCGAACCGGCGAACCGGGGCTGGCAGGTTCATGGACGCACCTCCAGTCGCGCGACCGGTGCGCGATCGGTGGTGCGTTCGGCGAAGTGACAGGCGGTGTGGCCGCCGGCGACGGGCCGCAGCGGCGGTTCCTCCTCGGCGCAGCGGTCCGTCGCGATCGGACACCGGGTGCGGAACCGGCAGCCGGACGGCGGGTTCACCGGGCTGGGGACGTCGCCGCCGAGCGGCACCCGCTGCCGGTCTGCGCGGCCGACGGGGTCCGGCACCGGCACCGAGGCGAGCAGCGCCCTGGTGTACGGGTGGCGCGGGTCGTCGTAGACCCGTTGCACCGACCCGGATTCGACGATCCGGCCCAGGTACATCACCGCGACCTCGTCGGCGACCTGCCGGATCACCGCGAGGTCGTGGCTGACGAACAGGTAGGCCATCGCGGACTCCCGCTGCAGATCCGCGAGCAGGTTCAACACCTGCGCCTGCACCGAGACGTCCAACGCGGACACCGGCTCGTCGAGAATCAGCAGCCCCGGCCGGGACGCCAGCGCCCGCGCGATCGCCACCCGCTGGCGCTGACCGCCGGAGAACTCCGCCGGCAGCCGCTCGGCGTGCTCGGTCCGCAGCCCCACCCTGGTGAACAGCTCGGCCACCTCGGCCCGGCGCCGGGCCTGGGGCATGCCCTGCAGGCGCAACGGTTCGGCGACGTTGTCACCGACGCTCAGCCGTGGGTTCAGCGAGGCGTACGGGTCCTGGAACACCATCTGCGCGCGCCGCCGGATCCGCCGCAGCTGGGACCGGCTCGCCGTGCCGACGTTCTCGCCGTCGACCAGGATCTGTCCGCCGGTCGGCTCGACCAGCCGCAGGACCAGCCGCGCGAGCGTGGTCTTGCCGCACCCGGACTCGCCGACCAGCCCCACCGTCCGCCCGGCGGGGACCCGCAACGACACCCCGTCCACCGCGTGCACCCACGCCGACGCGCGGGCGAACACCCCGGACCGCACCGGAAACCGCGCGACCGCGTCCTGGACGTCGAGCACCACCACCTCGCCACCGTCGGCCGTCGCCGCCGGCACGTCATTGGCCTCGACGGTGGGCAGACTCGCCGCCTCGTCAGGGAAATGGCAGGCACTCGCCCCGGAACCGTTGTCGGGCAACGACACCGGACGGACCTCGGTACACACCGCGCGGCCACGGGAGATCGGGCACCGGGGCGCGAACGCGCATCCCGGCGGCAGCTCGCTCGGATCCGGCGGCTGCCCGGGAATCGGCAGCAGCCGGGCGGACACCGCGTCCAGCCGGGGCAACGCGCCGAGCAGGGCCGCGGTGTAGGGGTGACGCGGCCGGGTGAAGATCTGGGTGACCTCACCGGACTCCACGATCCGGCCGCCGTAGGTCACGCCGACCCGGTCGGCGGTCTCCGCGACCACCCCGAGGTCGTGGGTGATCAGCACGACGCCGGCGCCGGTCTCCTGCCTGGCGACCCGCAGCAGGTCCAGGATCTGGGCCTGCACGCTGACATCCAGCGCGGTCGTCGGCTCGTCCGCGATCAGCACCGTTGGCCGGTTGGCGATCGCCATCGCGATCATCACCCGCTGACACATGCCGCCGGAGAACTGGTGCGGGTACTGGTCATAGCGCGTTCCCGGCTGGGGAACGCCCACCAGGTCAAGCAGTTCCACGACCCTGGCCCGCGCCGCGGCGGTGGACAGCGCGCGGTCGTGCACCCGCAGCGCCTCGGCGATCTGGTGGCCGACCCGCTGGACCGGGTTCAGCGCCGAGATCGCGTCCTGGAAGATCATCGCCACGTCGCGCCCGAGCCGCCGCCGCAGGTCCGGCTCCGGCAGCGCGAGCAGGTCGACGTCGCCGAGCATGACCTGCCCGGTCACCCGGCGCAGGTTCGGTGTCCTGAGTAGACCGAGCGCGGCGAGCACCGACACGCTCTTGCCCGACCCGGTCTCCCCCACGATGCCGAGGGTCTGGCCACTGAGGACCTCGTAGCTCATCCCGTCGACCGCGCGAACCACGCCGGCCCGCGTCGTGAACTCGACGACCAGGTCACGCAGGCTCAGCACCGGTTGGCCACCAGACACCGACGACCTCCTTGGCACCAACTCGGTGTTGCTGCAAGATGTCCTACAGGTTTCGCACGGTAAGCGCCTGGCAATCTGGTGTCAAGATCCGTAAGATATCCTACAAGTTGTCTCACCGAATGGGAGGATGATCGACAGCGTGGCGAGTCAGCAGGACGATCGCGAGGCGGAGTTCCAGCCGCTGGGCCACCGAGCTCCGCTACACCAGTTGGTGCAGCACGAGATCAGGAACTACATCCTCCGGGAGGCGCTGCGCCCCGGCGACCCGCTCAAGCCGGAGTCCGAGCTGGCCAGGCTGTTCGGGGTGAGCCGCAACTCGGTGCGCGAGGCGGTCAAGGCGCTGGAGTCCACCGGCGTGCTCGAGACCCGGCGCGGCAGCGGCGTCTACGTGCGGGACTTCTCCTTCGCCCCACTGCTCGACCACCTCCCCTACGGCCTCATGCAGGACCAGCGGGCGCTGCGCGAGCTGGCCGCGCTGCGCAAGACCCTGGAGACCGCCCTCATCCCCGACGCGATGCGCGCGATGACACCGGAGAGCGTCACCGCGCTGCGCACCACCCTGGCGGCGATGCGTGAGCTCGCCGAACGGGGCGAGAGCTTCACCGAGCAGGACCGCCAGTTCCACCAACTGCTGTTCCGCGACCTGGGCAACACGATGCTGCTGCGGCTGTTCGACCAGTTCTGGCTGGCGTTCCACGCGGCGGCCCCGCCGGCCCGCGGCCGCACCCCGATGGACGCCTACCAGGGCCACGCCGCAATCCTCGACGCGATCCTCACCGGCGACCCGGATCAGGCGCGCGCGGCGATCCAGGACCACTACATCGGCATCGAGTCCAAGCTCGCCGAGGAACCCACCCAGGAGTGATCATGACGCGACGCCATCTCCTTCGGTTGGCCGGCGGCGGCGCCGCGCTGGTCCTGGCCGTGACGTCGGCCGTGACATCGGCCGCGGCCGTCCCCGCCGCCGCCGAGCCGCTGTCGACGTCCTGCGCGGCCGAGGCCGATGGCTACCAGTTGGTGCGGTCGCTCGAGTTACCGACCGCCGCGAACTGGCTGGACGCCACCCCGCCGTACACCGTCGAGGACACCGGCGTCTTCGCCGAGGGGGTCGACCGCTTCGGCTACTGCCTGGAACTGTCCACAGAGGACGGCACCAGCTGGGTGTGGACGTCGATGGAGGCGCTCGGTGCCGAGCCCGACGACCTCGGCCTGCCGACCCACATGCGCCAGGCCAGGCACCAGTTCGTCGACGACCTGACGGTGGCCACCAACGTCGAGGGCGTGCGGCCGGTCGACGGTGGGTCCGGGTGGGTCGAGATGTGGCCCAACCAGTCCGACGGCACCGGCTCCAAGCAGGTCCCGGGAGCGTCCGAGACCGCCAACGACGCCGACGACGCGGTCCTGTGGGCCAACGGGTACGGCTCGTTCCAGGTGCACGCGTTCGCCGACGCGGCCGACGCCCGCGGCCCGAGGCCGGCGACCGAGCCGACCGCGACGCCGGTGTTGGCCGTCAACGCGTTCACCGCCCCCGGCCCACGCACGATGGACGTCGGGATCGGCACCAGCCAGGGCACGAGCCCCGACTGGACCGCCGCCGGCAACGCGGCCGACTACACCGACCGCCGGCTCACCTTCTACGCCCGCCCGTCGCTGGTCCGCGTGGACACCGCGCCGTCGTCGCGCCAGGTGGTCCCCCGCCCCGGCCGCACCGCGAGCACGGTGTCGGTCCCGGTCACAGGCGTGGCGACCGACCCGGCCGTCACCTCGATCGAACTACACACCACCCGCGACGGCCGGCAGACGGTCCACCGAGCCGCCGTGTCACCACGATCGCCTCGGTTCGCGTTCACCGTCACGCTGCCGGTCGCCCTGAGGTCGACCGATCTGGAACTGGTCGCGCGCACCGCCGACGGGGCGCGGCATCGCGTCGGCCGCGCGGTCGACGTGGTGGCCGGCGACGTCATCGTCGTGCAGGGCCAGTCGAACGCGCAGGCGGGCAAGCAGGCGACCGCGACCTCGTCGGACGCCGACCGGTCCCGGTGGGTGCGGACCTTCGGTACGTCCAACAACAACCGCCCGGAGTTGGCCGAGGCCATCGGCGGCTGGACCTACGCCATGGGCGACACCGTCCAGCGGGTCGCGGCCGTCGGCCAGTGGGGAGTCCGCATGGGACAGTTGCTGTCGGCCAAGCTACGCATCCCGATCGCCGTCATCAACGGAGCCCGTGGCGGACAGCCGATCAGCTACTTCGCCCGCAACGACAGCGATCCCACCGATGGCGCAACGAACTACGGCATGCTGCTGGACCGCCTCGACCGCGCGGGCCTGACCGGACGCGACGCCATCGACGTGATGCTGTGGTACCAGGGCGAGGCCGACCGCGACCGGGCCGAGGTGCACGTCACCGGGTTCACCGAGCTGGTCGCCGACTGGCGCCGGGACTACGGCGTCGGGCTGCCGGTCTACGTCCACCAGGTCCGCAACTCTCCCTGCGACCAGGTGACCCCGGTCGCGCTGCGCGATGCCCAGCGGCGGCTGCCGGAGACCATCGACAACCTGCGACTACAGTCGACCACCGGCCTCAACGGCCACGACGGCTGTCATTTCGACTATCTCAACGGCTATCGGCTCCTCGGTGAGCAGAACGCGGCGTTGCTGCTGGACGATCTGTACCGGCCGGGCGCGCCGAGCCTGGCGCCACCGAACCCGCGCGCGGCACACCGGATCGACGACCGTCCACACGAGATCGTGGTGCGGCTGCGGTCGTCCACCCGGCAGCTGACCGTGGAGGACGGCGCGGCCGAGGACTTCCTGGTGCCGGGAGCGGTCGTGGAGTCCGTGCGCTGGCAACGGGGTCGTGGGCTGGTGCTGACACTGGACCAGCCGGTACCCGCCGAGGCCACCGTGTCCTATGTGGCCCACCGGATGGCGGGGCCTCGGGTGATCGACGCCCTCGGCATGGGCCTGCTCGCCTTCCAGCTTCCCGTCGACCAGTACCCGAAATCAACGACGACGTTAAGCGGCCGGGTGTCGAACGAGGGAGTCGCGTAGCCGCCGAAGGCCCGCGCGCATCCGGTACTTCACCGTCCCGGGCGCGACTCGCAACGTCTCCGCCACCTGGTGGTAGGTCAGCGCGCGGTAGTAGGCCAACAGGATCGACTCGCGTTCCAGTTCGGTCAGCGCCCGCAGGCATTCCCGCACCTGCCCCTGCTCAAGTTTGTGGAGCACCTGCTCCACCACCCCGCTCTCCGCACCGCCCAGGAAGTGCGTGGCGCTCTCCCGGTCGGCGCGCGACCGCGCGGAGCGGACCCGGTCGACGGCTCGGTGGTGCGCAACCGTGATCGCCCACGCCTGTACCGCGCCCCGGCTCGGCCGATACCGGGGCGCGGTCCGCCACAGCTCGACGAACACCTCCCGCACGACGTCCTCGGACTGCGCGTGATCCCGCACCACGGCGCGGACCATGCGCGTCACCGGTACCGCCAGCAGGTCATAGACCAGCTCGAACGCACGCTCATCCCCCTGAGCGACCGCGCTCAGCAACTCCTCCTCGGTCCTGACCTCATCGTCGGCCCGGCCGGGCGTGGGAGAGAAGACAACGGCCGAAGCACCAGCCGACGGCGAACCAACAGAATCCGAGCCCACGATCGACTCCTCACCATCCGACCATCAGGGCTACGCCACTGGTCAGAAGGTTGAAGGGATCGCCGCGAGCGCAGGATCTGGGCACGCCCGACGATGAGAAACCCACCATAACCCGAAGCGATCCGGGGTGCACAACCGCCTGACTACAGGATCTCCGGCCGACAGGCCGAACTCTCGCCGACTCGAACCGTCCACATCGGACAGATCTCTCGGCGGTAACGGTCATCAGCTCTGCGCCGGTGTCGAACTGGCGCACACCGACTCGTCCGTGATCGCGTCCTAGGTCATGCGCAGTCCCACTCCCCGCGGCAGGACGGCGACGCCCTGTCCCCCGCTGTCACGCGTCGCCGCCCACCCCATGGATCTCCGCTGGGGTCTACGGCCGGGACTGATCCGGCGCCACCGCACGGAAACGGGCCGTGGTGGCGTCCTCGCGCCAACGACGCAGTCCGGCCTTCTCCAGGACCCGGACCGACGCCACGTTCGCCAACTCCACGTCGGCGTACACCGTGTGCACCTCCGGCGAGTCCAAAGCCGACGCCACCAGCGCCCGCGTCGCCTCGGCGGCATAGCCGCGACCGCGCCGGGAGCCGACCACGCCGTACCCGACCTCGACCGCACCGTCACTCGGCGGCCAGAGCACACTGATGGAACCGACCACCAACCCACTCCCCCGCTCGACGATCAGCCGATGGCCGTACCCAGCCGGCTGCCCGGCGATCACCCCGGCGATGACCCGGTCGCCCTCGGCGGGAAAGTCCGCCGCCCAGTGCGCCATCCGGCCGTCCCCGAGGACGGCGGTGAGCTCGTCGGCGCGCCACGGCCGCAGCACGAGGCGCTCAGTGGTCAGGTCCGTACTGATCAATGAAGAAAAAGACACGCGACAACTCCAGGTCGTAGCAGACGACCGGGTCGCTCACCAACCGCGCGCGACCCGGACAAGGGCATGCCGATGAAGCGTCTGGCGGACCATATTCATCAACCTCCCTCGTCACCACGTTCGTCGCGGGGATCGCGCGCCACCGGAGCATATCAACCGGACAATCCGGCGGCCGATACAGTGGCCAGGGAGGGATGAAGGAGAGCTGTGGATTTCGGAGTGCTTGGTCCGCTGACCGTGTGGCGGGCGGGCGTGCCGGTGGATCTCGGCACGCCCAAGGGACGGGTGCTCCTGGCGGTGCTGCTGAGCCGGCTCGGCCGGCCGGTCGCCGGTGACGCGCTCGTGGAGGCGATCTGGGGCGAGGAGCAGCCCAAGAGCGCCGCCAAGAACATGCAGACCTACGTCCACCGGCTCCGGCAGTCCCTCGGCGACTCCGGCCGGATCACCTGGGACGGCACCGGCTACCTGCTGCGCGCCGGCCGCGACGAGCTGGACGCCGCCCGGTTCGAGGACCTCGCCGCCCTGGCCAGGACCGCGCTGGTGGCCGGCGAGCTCGACAAGTCACGCGCCCTGTTCGGCGAGGCGCTGAGCCTCTGGCGGGGACCGGCCTTCGCCGGGGCCGCCGACGTCGCCGCGCTGGTCCCGGAGGCCGCCAGGCTGGACGAGCTGCGGCTGTGCGTACTCGAGGAGCGGATCGACGTCGACCTGCGGCTCGACCGGCACGACGAGCTGCTCGGCGAGCTGACCGCGCTGACCAAGGAGCACCCGTTCCGCGAGCGGATGTGGGCCCAGCTCATGCTCGCGCTGTACCGCTGCGGCCGGCGGGCGGACGCGCTGCGCGCCTACCGCCAGGCCCGCGACGTCCTGGTCGAGGAGACCGGGCTGGACCCCGGGCAGCAGCTGCGGGACCTCTACCAGGCCATTCTCGGCGAGGACCCGGCCATCGGGCCGGCGGCCACGGTCGCCCAGCCCGAGACCACCGACGCCGAGAACGCCCGGCCATGGATGCTGCCCGCGGCCATCGGCGACTTCACCGGCCAGCGGCTGGAGCTGGCCGAGGTCGAGGCCGTGCTCCGCAAGGACCGCCCCAGCGACGAGCCGGCCGCGGTGGTGACCATCTCGGGCCACGGCGGCACGGGCAAGACCGCGCTCGCGGTGCACGCCGCACATCGCCTGCGGTCGACCTACGCCGACGGGCAGCTGTTCGCGGCCATGGACGGCACGCGTGCCCAGCCGGTCGACCCGGGCATCGTGCTCGGCCGGTTCCTGCGCGCGCTCGGCATCCCGGCCACCGCGGTGCCCGACGACCCGGAGGAGCGCGCGGAGCTCTACCGCAGCCTGCTGGCCGAACGCCGGGTCCTGGTGGTGCTCGACGACGCGCTCGACGAGGCCCAGCTGGCGCCCCTGCTGCCGGCAAGCGGCACGTGCGGGGTGATCGTCACCGGCCGCGTGCGGATGGGCGCGCTCGGTGGCGCACGCCGGATCGAGCTGCGCGAGATGTCCGATGAGGACAGTCTGGCGCTACTGGGCACCAGCATGGACGACCGGCTGGCCTCGGCCACCCAGACCGACCTGGCCGACCTGGTCCGGCTGTGCGCACGGCTACCGCTCGCGCTGCGGATCGTCGGCTCGCTGCTCGCGTCGCGACCACACTGGCGCGTCCCGGACCTGGTGTCGCGGTTGGCCGACGAACAGCACCGGCTGGACGCGCTGCGCTACCGCGACCTTGAGGTGCGCGCCAGCTTCGGGCTGAGCTACGCGGGGCTCCGCCCGGCCGCGCGCAGGCTGTTCCGGCTGCTCGGGCTCCTGGAGACCCCCGACTTCCCGCTCTGGGCAGCGGCCGCGGCCATCGACACCGAACTGCGCGCGGCCCAGGACCTGCTCGACGAACTGGTCGACGTCCACCTGCTCGACGTCACCGGCGCCCCACACGGCCTGGCCCGCTACGGCTTCCACGACCTGATCCGCGCGTACGCCAGGGAACGCGCCGAGGATGAGGAGTCCGAACAGGACCGGCACGCGGCCGTCGTGCGCGCGCTCAGCGCGCTGCTCGCCTTCACCGACATCGCCGACCGCGACCACATGGGACAGAACATGTTCCAGCGCGACGCCGAGCGGTGGCGACCAGAGCGGGTGGCGGCCAGCCTGCCGTCCACCGTCCCACCGATGGTGTTGCTCGACGCGGAGCGGGTCTCGCTGGTGGCCGGGGTGCGGCAGGCCGCCGCGCTCGGCCGGGGCGTGCTGTGTTGGGAGCTGGCTGTCGGCGGGCACGCGCTGTTCGAGACCGAGCGGTACTTCGACGACTGGCAGGAGTGCTACGACACGGCGATGGACCTGGCCAGGGCGGCGGCCGACCTGCGTGGTCAGGCCAGGCTGCTGATCTCGATGGCCGGGCTGCACTACACCCGGCGGCGGTACGGCCCGGCGGAGGAGGCCAACACCGAGGCCATGCGGTTGTTCGAGCGGATCGGCGACCAACGGGGCTACCTGGAGGCGTTGAGCAACGCGCCGTTCTTCCTCGTGCCGAACGGGCGGCTGTCGGCGGCCATCGCGGCGGGCGACGAGGCCTACGCGCGGCTCAACGCCGCTGGGCAGGCCGCGGCGGCGTTGCACGCGTACTCGCAGGTCGGCCTCGCGCACCTGCAGGCAGGCCGGTACGAGGTCGCGGTGGCGGTGCTCGCGGAGATCGTCGACGGGGCGCGTGAGCAGGGCATCCGGACCCTGATCGCGCGGGACACCTACTGGCTGGGCCAGGCGCTGCTGGCGCTCGGCCGCCACACCGAGGCGGCGGCGGCGTTCACCGAACTGTCCACTATCGCCGTCTACATCGGACGCTCTGGTGGCTTCTACGCCGCCCACGCCTGGGGGTGCCTGCGGCTGGCCATGGGCGAGTTCGCCGACGCGCGCGCCAGTCTGGTCGAGGGGGTGGAGCTCGCGCGCGCCCTGCACGATCCCATGTTCGAGATCCGGGTGCTCGTCGACCTGCTCGATCCCGCGCTGTACGACCGCGCCGAGTTGCCGGCGGCGATCAGCCAGGGTGAGCAGGCGGTCGAGGTGGCCCGCGGCATCGACTACCCGTACCTGCTGGCCGGTGTGCTGGACAAGCTGGCTCGGCTGCACGCCGCCGATGGCGACGAGGACGCGGCCGATCGCCTGGCGGGCGAGGCGGCCGACGTGCGCGCCAAGATCAGCTGATTCGTCCTTTGTGGTCTCATATTCCGGGTATGTGCCAGGCGTGTACCGGGGTATGCCACGCTGTGTCCAGTACCAGCCATTTCCCTAATGAGGTTGAACGTGCACAAAGGACGAATGATGTTCGCGGCCGGACTGGCCGTCATCGGGCTCGGGCTCTCGGCCTGTGGCGGCGAGGAGGATGGCTCCGCGTCGGCGCCGGACACGCCGTCGACACCGGCCTCGGCCGAGTCCGAGACCGAGTCCAGCGAGGAGAGCACGCCCGCCGGCGACGACGCCGGACAGGCCGATGGCGAGGCCACCGCGCCCGGCACGGAGCTCAAGGTCGGCGACCGGGCGGTGCTGCCGTTCGAGTACACGAGCGAGAAGAAGGGCACCGTCGCCGTGACGGTCACCGCGATCGAGGCGGGCACCGAGGCCGACATGGCCGCCTTCGGCGAGAAGGCCGCGGGGATGACGCCCTACTTCATCAAGATGACGGTGGAGAACGTCGGCGGCACCGACATGTCCTACGCGTCGCTGACCCTGCGCGGTGCGCTCGAGGACGGCTCCAGCACGGGCGTGTCGCTGATCGGGGACATCCCCGGCAAGTGTGACAACGAGGCCGCGCCGGCCGAGTTCACCACGGCGGGTGCGTCCTACGAGACCTGCTCGCTCAGTGCCTCGACCAGCACCCCCGTCACGGGCGCGACGTTCGACGAGGGCGACGAGTACAGCGACGAACCGGTCGTCTGGACCAACTGAGACGGTCCGAGGCGCCGCGGGTGAGGAGTGCGGGTGCAGCCGTGGGGCATCTCCGGTCCGGCGTTCCTGTTGTGCTACGTGCTCGCCGTGCTCATCGGTCTCGGCGTCGCGGACCACGCGCGCCGGTGGAGCAACCGGACCACGCTGACCGAACTGCCATCCACTGTGGACTTCGCGGAAGCGGCCTTCGTCGCCGGCGGCACCGACCGGGTGGTCGACACGGCCGTCGCCCGGCTCGTCCACAGTGAACAGTTCAGGGTGACCCGCAAGGGCGTGCTGTCCGCGCCGGGCGACCCGGTGGCCGACCACCCGATCGACCGCGACGTCCACCAGGCACTCGGCCATCGGTCGATGAAGGTTTACGCGCTGCGCAAGCGAGTCAGGGCGATGCCCGAGGTCCAGGCACTCGCCGCGCGGATCACCGGCGGCCGCCGCGCGCGGTCACCGCGCGCGCGGGCGCTGGCCAAGTACGCCTCGCTGGCCCTGCTGTGCCTGGTGGTCGCGGTCGGTGTGGCCCGGCTGGTGAACGGCTTCGCCAACGGCCTGCCGGTCGGCTTCCTGTTCCTCCTGCTGGTGGTCAGCATGGCGGTCATCCCCGCCTACTACCTCGTGGTCTGGCCGCTGGCCACCGGCAGGCCGGCACGCGGCGACCCGGTGCTGGCGCTGGCCCGCGACCAGCTCGCCGGCGTCGACCTGGTCGCGGTGTCCGGGCTGGCCGCCTACCCGGACGAGGGCCTGCGCGCGACGCTGCGCACGTCGGCCACCCCGCCCAAGCGCAAGGGCGCCCAACAGCACGAGGCCCAGTACAGCTACGGCCCACCGGCGTCCAGTAGCGACGGTGGGAGCGGCGGCGGCTGTGGCGGCGGGAACCCGAACTGAGGTCGTCCTCGCCCACGTATTCCCACTGTGTACCAGCCATGTACCTGGTCCGCCTACGCTTCCTGACGCACGCTGACCGGTGTTCTCCGAACGGGTGACCCCACTGAAACTGTTGTCGCGCACCGTGTCCTGGGTGCTACTGATCAGCATCGTCCCGGTGATGATGCTCCTCGTCATGGCCGGCCTGATCCTGTTCAACGTCTACGCGTTCACCGAGTCCCCCGGCTCCGCGGTGAAGATCGCGATCGGTGTCGTGCCGACCGTGCTTGTCCTTGGCCGCGGACTGTGGGTGCTGGTCAAGAAGATCGACAATCCGGTGCGGGGCGTGCCGGTGCGCGAACACGAGCAGCCGGAGTTGTGGGCGCTGGTCCGCCGGCTCGCCGAGGTCGCGCACACTGCGCCACCGGACGACATCCACCTGATCGCGGACGCGAACGCCATGGTGATGGAGGACACCCGGCTGCTCGGGCTGATCTCCGTCCGGCGGCACATGTTCATCGGCGCGCCGCTGGTCGCCGAGCTCGGCTCGGCCCAGTTCGCGGCGGTGCTCACCCACGAGCTCGCGCACTACAGCAACCGGGACACCCGCTTCGCCGGCATCGCCTACCGCAGCAGGCGTGCCTACGTGCACACACTGACCACAATGAACCGAGACGACTATCTCCAGCGGGCGCTGCACTTCCTGCTGCGGATCTGCGGCTCCGGCGCGCTGCGCGCGTCCACGAAGCTGAGCAGGCGGCAGGAGAGCGCGGCAGACGAGGCGGCGGCCAACGCCGTCGGTTCGGCGGCCACCGTCGCCGCGTTCCGCGAGCTGGCGCCGATCGCCGAGTCGTGGGACGTGTTCCTGAACAACCACCTGGTCATGGGTTGGTCCGCGGGCTACCTGCCGGCCGACGCGTTCAGCGGGTACCGCAGGCTGTGTGCCGCGCTGCACGACGAGCTGGCCGAACTGCGCGCCAACCCGCCGGCCGACGCGAACCCGTACGACACCCACCCGCCGTTGCGTGAGCGGGTCGCGGCCATCGACGCGCTGCGCGCCGTCGGTACGGTGCGGGTCCCGGCCGGGAACGCCCTTGGCCTGCTGCGTAATCCGGTGCCACTGCTGGACGCGGCGCTGCTGGACGGGCTGGTGGCCGAGGCACGCACCAAGCGGCGGGTGGACTGGCCGACGCTGATCCGCATCGGCGGTATCGCGTCGATGACCGAGAACACCGACCAGGTGCTGGCCACCGCCGCCCGGCTGACCGGCCGGCCGCCGTCACTGCGCACGCTGCTCGACGCGCTGGACGCCGGCCGGTTGCCCGAGTTCGGCACGGACCCCACCGACGGCCCACGGGTCCGGTACGAACGCGCCAGACTCATCGTCCACAAAGGTCTGCTGGGTGCGGTCGTCCGGCTGCTCACCGAGGCGGGCGCGATCCACTGGCGGGAGTCGTGGCCGTCGGCGGGCGCCATGCGGCTGGACGAGCGATACCAGGTCTCGCTCCCGGAGCTGATCGACGCGGCGGTGGCCGAACGCCCGAACACCACCGGACTGCGCGCGCTCCTCGACGCGGTAACCCAACCACACGGAAGGCAACAACAACGTGGCACTGCTGATCGGCACGAAGACCCGCGTCCTGATGGCCATGCGCAAGGAAGCCAAGAGCCGCGGCCAGTCGGTGAAGGCCTATATCGAGACGGCCTCCCACGATGAGCTGATCTCGGTGATCCACCAGGTGGATCCCACCGTCAACCCGTCCGAGATCGTGCCGGGGCTACCCGATCTGCCGCCCGTCGACGTAACCAGGTTCGGCCTGCCGCCCAAGCAGCTGCTGAGCACCGACCTGAGCAGGCCGGTCCCGGTGATCGCCGCGGCGGTGGCCGCGGCGCGGGCCGGTGACTGGCGCCCGGCCGCGGATCTGCTCAACCGCAGCTACGGGGACTGGGCGATGCGCATGGCCGCGGTGCACGCGCTCGGCGAGGCCGCCGCGGACGACGGTGCCTGGCTGGCGGCGTGGCGGGCCAACGCCGCCCCCGACGACCGCCACCTCGCGGTCCTGGACGCGCACGGACTCTTCTGGCTGGCCTGGAAACTGCGCGGCAACAAGCCACCGGAGTACACCGAGGCCCAACAGCACGAGGCGTTCTACCAGATGGTGCTGCGGTCCGAGGCCGCGGCCAAGCGGGCGACCGAGCTGGCGCCGCAGGACCCGACTCCGTGGTGCACGCTGGTCATCCTCTCCAGTGCCCGCGGGTACGACAACGCCACGTTCGGCATGATCCTGCGGGAGCTCCAGGCCCGCGACCCGTTGCACCGCACCGGACACGAGTTCGCGCTGATGCATCTGGCCCCCGACGAGCCCGGTCCGTTCGACGCGGCGTTCGCCTTCGCCGAGCGGGCCGCCGCCGCGTCCCCGTCGCTCGGCTTCCTGGTCGTCCAGGCCGCCTACCACTACGAGGACGTCAACGAGAAGATCTGGCAGGATCCCAAGATCCACCACGCGCTCAACGCGCTGCTCGGGTGGCTCGGGACGCCCGCCGGCGGCGGTGGGGTCTACGCGAACAGCGACCGGCGCTGGGCGGCCTATGGTCTGGTGAGCGCCGGCCGAGCCGCCGAGGCGGTGCCGCTGTTCGCGCAGTTGGGCACCGACGCGTCCGGCAGGCCGTGGGAGGACTTCGGGGACAACGCGATGGACGCGTTCGACAGCTTCCGCAGGCGCGCCTGCGCGGCCGTGAACTCCTGACCATCGGTCACTGTGGACGGTCGGCCGCCGGCAGGGTGGCCAGCAGGTCGTCGTCGGTGAGCGAGCGGGCCGGGGTTCGGTCGACGACCGCGCGGGCGATGCGGGCCTGGACCGCCGCGTTGGCGGGGGCGTCGCGGCCGTGCAGGCGGGCCAGCAGGACGATCTCGCCGTTGAGGAACTCCGACTCGACCGACACGCCTCGGGTCAGGCTCTGCCAGGTGGACGCGCCCTGGCGTTCGTGGCCCGGGATCGGGTGTTTGACGAAGCCCGACCGGTCCTGAGTGCTCTCCCTGGCCACGTCCGCGACGCGGATACCGGCCACCGCGAGCACCTCCCTGGCCTCCACGCGCAACAACTCGCCAGCCCGATCGCGTACCGGGCTCGGTGGGTACAGCGCGTCCAGCGCGTTCGGCAGGATGGCCACCAGCTTGCCCGCCTTGAACGGGACGATGTCGGGCACGACCTCCAAGGCCAGGTGTGCCGCGGTGAAGTCGGCCGCCAGGTCGTGCAGGCGGGGGTCGGTGCCCGCCGGGTAGCGACCGGCCCAGAACACGCCCGCGGTCGGCGCCGCCGGGCAGATCACCTCGCCGGGCACCAGGTGGCTGGCCGGGGACCAGGCGACCGCGCCGAACACGGTCGCGAACCGGCGCAACGCGCTGCGTTCGCTGTCGAGTCCGTTCTGGACGGTCAGCACCGGCAGTTCGGTCGCGGCGACGCCGTCGCCGACCGGTTGCCACGCCCACGCCGCCAGCGCCGCGTCCGCGTCCTGGGTCTTGGTCGCCAGCACGAGCACGTCGTCGGGGCGCAGCTTGAGTTCGTCGGGGTCGCCGACGACCGGCAGCCGCACGGTCAGGGTGGTCTCCGGCCGGACGTAGCGCAGACCGGTCTCCCGCAACGCGGCCAGGTGCGCACCGCGGGCGGCGAGCACGACCTCCCGGCCGGCCAGGTGCAGTTGCGCGGCCGTGGTGGCGCCGACCGCGCCGGCACCGATCACCACGTAGCGGGTCACGCCACCTCCACCTGTTCGATGGCCGGCAGGTCAGCGCCAAGCCGCAGGCGTTCCAGGAACCGGACCACGATCGAGGCGGCCGTGCGGTGGGTCTGGTTGTTCAGCGCGTCATGGCCGGTGCCCGCCAGGCTCATCAGGTGACCTCGCGGCAGGCGGGTGAACCAGGAACGCACCTCCTCCACTGTGGACACGGTGTCGGCCGCGCCGTGCACGCCGACCACCGGCACCGGCACCGCCTCCGGGTTCGCCCTGGCCTCCCAGTCCGGCGGCGGTGGGGTCCACAGCGCGCCGCGCCGGAAGCTCGCGTCCTCGGTGAGCCGGGCCCGGTGTGTCGGGCAGGTCGTCCGGACGTCCAGTTCCGCCTCCCAGTCCCTGGTGGCGACCGGCCGCGTGCCGGCGGGGAGTCCACTGAGGACCAGTCCGTCGACGGTGACCGCGCCCTCGGCGACCAGCAGCGCCGCGAACAGCGCGCCGGTGTCCGAGCCGAGGAGCACGTGTGGGCCGGGGGCGTCCTCGGTGAGCAGCTCCTTCACCGCCGCGGTGGCCGCGGCCGGGTCGGGCACCGGGTCGTCGAGCACGCGGACGCGGTAGGCGTCGAAGCTCAACCGCAGACCGAGCCGCTCGTACACGGTGGCGTTCTCGCCGCGGCCGGGCACCACCACGACGGTGGCGCGGGCGGCGAGGTGGGGCGGGTTGTCATAGGCGACGGTCATGCGGGGACTCCGTTGTCGGCTGGCAGGGCACGCAGGACGACGCCGGCCGCGAGGTCGGCGACGTACACGGTGCCATCGGGCGCCAGGGAGATCGAGTGCGGGCCCGCGAACGCCGGCCCGCCGGGGAAGGACGTGCCGTAGTACAGCAGGTTTCCGCTGCCGTCGACGACCCGGACGGCGGCGGGTTCGGCGGCCGGGACCACGCCGCGGCGGGCGGTGTCCTCACCGGCTGCCCGGCCGAGCTCGGTCACCAGGACGCGGCCGTGAGGGTCCTCGACGACGGCGGTCGGCCGACGCGGCTGGGCCCACACGTCGAGGAAGTCGCCGTCGGCGGAGAACACCTGTAGCCGGTCGCCCTCCCGGTCCGCGGCGAGTACTCGGCCGTCGGCCAGCGCGGTCACCGAGTGCACGTTGTTGAACTGGCCGAGCCCGATGCCCGGCTCACCCCACGAGGCGACCAGCCGGTGGTCGGCGGTGAACCGGTGCACCCGCGCGTTGGCGTAGCCGTCGGCGACCAGCACCCCACCATCCAGTGTGGACGCGACCTTGGCCGGCCGGTTGAACGGCGGCGCGCCCCGGCGGACGCTGCGCCACTGGAAGTTGATCTCGAGGTCGTAGTCGGCGCCGCTGGCCGACGGTTGGTGCGCTGACCCGATGACCGCCACCTGCTCGCCGTCCACGGTGAACACCCGGACCACGTGGTGCGGTGAGTCCGCGACGTAGAGCAGCCCGTCGCGGCCGAACGTGAGACCGTGCGGCCGAGGGCTGAGCACGCCCTCGCCGAAGCTCGTCACGTGCGTCCCGGTCTTCGCGTCGAACGCCCGGATGGCGCCCGGCTCGCGGGTCAGCAGGTAGACCAGCCCGTTGTTCCCCGCGGTGGCGTCCGGGGTCTGCGCCCACGGATGGTCCTCGGTCCGCACCGTCCACTCGGGATCGAACCGGAACGGCAGCGGTCGGACCGCGCCCTCGGCCAACACTGACATGGTTCTCCTTCGGTCAGACGGCTGTGGTGAGGCCGCGTCCGGGTATCGCGTCGATGAGCGCGCGGGTGTACGGGTCGGCCGGCTGGGTGAACACCCGCTCGGTCGGCCCGCTCTCCACGACCCGACCGGCGCGCATCACCACCACCTCGTCGCTGATGCCGCGCACCACGCCGAGGTCATGGGAGATGAGCACATAGGCGGTGCCCAGCTCGGCCTGCGACCTGGCGAGCAGCCGCAGGATCTGGGCCTGCACGGTGACATCCAGCGCGGACACCGGTTCGTCGAGCACGACCAGCTTCGGTTCGAGCACCAGCGCGCGAGCGATCGCCACCCGTTGCCGCTGCCCGCCGGACAGCTCGCGCGGTGTGCGGCCGTGCAGCGCGGCGGGCAGCTCCACCTGGTCCAGCGCGCTGGTCACCCTGGCCCGGTCGAACCGGCCGAACGCCCGCAGCGGCTCGGCGACGATCTCCCACAGCCGCAGCTTCGGGTTCAGCGACGCGAACGGGTTCTGGTAGACGATCTGCACATCCTGCCGCCACTGGCGTAACTCCCTGCCACGCAGGGACTCCACCCGCCGGCCGGCCACCGTGATGCTGCCGTCGTCGACATCCGCCAGGCGCAGCAGCGATCTGGCCAATGTGGACTTCCCGGAGCCGGACTGGCCGACGACCCCGAGGGTGCGCCCGACGAACGCCTCGAGGTCCACGCCGTCGAGCGCGCGCACCTCGCCACCGCCGGGCAACGGGAACGTCTTGCGCAGACCGGTCGCCACGAGCACCGGCTCGGCGCGGGGCGTGTCCGGCCGGTCGGCGGGGGCGTTCGCCGGGGAGTCCGCGACCAGATGGCGTACGTACGGGTGGGTGGACGCGCCGAACACGGCGGCCGGGGTACCCTGGTCGACCACCGTGCCGCCGGCGAGCACCGCGACTCGGTGTGCCCGATCGGCCGCGACCCCGAGGTCGTGGGTGACGAGCAGGATCGACACGCCGGTGCGCTCGTTCAACTCGGCGACCCAGTCGAGGATCTCGCGCTGCACGGTGACGTCCAGCGCGCTGGTCGGCTCGTCGGCGACGATCAGGTCCGGCTCGGTGGCGAACGCTGTGGCGATCAGCACGCGCTGGCGCATGCCGCCGGACAGCTCGTGCGGGAACTGTCCCGCCCGCTCCGCTGGCCGGTCGAGGCGGGCCAGGCGCAGCGCGTCGAGTACCCGCTCCCGCAGCGCGTCCCGCCGCAGCGCCGGTTCGCGTGCCCGGATCGCGGCCGCCACCTGGGCGCCGATCCGGCGGGTCGGGTTGAGCGAGACCGTAGGATCCTGTGGCACGTAACCGATCCGCGCGGCCCGCACGGCCCGCAGCCGCCGGGGTGACCCGTGCACGAGCGACCGCCCGTCGAACCGGGCGTCGCCGGCGACGACCCGGCCGGTGCGCGGCAGCAGCCCGAGCACCGCGTGCAGCAGGGTCGTCTTGCCCGCGCCGGACTCCCCCACCAGCGCGACGATCTCGCCGCGGGCCAGGGAAAGGTCGAGGCCATCCAGCACCCGGGTGGTGCGATACTCGACGGTCAGCCCGGTGACGTCGAGGATCGGGGTGTCAGTCATCGTCGCCGCCGATGCTCGTGGAGATCCGGTTGAAGGACACGACAATCACCGCCACGACCAGGCCGGGCAACGTGGTCATCCACCACGCCACCGCCATGAAGTCGCGGCCCTGGGAGACCAGCGCACCCCACTCCGGCGCGGGTGGCTGGGCGCCGAACCCGAGGAAGCTCAGCGCCGAGATCGACAGTACCGCGCTGCCGAACTCCAGCGCGGTCAACGCGAGCACCGGACCGTAGGCGTTGCGCAGCACGTGCCGGTGCAGCACCGTCCACCAGGTGGCACCCGAAGCCCGACCAGCCTCCACATAGGACTGAGTACGTACCCGCAACGTCTCCGCCCGCATCACCCGCGCGAAGCTCGCGATCGACCCGACCCCGACCGCGATGGCGACGTTGACCGTGCCGAACCCGAGCGCGGTGACGATCGCGAGCGACAGCAGCAGGCCGGGGATGGCGAGCAGCACGTCCACGAACCGCATGATCGCGTCGTCGAGCCGGCGTGGTCCGAACCCGGCGGTGAGACCGAGCACCACCCCGCCCGCGAGGCCGACGAGCACCGCGACCAGCGTGGCCCGCAACGTGAGCGAGGCGCCGTGGACGACGCGGGTGTAGATGTCCCGGCCAAGCTCGTCGGTGCCGAACCAGTGCCCTGTGCTCGGCCCCTGCAGCCGGTCGGCGGTCTGCCCGATGATCGGGTCCTGACCGGTGAACAGCTGCGGCACGAACGCCCAGCCGAGCACCAGCAGCACGACCACCCACGCCAACACGAGCCCCGGCCGAACAGAGACCGAGATCGGCCTGCTCAACAATATGGTGCTCATGAGACCCGGTCCCGGGTGAACCTGATCCGGGGATCGAGCCGGGGGTACAACAGGTCCACGAGCAGGCTCACCACGACGAAGATCGTCGCCGCGACCACGACCACCCCCAGCACGACCGGGATGTCCTGTGCCTTCACCGCTTCGTAGGTGATCCGGCCCAGTCCGTCGCGGGAGAACACGGTCTCCACGACCACCGACCCGGCGAGCAGGTTGCCCACGATCATGCCGAGCATGGTCAGCACCGGCAGGCTCGCGTTCTTCGCCGCGTCCCGCAGCAGCACCACTCCCGGATGGGTGCCGCGAGCGCGCGCGATGTCCACATAGGGCTCGCGGAGCACGGTACGCAGGCTGTCGGCGAACAGCTGGGCCATGAACGCCGAGGAGGGCACGGCGAGGGTCACCGCGGGCAGCACGATCCCCTCGGCGGACTTCCCGCTGATCGCCGGCAGCCAGCCGAGCTGGAAGGCGAACACCTGGATCAGCAGCAGCCCCACCCAGAACGACGGCACCGCGACCCCGGCGGACGGGGCCGCCCGCAGCACCGAGGCGAGCACCCGGTTGCGGGTCAGCACCGCCCCGACAGCGAGCGCGAACCCGGCCAGCACGGCGAGCACGAGCGCGAGCCCGGCCAGTGCCGCGGTGCGCACCAGGCCGGCGCCGATCATCGCGAACACCGGCGCGCCCTTCTGGATGGACCGGCCGAGATCGAGCGTCACGACGTCGCCGAGGGTGGACAGGTAGTGGCGCCACGGCGGCTGGTCGAACCCGTACTCGGCGCGGATGGCCGCCACGCTCGCCGCGTCGACGCCAGCCACGTCCTCCCCGCCGCCGAACAGCATGATCTTCACCGGGTCGCCCGGCAGGACGTAGAGCACCAGGAACGCGACGGTCACCGCGGCCCACAGCACCAGCACGCCCTGCCCGAGCCGGACGAGCACCTGACGACCGGTCACCTCAGCCCGCCAGCCAGGCGTCGTAGAGCGGCAGTTGCGCGCCGGCGTCGTACTTCAGCCCGTGCACGGTGTTCGCGGCCGCCTGGGTGACGTGGATCTCCACCTTCGGGATCGTGATCGCGTGCTCCAGGATGTACCTGGTCGCCTGGTCGACGTACTCCTGGCGCCGCTCGGGGTCCGGTGTGGACGCCTGCCTGCGCAGCAGATCCTCCAGCGGGCCGTCGGTCAGCTTGCTCCAGTTTCCCCGGCTGACGGAGAAGAAGTGCCGAAGTGAGTCCGCGTCCGCTCTGGTCAGTCCATAGGGGACGAAGTCGTAGGAGCCGTCCTCCAGCGCCGCGATCATCTCACCCCGGGACACGTTCTTGATCAGCAGCTCGACGCCGATGCGCTTGAGCTGCTGGGCGATCAGCTCGTGCTCGGCGGTCGAGCCGGACTGGCCGTTGACGATGGTCACCGACGCGCGCAGCCCGTCCCGCACCCGGATACCGTCCTGGCCGGGCACCCAGCCCGCGTCGTCGAGCAGCTGCCTTGATCGGTCCTGGTCGGTGCGGATCAGGTCGCCGAAGTCCTTGTACCCCGGGGTGCCCGACTTGAGGACGTGGGTGGCCGGCTTGTCGTCCTCGGTGAACAGCGTGCGGCGGATCTCCTCGCGGTCGATGCCGTAGAAGATCGCCCGGCGCACGGCCTCGTCCTTCAGCACCGGCGAGCTGTTGTTCGTGAGATACACGCTCACCACGCCCGGGTTGACCACCTTCAGCAGCTGGAAACCGCTTGCCTCGAGAGTGGCCTCGTTCTGCGTCGGGATCGAGTTCGCGCCGTTCAGCTCACCGGACTGCACGCTGCCGACCCGCACCCCCGCCTCGGGCACCACCCGGTAGGTGATCCTGTCGAGGTAGGCCTCTCCCTGGTGCTCCCGGGTTTCCGGCGCCCAGTCGTAGCCCTTCCGTTTGGTCAGCACGACCTGCGAGTTCGGCTCGTAGGAGTCGAGGACGAACGGGCCGGTGCCGACCAGCTCGCCGAGGCAGCGGTCCTCGGCCGAGCGCTGGTAGGTCGAGGGCGCGAGGATCGCGAGGTTCACTGTGGACACCGCCTGCAGGAACGACACGTTGCCCTGGTCGAAGGACACCGCGACCTTGTTCGGCGCGAGCACCTCGGTGCCGAGGTAGCCGTCGAGGTAGTTGGTGCCCACGATCGCCTTCGCGCCGAGGTCGCGCACCCCGTCGAACGCGGTCTTGACGGCCGTGGCGTCGAACTTCTCACCGTTGGCGAACGTCACGTCCCCGCGCAGGGTGAAGGTGAACTCCGTCGCGTCCTCGTTGACCGCCCACTCGGTGGCCAGCCACGGCTTCAGCTCGCCGGACACCGGGACGGCGTCGAGCAGCGAGTCGGCGAACTGGCGGCCGACGTCCCGGCTGGACTGCAGGTCGGTCTGGTTCGGGTCGAGGCACACCGGGTCGGACACGTGTGCCCAGATCAGCTCCCCGCCCGGCTGTGGTTCGCCGCCGGCCGACGCGGGGTCGGCGGGGGACGCCGAACACCCCGCGGCCGCCACCACGGCGATGAGCCACAGGGACAGTGTCGGGCGTCGTGTCATCGGTGTGTCCTCTTCCGCTAGGCGAGCAGGTTCGCGCGGTAGGTACCGCCCGAGTAGTCGTTGGTGAACAGTCCCCTGTCCCGCAGCAGCGGCAGCAGCTCCTCGAACACCACCCGGTAGCCACCGAGGTGCTGGGGCGCGATGACGACCCCGTCGAGTGCCTCGCGCAGGAAGCGGTCCTCGATCTCGGCCGCGACCTCCTCGGCCGAGCCGACCGGGCCCCAGTGGCCGCTGCCGGACTTCCCGTTGCGCAGCACCAGTTCCCGCAGCGTGTGCTCGCCGCGCAGCACCAGCCTGCGGTACAGCTCGTAGCGGGAACGCCTGCCCTGCACCGTTTCCGGGTCCGGCAGCTCGTGGGCCGGGATCGGCTGGTCCGGGTCGAGATGCGACAGGTCCTTGCCGCCGAAGCCCGCCGTCTCGAACGCCTTGCGCTTGCGCGCGAAGTCGCTCGTCGCGTCGAACCGGTCCAGCTCGGCGGCCACCTCCCTGGCGCGCTCGGTGCTGGACTCGATGACGCCGTAGAGGCCGGGCAGGATCTTCAGCTCGTCGGGCTTGCGGCCGGCGGCGGCCACCCGTGCCTTGAGGTCGGCGTAGAACTCGCGGCCGTCGTCGAGGTCGGGCTGGGCGGTGAACACGGCGTCGGCGTGCCGGGCGGCGAACGCCTTGCCGTCGGTGGACGACCCGGCCTGGAACAGCACCGGGCGCCCTTGCGGCGACCGGCTGATGTTGAGCGGGCCCTCCACCGCGTGCCGCTCGGTGCGCGCGTCGGTGCGCCGGACGCTTCCCTTGCGGTACTTGACACCGCCCTCCCGGTCGAACACCGGCGCGTCGGCGTCCCAGCTCTCCCACAGCGCGGACACGACCTGGATGTACTCCTCGGCGAACCGGTACCGGTCGTCGTGGGATGGCAGCGGCTCGTCGCCGTAGTTGCGCTCACCCCAGGCCGAGGTCACGATGTTCCACCCGGCGCGGCCGCCGGACAGGTGGTCGAGGGAGGCGAACTGGCGGGCGAGGGTGAACGGCGGCGTGAACGTGGTGGACACGGTCGCGGTCAGTCCGATGTGGCGGGTGCGGGCGGCGAGCGCGGACAGCGCGGTGATCGGCTCCAGGATCGAGCTGGGGTCGGCGACACCGGTGGTGACGCCGTCGGAGAAGAACAGCCCGTGCGCGCCGGCGGCCTCGGCCTGTTCGGCCAGCGAGCCGTAGAGGTCGACGTGCAGCGACTCCTCGATCCGGCTGTCGGGCAGCCGCCACGCCTCCCGGTTGGACCCGACACCGAGCAACTGGACCACCACCACGAGATTCCGCCGGGTACTCATCGGGCACCCGACCCGGTCAGCGCCCTGCGGGTCGCGAGTTCCTGGTGTACCAGGGGAAGCAGGTGGCGGCCGTAGTCGACGGCGTCGTCGTAGTAGTCGTAGCCGCGGATGGAGATGAGACTCACCCCGAGGTCGACGTAGTCGAGCAACGCGGCGGCCACCGTCTCCGGGGTGCCGACCAGCGCGGTGGACGCGCCGCGCGCGCCGGTCGCGGTCGCCACCGGGGTCCACAGTGCACGGTCGTGCCGCTCGCCCTGTTTCGCGATGTCCAGCAGCCGTTGGGAACCGGCGTTCGGCGCGGACTCCCGGGGCGCGGCGCCGCCGTTGGCCGCGTTGCGGTTCAGCGCGGCCAGCGTGCGGTGTGCCTTGTCCCAGGCCAGTTCCTCGGTGCGGTCGATGATCGGCCGGAACGTGGCCCAGATACGGGGCGGCTCGGCGCGGCCGGCGGCGGTCGCCTCGGCGGTGATGGCCGCGATCTGTTCCCGGGTCCGGTCCAGCGGCTCACCCCAGAGTCCGAAGATGTCGCCGTGCGCGCCGCCGACCCGATAGGCCTCCGGCGACGACCCGCCGACGGAGATGGGGATCGTGCCGCGCGTCGGCCGGACCTGGCTGGCGAAGTCCTCGAAGGAGTAGTACTCGCCGGCGTGGTCGATCGGCCCGTCGGCTGTCCACACGCGACGGAGGAGCTGGATGAACTCCGCGGACCGCGCGTACCGCCGCGCCTTGTCGAGCCGGTCGCCCTCGCGGCGCTGCTCGTGGTCGTCGCCGCCGCTGATGATGTGCACCGCCGCCCGGCCGCCGCCGAGCTGGTCGATGGTGGCCAGCGCCTTGGCCGCCCAGGTCGGCTGCACGAGGTTGGGGCGCAGCGCGACGATCGGGGTCAGCCGCTCGGTGGTCGCCGCGACCGCGGCCGCCAGGGTGATCGGGTCGTGCCTGGCCGAGCCGTAGGGCAGCAGCACGTAGTCGAAGCCGTACTCGTCAAGGGTCCGGACGTAGCGGGCGAAGAACGTGCGGTCCAGCGCCTTGTCCGCACCTGGCCGAATCTCGTTGCCGGAATTGACGTAGGCCTGGCTGATGAACTCCACGGAACGCTCGCTCATGCCCCAAAACTATGGTGACGGTATTCGTGGGGTCCAATGATGTTTTCCGATGTCCAACCATCGGGAATCGTCATCGATGACTAGACGGCCTTACCGGGGTTCAGTACGCCGGCGGGGTCGAACACCGCCTTGACCCGCCGCTGTAGGTCCAGCACCGGCTCGCCGAGCTCGGCGGCCAGCCACGGCCGCTTGAGCGTGCCGATCCCGTGCTCGCCGGTGAGCGTGCCGCCGACGGCCATGGCGTGCTCGAAGATCGCCGCGACCGCCTGGTCGACCTGGTCGGGCGGCGCGCTGTCGGCCAGCACGATCGGGTGCAGGTTCCCGTCCCCGACATGCGCGAACACGAAGATCCGCACGCCGGTTCGGCGGCCGATCGCGGCCACCTCGGCGACCGTCTCGGCCAGCCGCGACCGGGGCACGGCGATGTCCTCGATCAGCACCCGGCCGTGCCGTTCGATCGCCGGCAGCGCCGCACGTCGGGTGGCCACCAACCGGTCGGCCACGGCCGGGTCGGTGGTGGTCTCCAGCGCGGTGGCCAGCGGCGCCAGCACCCGTTCGGCCTCGGCCAGCTCGGCCTCCGCGCCGTAGCCGTCGGTCTGCAGCAACAGCAGGACCTCGCCACGGGTGTGCAGGTCAGAGCCCTGCGCCTGGTCGATGGCGACGAGCGTGGCCTGGTCGAGCAGCTCGGCGGTGGACGGCCGCAGCCCGCGTCGCTGCACGGCGCTCACCGCGGCCACCGCGTCCCGCGCGGTGGCGAAGAACGCGCTGGCGGTGGCCGTCGTGACCGGCCGCGGCGAGAGCCGCAGGGTGGCGCCGACGATCACCCCGAGGGTGCCCTCCGAGCCGACGAGCAGCCCGGTGAGGTCGTAGCCGGCGACCCCCTTGAGGGTGCGGCGACCGGTGCTGACCAGCGTGCCGTCGCCGAGCACGGCGTCGACGGCGAGCACGGCGTCGCGGGTCACGCCGTACTTCACACACCGCAGCCCGCCGGCGTTGGTGGCGATGTTGCCGCCGATCGTGGACAGCGCCGCGCTGGCCGGGTCGGGCGCGTAGCGCAGTCCGTGCGCGGCCGCGGCGGCGTCGAGGTCGGCGGTGATCACCCCTGGCTCGACCACCGCGATCGCCTCGTCCTGGTGCAGCGCCACGATCCGGTCGAGGCCGGACACGTCGAGCACGATCGACCCGGCGCCCGCGACCGCGCCACCGGCCACCCCCGACCCCGCGCCCCTCGGCACGACCGGCACGCCGTGTGCGGCGGCGTAGGCGACGGTGTGCCGGACGTCGTCGACGCTCGTGGCGAAGACGACCAGGTCGGGCAGCCCGTCCGGGACGACGCCGGAGCGGTCGACCGACGCCGTGGTCAACTCGGCCGGCTCGGCCGACCACGAGGCCAGCGCCGAGGTCAGCGCCCGGTGGCTCATATCGCGACCGGCCGGTCCGGGTGGCTGGACCACTGGGACCACGAACCGGGGTAGAGCGCGGCGTCGATGCCCGCGATCCGCAGCGCGGCGATCGTGTGCGTGGCGGTGACACCGGAGCCGCAGTACACCGCGACCTGGTCCCCCGGCCGCACGCCGAGCCCGGCGAACCGCCGGCGCAGCGCGTCGGCCGGCAGGAACGTGCCGTTCTCGGACAGGTTCTCGCCGGTGGGCGCGCTGACCGCGCCCGGGATGTGCCCGGCGCGGGGGTCGATCGGCTCGACCTCGCCGCGGTACCGCTCGCCGGCGCGCGCGTCGAGCAGCACGCCGTGCGCCGGCCACGCGGCCGCGGCGTCGATGTCGATGGTCGGCAGTTCGCCCTGGGTGAGGGTCACGGTGCCGGGATCCGGGGTCACCTCACCGGTCTCCAGGGGCAGGCCGGCCGAGATCCACGCGGCGAGTCCGCCGTCGAGCAGCCGCACGTCGGGCAGGCCGGCGGCGCGCAGCAACCACCACGCGCGGGCCGCCGCGAGGTTCCCGCTCACGTCGTAGGCCACGACCGGGTCGCCGTCGTGCACGCCCCACGCCCGGACCGCCGCCTGCAGCGCGGCCGGGTCGGGCAGCGGGTGGCGGCCGTCGCCCGGTTCGGGGTGCGCGGCCAGGGTGGCCTCGAGATCGACGTAGACCGCGCCGGGAATGTGCCCGGCGGCGTGCGCCGGCCGGCCGTCGGGGGTGCCGAGTTGCCAGCGAACGTCCAGCAGGCGGATTTCGTCGATCCGGGCGTTCAGCTCCGGTACGGAAATGGTGACGGTCACGCCGGAATGCTATGCCGGAAATACCGTGACCCACCGTTTCGAATTCCCGATGACCACCCATCGGAAATCGTGATGTCACACCGCGAGCCGGCGCACGTTGTCCGCAGGCCGCGCCCGGTCGGCGAAGAAGTCCCGCAGCGCGCCCAGGGCCGCGGCGACGACATCGTGTTCCAGTCCCCGGCGGGTCGCCAGATGCACGCCGATCTCGCCGAGGTCTGGCAGGTGCGCGCACTCGGTGAGCCAGTCCGGGGACGCGCCCGCGCTGGGCAGCACCGCCACGCCGAGCCCGGCCCGCGCCGCGGCGATCACCCCTTCCAGGCTCGCGGACTCGACGGTCACCTCCACCGGATGACCGAGGTCGCCGAGGCGTTGCAGGGCTCGCCGGCGCATGCCGCACGGCTCCCGGTAGGCCACCACCGGCAGTGGCTGACCCGACGATGGCCACACCATGTCGACCGACGCGTACCAGCGCAACGGCAGTGAGCCGACGAGCTCGCCGTGCGTGTCGCCGGAAAACCCAAGCAGGATCGCGAGATCGACCACCCCCCGGTGCACGAGATCGGTCATCTGGGTCGATCTGTCCAACTGGAACTGCACCGACCAGCCGGGATAGGCCTTGCGCAGCAGGGAAAGCAGGCGCGGCAGCACCTGCTCGGCGGCGGTCTCGGTGGACCCGATGACCACCGACTGCCGCCGTTGGGTGGTGAGCCGGTCGAGTGCCTCGTCGTGTACCGCGATGATCCGGCGCGCCTCGACCAACAGCCGCTCCCCCACCGCGGTGAACCGGGCGTACCGGCCGTCCTTGCGCACCAACTGTTCCCCGAGCCGTTTCTCGAGCAGCCGCACATGCTGGCTGACCGTGGGTTGGCTCAGGTGCAGTGCGCCGGCAGCACGCCCGAACCCGCCGTATTCGGCGATCGCCACGAAAGTGCGCAGCTGCACCAGATCGAGCACGTCGTTGGTCATACGCCCTGCTCACGCCAGTAGGAGAACGGACACCACCAACACTACGTAGCCGGGAAATCGCCGGGCAACGGCCGACGCGGTGGCTCCCACATCGCGGAACCGCTTCCCACGTGTGCCTACGATCGACCCAGACCGCGTGTCACCCGAGGAGGTTCGGTTGTCCTCGATCGTTGTGTTGTCCGGCAGTCCGTCCGTCACGTCCCGTACCGCCGCTCTCGCCGACCATCTCGCCGTCCGGCTGGGCGGGGACGGTCACACCGTCGACTCCGTCCGCGTCCGCGACCTGCCGGCCGAACCGTTGACCACCGCCGACACCGCGCACCCGGCCATCGCGAAGGTCGTGGCCACCATCGCCGGGGCGCACGGTGTCGTGGTGGCCTCGCCGGTGTTCAAGGCCGCCTACAGTGGACTGCTCAAGCTCCTGCTCGACCTGTTGCCCCAGTTCGCGTTGGCGGACAAGGTGGTGCTGCCGGTCGTCACCGGCGGCAGTCGCGCCCACGTGCTCGCCATCGACTACGCACTGCGGCCGGTGCTGTCCTCGCTCGGCTCCGACCACATCGTGCCCGGCTGGTTCGTGCTGGACCAGCACATCGAACGCCTGCCCGGCGGTATCCGCCTCGACCAGGAGACCGCGGCCACGCTCTACCCGCTCGTGGACGGGTTCTCCGCAGCGGTCCGGGCCAGGGCGTCCCGATTACTGGAAGAGGTGTCCTGACGGCTGGGCACGCTCCGCGAGGTGGGCGTGTCCATAATGGACGCCAGGGTGACCTCGGTCACGGCTCGCGCCGCTGTTCGTGGGGCAGGAGTTCGCCCGCGGTGACCGCGAACGGCAGGTGGTTGCCGGCGGGCGGCAGCGGGCAGGTGGCGAAGTCGGTGAACGCGCACGGCAGGTTCTTCGCCCGGTTGAAGTCCAGCAGCACCGTGCCGTCCTCCGCGCGGTCCACCTCCAGTGCCCGGTTCGCGGCGTAGGTGGTGACGCCGCTGGTGGCGTCGGTGAACAGGATGCTCAACCCGTCGCCGCGGCGGCCGTTGAAGGCGGTGAGCGTGTGGGTCACCCCGTCGTGGGCGAACCGCACGACCCCGGGCGAGGTGTAGACGTGGCGGAGGCCCTCGACCACCGCGCCGACGGTCACCGCGCGCGGTGAGTCGAACGCCTCGAACCGCCCCGGCAGCACCCACGCCGGGTCCGGGTCGTAGGCCGGCACGCCCGCGAACGCGGCCAGCGTCGGCGCGCTCGGGTCGTGCACCCGGATGAGGTAGCCGGACCGGCGGGCGACCTCGATCTCCACCTCACCGGTCGCCACCCGGACGCCCGCACCGCTGTTCACCAGCTCGAACCGGTGCACGCCGGTCACCGGTTCGCCGTCGACGGTCAGCGCCGCACCGTCCGGGTCGACGTAGGCCGCGTCCTGGTCCTGCCACCACCTGCCCGGCGCGCCCGGATAGGCCTGTGGCCGGTCGGCCAGCCAGTCGAGCGACACCAGCGCCAGCCAGCCGTACGGGTGGGCCAGTTCCCGCTCCCTGGCCACCTTCCACTGCTGCCACTGGTGCACGAAACGCGTGGAGTCCGCGTACTGCGTCCTGTTCGTGCTCATCGTTCCTCCGCTCCTCACTGCGAGCATGCGGCCACCCTCGGCCGGCGGGCAACGCCGATCGCATCGTGGGACGGGGAATTACGGCTTGTCGTCCGGCTGGGTCACCAGCGTCCGCAACGAGTTCCGCAGGGACCGCACCGCCTGGGGGGTGAGCGGCCCGAGAAACGCGCGCTCGGCGGCGCCGCTGGCCTCGGTGGCCAGCCGGAGGGTGTCCTGTCCGGACTCGGTGAGCTCGACCACGTTGCGGCGCCGGTCCTCGGCGTCCGGGTGGCGGGAGACCAGGCCCTTGGCCTCGAGGGTGTCCAGCATCGCGACCATCGTCGTGCGGTCGATGCCCAGCCGGTGGGCCGCCTGCTGCTGGGAGGTCGGCTGGTGACCGGCGACGGCGAGCAGCACCCCCAGCTCACGCCCGTCGATGCCGTGGGGCGCCAACGCCTCGGTGGTCAGCTCGGCCATCCGCAGCTGGGCGTGCTTGAGCAGGTAGACCAGATTCTCGGTCAGCTCTGTCCTGGACACCCGCCGACTCTATCGCTAACCTGATCGTCAGTAGAACTGACAATCAGTGAACCGACAGATTGGTAGTGCGATGATCTTGGTTACCGGGGGTCTTGGGTTCATCGGCTCGCACACCGTCCGGGCGTTGCTCGACCTCGGCGAGGGTTGTGTGCTGGTCCAGCGCCGCGCGGCCGAGGTGCCGGCCGAGCTCGCCGACGAGCAGGTGGCGGTGGAGCGGGCCGACATCACCGACCTCGACGCGTTGCTCGATGTCGGGACTCGACACAAGATCACCGGCATCGTGCATCTCGCGGGCTCGATGCCGTGGCCGCCCAGTGCCGACCAACCCGTGGAGGACACCCGGCGGGCGTTGGGCGGGCTGCTCAACATCGTGCGGGCGGCACAGACCTGGGGCGTGTCACGCGTCGGCGTGGCGAGCACGATCGGTGTCTACAGTGGCCTGACCGACGATGGCCCGCTGCGCGAGGACCTGCCGTTGCCGATGGCCTCACCCCACCTGATCCCGGCGTTCAAGAAGATCGGCGAGTTGCTCACCGACCATCTCGCTGGCGCGACCGGCATCGAGATCGTCAACTACCGCATCGCCGGCATCTGGGGCCCGCGCGAGCCGCATGGCGCGTTGTTCTTCCCCGCCCCCGAGCTCGTGCACGCCGCGGCCAAGGGGATCACGCCGGACCTGTCGGCGCTCGCCGGTCCCGCGTACGCGGAGGACGCGATCGACCTGTGCTACGTGAAGGACTGCGCCACGGCCATCGCGCTGCTGCAGCTCACCGACCGGCTCAACCACCGCACCTACAACGTCGGCTCCGGTCGCGCGACGTCCAACGCCGAGATCATCGCCGCGCTCCGCGCGGTCGTCCCCGACGCCGAGGTCGACCTGCCGACCGGCGGGACCGGGCACCGGAGCTACCTCGACATCACCCGGCTGCGGCAGGACACCGGCTACCAGCCCGCCTACGACACCGAACGCGCGACCGCCGACTACGTCGCCTGGCTGCGCGCGGGCAACGAACGCTGAGCACGCGGTGCACCCGCACAGCACTGTGGGGCACCGATCACGTCGGTGCCCCACAGTGTGATCGAGATTTCTAGACAGCCAGGCCGGACCACGCGTGGTTCCACGCGGTCGCGACGGCGTGCGCGACGCCACCGTTGCCAGCGTCACCGGAGTCGCCCCCGGTGGTGTGGCTGGCGTTGGCGGCGTGGCCGGAGTCACCGGTCATGCCGGTGTCGCCGGAGTCGCCGGACCCAACCACCACAGTGGACTGGTCACCGTTGTCGTGGTGGCCCTTCCAGTGGTGGCCGTTGCCCTTACCGGAACCGTTGCCGGCACCGGTGACCGCCGTGTTGCCGCCAGTGGCCCCGGAGTCGCCGGAGTCACCGGTGTTGCCCGACACCGCGACGTTGTCGCTGCTGGCGTTGCCGCCAGCACCGGTGTCGCCGCCGTTGCCGGCGGTGGCCGTCGCGGAGGTGTCACCGTCGGCGGTCGCGTCACCGGTCTCGCTGGTGCCGTTGCCGCCCTTGTGGTGCCACCCCTTGCGGTGCTGCTCGGTCATCGCGTCACCCGAGTGCGCGGAGTTGGACCCCGTCGCCATCGCGTGTGCCATGCCGCCGTTGCCAGCATCACCGGAGTTGCCGCCGGTGGTGTGGCTCCAGTTCGCGGCGTCGCCACTGTCGCCAGTGGAGCCGGTGTCACCCGAGTCGCCGGAACCGACCACCGTGCTGGACTCCTGGTCACCGTTGTGGTGGCCGCCCTTGCGGTGGTGGTCCCAGTTGTTCGACTCGCTGCCGAGGTTCAGCACGAACGCGGTGTTGCCACCGGTCGAGCCGCTGTCCCCGGAGTTGCCGGAGTCACCGGACACCGCACCATTGCTGCTGCTGGCGTCGCCGCCAGCACCGGAGTCGCCGCCGTTGCCGGCGGTCGCCGCCGCGGAGGTGTCACCGTCAGCGGTCGCGTCACCGGTCTCGCTGGTGCCGTTGCCACCCTTGTGGTGCCACCCCTTGCGGTGCTGCTCGGTCATCGCGTCACCCGAGTGCGCGGAGTTCGACCCCGTCGCCACCGCGTGCGCCATGCCACCATCACCAGCATCACCGGAGTTACCCCCGGTGGTGTGGCTCCAGTTCGCGGCGTCGCCACTGTCGCCAGTGGACCCGGTGTCACCCGAGTCGCCTGAGGACACCGTGGTGTTGCATTCAGCCAGCACGCACAGCCCGAGGGCCGAGTTCCCACCGGTCGACCCGGAGTTACCCGAGTTACCGGTGTTGCCCGACACCGCACTGTTGTTGCTGTCAGCACTGCCACCAGCACCGGAGGTTCCACCGTTACCGGCGGTCGCGTCCGACGAGGTGTCGCCACCAGCGACCGCGTCACCGGAGTTGGTGTCGTGGTCGCCCCGGGCGCCGTGCCCACCGGTCGTGGCGTCGCCGGAGTGCGCCGAGTTGGCACCCTCCGCGACCCCGTGCGCGTCGCCACCGTTGCCGGCATCACCGGAGTCGCCTCCGTTGGTGTTGCTGACGTTCGTGGCGTCGCCACTGTCCCCTGTGGACCCGGTGTCACCCGAGTCGCCTGAGGACACCGTGGTGTTGCACTCCGCCAACACGCACAGCCCAAGAGCCGAGTTCCCACCGGTCGACCCGGAGTTACCCGAGTTACCCGTGTTGCCCGACACCGCACTGTTGTTGCTGTCGGCACTACCACCAGCACCGGAGCTCCCACCGTTACCGGCGGTCGCGTCCGACGAGGTGTCGCCACCGGAGGTGGCGTCACCGGACAGGGTTGAGCTGACCGAGGTGACCACCCCGTTCAGGCCCAGTGGATCCGAGCCGGTGTCCGCACTCGCCACCGCGCAGCCCAGCAGGACGAACCCGCCGGACATCGCCGCGACGGTGAGTCCGCGTCGCACTATCCTATGCATTGCGTTCCTTCTCTCATCCCTTACAGAAATCGACCGTCGAACCGACGATCGCTACCGCTGTGGTTGACGAGAAGCGCTAGCTGGGACAGGCTGGCCGGTCGTAACCGAACCACGGATGCCCGGCGATCGTGTCGGGCGGACTTCGACCACTGCCGTCGTCGTCCGCCAACGAGGAACCTGGCGATGACACCACCACGTCCCCGCCGTGCGAACCACCGGAGCCACCGACCGAACCACTGCCACCTGGGGCGGCGTTGATCGGAACGACGGGAACTCCCGGCGTGTCAACGGGGTTGGCCGGCCCGAGGTGCCACGTCAGGTCGGCGGCACTCGCGTGCCCACCGTCCCCATGCGACGCTTCGGGTGCGTCCGACCAGCGGATCACCTCGGGTACCACCTTCGGCGAAACGGTCACGGCCCGTATGGGAGCCGGTTCCGGCCGCGGTTGCGCCCTTTCTGGCGACACCGTGCTTTCCGACCCGGTGTCGGTGATCTCCGACACCACGTCCGTCGTACCCGTGGCCTCGGAAATCGGCTCCACCACGGGATCCGCGGCGTTCAACAGCGGCCCGACCACTGGCTCGGTCACCGGAGCGACCGTGTCCAGTACCGGTGTCACGGTGGAGACCACCGGCTGCAGGATCGGCTCGACGATCGGCTTGACCATCGGCTCGACCATGCCGGCAACCGGTTTCACCACCGGCGCGAGCGCCTCGCTGCCGGCGTGTACCACCGGCGACAACCGCTCGAGTACCGGCTCGACCGCGTCGGTCACCGGTGACAACACCTCCGCCACCGAATCGACCACACCCGGCACCGGCCGTTCCCGGTCCGGCCGCTGGTCATCCGCGCTCGCGTTGCCGGCCATGACCAGCGCCAACAACCCGAACCCGAACAGGAAACCCACGCTCGTGCCGACCCGTCGCAACAGGACAGCCAGACCGCTGATGGAACTCTCTGTGTAGACCTTCATCCACTCACCCCCTTCCAGACTCCGGTCTTACCCAGTACCTGTTCTTCGTTCCCGCGGGCGGTGGAGTTGGGTCGCGAACAGATCTTTCTGGGGGACGCCAGGTCAGGACGGTCAAACGGGCTGGATGAAGGTCGGCGCCGTATCCGCCGGACGGTCCAGTGGGCAGCGCGCACTGCACCGAGGTGACGTGTCGCAAGTGGATCGGTTCAGCGCTCTACCGACCGTAGCTCCGGTTTCACCCGCTGGTGCCTGGACATGCCCCGGCTGGCGCATTGCCCTTCTCGCGTTGCTGGACCAGTTTTGCCTGCATGGCAAGCAACTTGCAGCAACGGAAGACCGCCATCGTGTTCACCGCGATGGACGTGAACGGCGACGGTTACCTGGAACGCGCGGACTTCGACGCGCTGGCCGACCGCTGGGTGAGCATTCGGGGCAAGACCAGGGCCGACCGGCTACGCGAGATCATGGTTGGCTGGTGGACGGTGCTGCACGCGGCGTCCGACCAGAACCGCGACGAGAAGGTCACGCTGGGCGAGGTGCTCGCCACCGTTGAGAACCTGGGCACCATGCTGGACCTCGTGGCCGCCACCGCCACCTCGATGTTCGAGGCGGTCGACCAGGACGGCGACGGGCAGGTCTCGGCCGAGGAGTACGGCCGCATGATCCACGCCTGGACCGGTGACGACGCACCGACCGAGGCCGGCTTCGCCCGCCTCGACCTGGACGGCGACGGCGTGCTCTCGAAGGCCGAGTTCATCCGCCACTGGGTGGAGTTCTGGGCGGGCGACGACCAGAACGCCCCCGGCACCTACATGTTCGGCGACCTCTAGCGGCACTGTATATCGCTTGCGGCACACCCCCGGGACGCCAGACTGTGGTGCATGTTCGATGTGATCATCGCCGGGTGTGGGCCGACCGGCGCACTGCTGGCCGCCGAACTGCGGCTGCACGACGTGCGGGTACTGGTCCTGGAGAAGGAGACCGCGCCCGCGTCGTTCGTGCGCATCGTCGGCCTGCACATCCGCAGCATCGAGCTGCTGGCCATGCGCGGCCTGCTCGAACGCGTTCGAGCACACGGAAGACAGCGTCCGGCCGCCGGTTTCTTCGCTGGCATCGCCAAACCCGTGCCGGCGGGCCTGGACTCCGCGCACGCCTACCTGCTCGGCATCCCGCAGCCGGTCATCGTTCGCCTGCTCGAGGAACACGCGATCGAACTGGGTGCGCTGGTCCGGCGCGGCGGCGCGGTGACCGGGTTCACGCAGGACGACGACGCGGTGACCGTCGAGCTGGCCGACGGCGAACGGCTGCGGACGCGTTACCTCGTCGGCTGTGACGGTGCGCGCAGCACGGTGCGCACACTGCTCGGCGTCGGCTTCCCCGGCGAGCCATCGCGCAACGACACGCTGATGGGCGAGCTGGCGGTAAGCGCGCCGCAGGAGGAGATCGCCGCCACGGTGACCAGGATTCGCGAGACCCAGCAACGGTTCTGGCTCCGGCCGGCAGGCGATGGCGTCTACAGCGTCGTGGTCCCCGCCGAGGACGTCCGCGACCACACGGAGCCGCCCACCCTCGAGGAGTTCAGCCAGCGGCTGCGCGCCATCGCCGGAACCGACTTCGGCGTGCACTCCCCGCGCTGGCTGTCCCGCTTCGGCGATGCCACCCGGTTAACCGAGCGATACCGGGTCGGGCGGGTGCTGCTGGCCGGCGACGCGGCCCACATCCACCCGCCCACCGGCGGCCAGGGCCTGAACCTGGGCATCCAGGACGCGATGAACCTCGGCTGGAAACTGGCCGCCCAGATCCGCGGCTGGGCGCCGGAAACCCTGCTGGACACCTACCACACCGAACGTCATCCGGTCGCCGAGGACGTGCTGGACAACACCCGTGCCCAGATGGAGCTGTCGTCCACCGAACCGGGCCCGCGGGCCGTGCGCAGGCTGCTCACCGAGTTGATGGACTTCAACGAGGTGAACCGCCAGCTGATCGAGAAGATCACCGCGATCGACCTCCGCTACGACTTCGGCGCCGGCCCCGACCTGCTCGGCCGCCGCCTGCGCGACCTCGACCTGAAGCAGGGCCGCCTCTACGACCACCTCCATCGGGGCCGGGGCCTGGTGCTCGACCGCACCGAACGGCTGACCGTCCAGCGCTGGTCGGACCGCGTCGACCTGATCGCCGATCCCACCGCGGCGCTGGCGGCCCCGGCCGTCCTGCTCCGCCCCGACGGCCACCTCGCCTGGATCGGCGAGGACCAGCAGGGCCTCGACGACCACCTCGCCCGCTGGTTCGGCACGCCCGCCAACTAGACAACCAGGGCAATGCGCAGGAAGCGGGCATCGGCCCCCTTGGCGGACACTGGGAGCGCACCTGTCACGAAGGGCGACTCGACATGGGACCGATCCTCACCGTGCTGCTGCCGGCCACGCTCGCGGTGGTCATGCTCGGCCTCGGCCTGACGCTGACCACCGCCGACTTCACCCGGGTGCTCACCGCGCCCAAAGCCGTGCTCGTCTCGCTCGGCTGCCAGCTCGTCGTCCTTCCCCTGCTGTGCTTCGGCATGATCGAACTGGTCGGCCTGTCACCGGTGTTCGCGGTCGGCATGATGATCCTGGTCGCCTCGCCCGGTGGGACGACGGCGAACCTGTTCAGCCATCTGGCCCGTGGCGACGTCGCGCTGAACGTCACGCTGACCGCCATCAACTCGGTGGTCGCGGTGGTCACCCTGCCGCTGATCGTCGGCCTGTCGATGGACCACTTCCTCGCCGACGACGCGAACATCGGCCTGCAGCCGGACAAGCTGATCCAGGTGTTCGCCGTGGTGCTGGTGCCGGTCGTGGTCGGGATGTGGCTCAACCGCGCCTATCCCCGGTTCTCCGCCCGGATGCGCGGGCCGGTGAAGAAGATCTCGGTGGTCGTGCTGGTGATCATGTTGGTCGGGACCGTGGTGCAGAACCGGGAGACCATCTTCTCCAATGTGGACACCATCGGCGGGGTCGCGCTCGCGCTGACCGTGCTCAGCTTCACCATCGGCTACTGGGCGCCGAAACTGGCCGGGGTGAGTCGCGAACAGTCGATCGCCTCGGCCATGGAGATCGGCGTGCACAACGCGGTGCTGGCGATGGCCGTGGCCGCGTCGGTGTTCGACAGCCTGGAGATGGTCATCCCGGCGGCGGTGTACGGCACGCTGATGTTCCTCCCGGCCGGGCTCGCCGCCCTGTACTTCGCCCGCAAAGATACCGGCGTGGCGCGAAAAGAGCCGGTCGCGCCGTGAGGTGGCGGGCGCGCCGCCCGCCACCCCACCAACCGTCCCTAGTGGAGCCGGTAGGCCCGCTGCACGGTCTGCTTCACCGTGTTTCCCTTGGTGTCACTCGCTTCCGTGCGGAGCCAGACATAGCCGCTGGTCCACGGATGCCACAGCAGCGCGGTGTACGTGCCGTTGCCAAGCGGGAAGGTGAGCGCGGCCTGCCAGGTCTTGCCCTCGTCGGTCGAGTACCTGACCGACATCCGGTTCACCTTTCCGCCGCCGAGCGACCCGTACGCCGGTGCGGCCGACACCGTGATCTGGTGCGGCACCCCGGCGCGCGCCCGGTTCTCCAGGTCGAGGCCGAGCGCGTACCTGGTCTGCAACAACGGTTCCACCCGGCAGAGCAGCGTCGCCGGGCGGACGCAGTCGGTGTCGTCGACCGATCCGGAGGTGAAGGTCCACTCGTTGTCCACCCTCGGCGACATCGTGCGCACCAGCTTGCTCGGACCCTGCCAGTCGGTCTCCGGCAACACGAAGGTGCTCGTCAGCCGGTAGCCGACCGGCTCGTCCGGCAGGAAGAACGACGGCACCTGGCTGCCGTTGGACGGAATCTCGGTCTCGCCGCCAGGGCCCGTCCGGTACAGCCGGTGGGTCATCGGGTAGGCACCCCAGTCCACCGCTCCATAGTGGCCGGTGGTGGAGTCGGTGAGGTAGGGCGTGGTGTACAGCTCACCCGCGCCGCTGCGCTGGAAACCCGCGTACCCGTCGATGCTCTCCGGTGACGTGGCGGCGATCGGACCGGCGAACCAGTCCTCGACCGGCCCGTGGTAGGCGTGCTCGGTCTCCTGGGTGAAGTTGCCGTCGCCGCCGTCGGCCGCGCGCAGCGAGGTGTCCCGGCTCCACTTCTGGTTCGCCACGACCGGGCCGACGTAGGTCTCGATCTCGGCCGGCGCCTGCAGGTACAGGTAGGGGTTGGTGCTGGACGATCCTCGGTCGCCGGTGCGGTGGCCCCACCACCACTGGAACATAGCCAGTCCGTCGACGTCGGCGTGGAAGCGGCTCCTGCTGCGCTTCAACGACGCCTTGTCCACCTGCCGGGTCACGTCGGCCTGGATGCCCGCGGTGGTCGCGTAGTTCAGCACGTACATGGACTTCGGATTGCGCTGTACCTGAAGGTCCAGCCTGCCCTTGCGGTTGGCCACCGCCCGCAGCCGCTCGCCGTCGGCGTTGGTGACCGACAGCACCGGGATCGGCACATTCGTGCCAGGGCCACGCGAGTAGGGCGCGTCCGTGGCCAGACCACCGGCCAGATCCAGGTACGGCACCACGACGCGGGCGCCGGCGGCCGCGGCGTTGCGGGCGGCCAGCAGCGCGAGCTCGCGGGCCTGGTTGACCCCTCCCCTGCCGATCGCGTCCGGTGTGGACAGTCGGACCAGCGCGGCCTTTCCGTTGACGTCGACCGCGTCGAAGTCCGCCGCGCTCCCCTCCCCCGCGTACACCAACGGCAGCTTGTGTTTGCCGGCCAGGTCGCGGGTGACCAGATAGGGGTCGAACTGCGGGGTCACCGGCACGCCGCCGGCCGCCATGGTCACGAACTCCGTGCCGAGCACATAGTGCTGCTGGTACAGCAACACGCCCCGCTTCGGCGCCGCCACCGGCGTCACGAACACCTCGGCGTCCTCCATCGGGGACAGCACGGTGGAGCTGAAGATGCCGGAGATGTTGTCGCCGTCGCGCGCGTAGATCTCCATCTGCCGGCTGTAGGCGTAGGTCCGTTCCCTGGTCCGCGCGTCCGACGACACGGCCTCGCGGGCGTCCAGCGTGATGGTCAGCTCCTCGGACACCGCGAGGTTCGTCTTCGCCAGCATCGTCATCCGGTGCTTGTCATGGCGGATGTCGGCCAGCGTGTGCAGCACCGAGTAGTCGCCAGCCGGCAGGTCGAACTCCCAGTCCCCCGCCGCCGTCGCCGTGCCCCGGAACAGGGTCGACGGGTCCTGGAACGGGTCGTTGGGGGTGTGCTCGGTGGCCGCGGTGTCCCGCAGCGCGTACAGCGGGGCGGTGGAGAACTCGGGCGTGACCTGGTCGCCGTCGCTGTTGACGACCCGCGCGGTCACCTTCACCGTCGTGGCGTTCGGATACGGCGTGTACCAGCTCACCGGGGTGCGCAGGGCGACACCGGCCGCGGTGGCGGTGAGGACTCCGCCGTAGACGCCGGGCTCCCCGACGGCCGGGTCCACGGTGAGCAGCGCGTCGGCCGTGCCGTTGGCCGGGATGGTCAGCGTGCTGTCGGCGAGGGTGGCCGCGCCGTCCCGGCCGTCCCAGCCGGTGGCGGTGTGGGCGAGGTCGACGGTGACGTCGGTGTCGGTGGCGTTGGTGTAGGTCAACGTGGTCTGCCGGGGGCCGTCCGCCCGCGCCACAGTGCCGATGCTGACCGGAGACGGTCCGCTCACGCCGGTGAGTCCGGCGACGGCCGCCGGCACCTCCAGCCGGCCCGCACCCTGCGCGAACACCGTGCCGCCGACGCCGACCGCGGTGGAGGTGAGCGCGTTCTTCAACTCGGCCGGGGTCGCCGTCGGCCGCGCCTGGCTGAGGATGGCCGCGGCACCGGCGACGTGCGGCGAGGCCATCGAGGTTCCTTGCAGACCAACGTACTTGGCCTCCGGCGGCACCTCGGGGAAGCCGTCGGTGGCCCGCGCCGCGACGATGCCCACCCCCGGCGCGGTGATCTCCGGCTTGACGCCGCCGTCGGCCAGTCGGGGTCCCCGGCTGGAGAAGACGGCCTGCGCGTCGGACTTGTCGACGGCGCCGACGGTCAGCGCGGACCGCGCCGCGGCCGGCGAGCCGATCGCCACGTCACGACCCGCGTTGCCGGCGGCGACCACGAACAACGCGCCGGTCTCCTCGGTGAGCGCGTCGACGGTCGCGGACATGACGTCGGTGCCGTCGGAGGGCAGGTCGCTGCCCAGGCTCATGTTGATCACCGAGGCGCCGCCGCGCGCGGCCCAGGCCATGCCCTCCAGGATCCAGGAGGTCACGCACGCGCCGTACTTGTTGCACACCTTGGCGTTCACCACGTCCGCGCCCGGCGCGACGCCCTTGTTCCTGCCTCCGGACGCGGCGCCGGTGCCGGCGATCGTGGACGCCACGTGCGTGCCGTGGCCGGCGAAGTCGTTGGCGTCCGTCTCATCCGGCACGAAGCTCCTGGACGCCGTGACCTGGTCCTTCAGGTCCGGGTGGGTCGCGTCGACGCCCGAGTCCACGACGGCCACGGTGGCGCCGGTGCCGTCGTGGCCGTTCGCCCACGCCTCGGGGGCCCCGACCTGCGGCACGCTCTCGGCCAGGTTCAGGCGCAACACCCGGTCCAGGTGGATCGAGGCCACGCCCCGGTCCAGGTGGGCGCCCGGGGCGTCGATCCCGTGCCAGAACTGCTCGGTCCTGGTGTGCGGCACCGTCAGCGCGGCGCCGTTGAGCGCGGTGAGCGGGCGGGCCGGGCCGGCGGCCGGCAACGCGGCGGCCCGCACCCCCTCGCGGTAGACCACGATCAGCGGCAGCGCGTCGGTCCGCGCGTTGGTGAGGCCCTGCTCGATGAGTCCGGTGACGTTGAACAGTTCCCGGTCCACCGTGCCGGCCTCGAGGTAGGGGCGGACGTCGGTGGGGATCACGTACCGGGACTCGCCGACCCGTTCGGTGACGAAGTCGGCGGTCATGGCGTCCGGCCTGCCGACCGCCTGGATGGTGATCTCCGGTTCGGCGCCCGCGCGTTCGGTGTAGGTGACCACGTCACCGGTGACCAGGGTGATCTCCCGCGCGGAGGCGGCGGCCAACCCCTCGGCCGGGAATGGGTTCTCGACCGTGGGTGGGGACGGCTGCGCGGCCGCCGTGGTTGCCGTGGCCGTGGGCAGGACGACGAGCGCACTCGCCGCCACAGCGAGTGCTCGCCACCGATGTGCGAGGCGCATTGGCGAAGACCTCCGGGGAGGGGAACGTTGCTGCGCCAATCATGTGGTCCGGGACGGGGACACAGAAGCCCTCGCCGTGGCGTGAACTGGACATTGACCGCTATCCGCCAGACCGGCCGGGCACCCGGCGCGGCAACCCGCCGAGGCCGAGGAGCACCGCGACGGGCACGGTGTAGCAGACCGCCGCCACCACCAGCAGATGCGCGTCCCGTGGCAGCAACAGCGTGAGCACGCTGACCAGGACCGGCACGCAGAGCACCAACGCAGCCCGGCGGCCGGTCCGCGTCCGCCCGCCCGCGGCCGCCACCGCACCGGTGACCAGCACCGCCAGCGCCACGGTCCAGATCATCAGCTCGCCGGCCCCACGCGCCGCGATGACCTGGGTGATCGGGAGGTCCACCAGGCCGTAGGTGTCGAAGGTCTTCATCACCAGCAGCGCGCTGGCCCCGACCGCCATGGCGAGCAGCACGATCCGGGGGCCGTCCACCAGTTCCCAGCCGCGGGCCGGGCCGGGCGACCAGGTCAGCGCGGCGGCGACCACCGCGCCCAGCAGCAGCCAGCCGGCGTCGGCGACCACCGAGTCCCAGTAGACGAGGTACCCGGGCACGGGGGCGAGCAGGAAGCCGGCGGTGGCCAGCCACGCGCCGACCGCGGCGGCGCGGCGCAGCCGCGCCAGGCTCAACACCGCCACCACGATCCAGGTCCCCCACACCAGCGCGTGCGGGATGTCGATGATCACCCTGTCCCACGACCACGGCGAGCCCGACCGCAGGTAGCCGGCCAGCCAGTCCGCCACCGGGACGGCCCCGGCCAGCAGTGCGACCGGACCGAGCAGGCTCACGATCGCGAGCACGTCCCGGTGGTCGATCCCGCCGTCCGCGCCGACCACGCGTCGCAGGTGCAGGCGCAGCGCGCCGCGGAGCAGGTCCGCGGTCTCGGCTCGGCTGGGCCGGGTGCGCTCCCCGGCGCCGGCCAGCAGGACGTCGAGCATCTCCGTGCCGTGGCGCTCCCGGTGGTCGCGCGGGTACCAGGACAGCAGGCGCTGGTAGCGCTTGGCCAACTCCGTCGATTCCGTCACGCTGTTCCTCCCGAGAATCGTGCGCGCAGCCGTCGCTGGGCCGCGCGGGTGTGTGCCCGCAGTTTCGCCACCTCGGCGGCCAGCCGGTCGGCGCCCGGCTCGGTCAGCCGGTAGTAGCGCCGGAGCCGGCCGTCCACGACCTCTTCCCGGTCGACCGCCACCCAGCCGTCGACGCTGAGCCGGTCCAGCGCGGCGTACAGCGTGCCTGCCTGCAGGGTCACCCGGCCTTCGGAGATCTCCTCGACGTCGCGCAGGATGCCGTAGCCGTGCTGGGCGCGCGCGGCCAACGCGGTGAGGATCAGGAAGGTCGGCTCCCGCAACGGAGCGTTTGTCATGATCGTCTTTATATACCGATCAGTTGACTATGGCAAGCTAGCTCCTCGGCGGCTTCGTCGCGCCCCGTGCCTAATTCGGTTGGCCAACCGAATCCAGGCGCTGGATAGTTCGCGGGCATGGCGACGGTGTTGGGCAATCCGGGAATCGACGAGCTGCCATCGGCGGTGCACGCGCTGCGGGACTGGCAGCACGACGGGGCGCCGGCGCAACTGCATCCGGGGGATCTCGGCTGGTTCTGGCGGTTCGGCGCGGCGGCGACGGCCGCGGCGGTGCGGACCTGGAGCCGGGACGGGCGGCTGCTGGCCGTCGGCCTGCTCGACGGACCCGACCTGTTGCGGCTGACGATCGCGCCGGCCGCGCTGCGCGACGAGGAGCTGGCGCGGCGGCTGGTCGAGGACCTGGCCGAGCCCGCGCGCGGCGTGCTGCCGGCCGGCAAGGTCGCCATCGAGGCGCCGAGGGGCGCGCTGGTCAAGGACCTGCTGTTCGAGCACGGCTGGCCGGCCACCGACGAGCCGTGGACGCCGCTGCGCCGTGATCTCTCGACACCGGTGCCGGCTCCCGGCGTGCGGGTCGAGGTGGTCGGGCCGGCGCGGGCGGCGGAGTGCGCGGCCGTGCTGCGGGCCTCGTTCGACGGGTCGACGTTCACCGCCGAGCGCTGGCACGCGATGGCGACCGGACTGCCCTACCCCGACGCCCGATGTCTGGTCGCCTACGACGATCGGGACAACGCGGTGGCGACGGTGACGGTGTGGTCGGCCGGTGCGGGACGGCCCGGGTTGCTCGAGCCGATGGGCGTGCACCGCGACCATCGCCACCGCGGTCACGGCCGGGCGATCACCCTGGCCGCGGCGGCCGCACTCCGGGAGCTCGGCTCGTCGAGCGCGTTCGTGTGCACCCCGAGCGCCAACGTCGGCGCGGTCCGCACCTACCTGTCGGCCGGATTCCAGCCCCTCCCCGAGGTCCGGGACCAGTACCGCGATCACGCTTGACCTGGAGCGCGCTTCGGGTCGCAGACTCGTCGCCATGGAAACCACGACCCTCGGCCAGTTCACCGTCAGTCGCCTGTGCCTCGGCGCGATGCTCATGGGGGCGGAGACCCCCACGCCCGAGGCGCACCGGATCCTGGACCGGTTCCTCGACGCCGGCGGCACCTTCATCGACACCGCGGACACCTACGGCGACGGAACCTCCGAGCGTGTCCTCGCGCCGTGGCTCGCCCGCCACCGCGACGACGTGGTGCTCGCGACCAAGGTCCGGTTCTCGGTGAGCGACCCCGGCGGCCAGGGCCTGTCGCCCGAGCGGATCCGCGCCGCCTGTGACGCCAGCCTGCGCCGGCTCGGCGTGGACACCATCGACCTCTACCAGGTGCACGGCCCGGACCCGGCGGTGCCGATCGAGGACACCCTGGCCGCGCTCGACGAGCTGGTGCGCGCCGGCAAGGTCCGCGCGCTCGGCGCGTCCAACTTCCCGGCGTGGCTGCTGGCCTGGTCGGTGGCCGCGCAGGATCGCGAGGGCTGGGCGCCGTTCGTCAGCCTGCAGCCGCAGTACTCCCTGGTGGAGCGGTCAGCCGAGCTGGAGCTGCTGCCGTTCTGCCGCGCGGCCGGGCTGGGCGTGCTGCCGTGGGGGCCGCTCGGCGCCGGTTTTCTCACCGGCCGCTACCAGCGGGACGCGATGCCCGACGGCCGGATCACCCGTGCCCCCGCCGACCTGGAGGAGGCCGCCCACCGGCGGGCGACCGAGCGCAACTTCCTGGTCCTCGACGAGCTGACCGCGTTCGCCGCCAAGCACGACCGGCCGGTGGCGCAGCTCGCGCTGGCCTGGCTGCTCGCGGTGCCGGGGGTGACCGCCCCGATCGTCGGCCCGCGCACCCTCGACCAGCTGAACGACCTGGTTGGCGCCACCGAGATCGAGCTGGACGACGACGATCACGCCCGGATCGCGGCGCCCGCGCCGCCGCCAGCGGTCGCGCCGCACCGGATGCTGCGCGAGCAGCTCGACCTGGCGGACGTCCCCACGGTCCGCCGGCGCACCTGACGCCTCCCCAGCGCCGGTCCCGCGAGTCCGCAGCGTTGGACTCGCGGGGCGGGAGCGTTGGACTCGCGGGGTTTGTGGGGTGGCGAGTCAGCGACCAGGCGGCTCGCCGGCGGCCCCAGCCAGGTCCTCATGCGCACTCGGCCACCGGCTCCCCGGCCTGGATGACCGTGCGCTCCTCGCCCCACAGCAGCGCCGGGTTCGCGAGCGGGTCGCCGTCGATGACCAGCAGGTCGGCCGCGCAGCCGACGCGCACGCGACCGAGGTCGGGCCGGCCGATCAGGTCGGCGTTCACCGACGTCGCCGAGCGCAGCGCGGTCACCGGGTCGTCCACCTCGACCTGCAGGCGCAGGCCCTGCAGCTGCTCGTTCTGCAGCGCGCCCATCAGGTCGGTGCCGAAGCCGACGCGAACCCCGGCCGCGCGGGCCAGCGCCACGGCCCTCGCGCCGGCCTCGAGCACCTCGATGTTCTTCTTCGCCGAGACCGGCGCCAGCCCGACCTCCGCGCCGCGCCGGTTGAGGGCGTCGTAGGTGGCCAGGGTCGGCACGAGGAACGCGCCGTGCTCGGCCATCAGCGCCGCGGTCGCCTCGTCCATAAGGTTGCCGTGCTCGATCGAGCGCACGCCGTTGCGCACCGAGTGCCGGATGGCCTCCGGCGAGTACGCGTGCGCGGCGACGTAGCTGCCCCGCCGGCCGGCCTCGTCGGTGGCCACCCGGATCTCCTCGGCCGAGTACTGCGGCACGCGGATCGGGTCCGACAGCGACATCACCCCGCCGGAGGCCATCATCTTGATGGCGTGCGCCCCGTGCCGGAACCGCTCGCGGACCGCGACCCGCACCGCGTCCACGCCGTCGACGACCTCGGTCATGTGCGCCTGGCAGCCGCACACGTCCATGTCCACGCCGCGCGGGTCGCCGTGCCCGCCGGTCTGGCTCAGCGCCGCGCCGGTGAACAGGTACCTCGGTGACGGGATGAGGCCCTCGTCGATCGCCTTGGCCAGTCCGGCGTCGCCGCCCGCGACGTCGCGCACGGTGGTGAACCCCCGGCGCAGCGCGGCGCCGAGCCTGCGGGCGCCGACCAGCGTGACGTAGCTCAGCGGCCGGCCCTCGATGGCGAGCATGTCCAGGGAGATGCCGTAGGCGTGGAAGTGCGCGTCGATCAGTCCGGGAAGGACGGTGCCGCCACGGGCGTCGATCACCCGCTCGGCCGCGAAACTCCCGCCGATGTCGACGATCCGGCCGTCCTCGACGTGCACCGGCCCGTCGACCAGCTCGGCGGACTCACCGTCGAACACCGCCGCGTTGATCACCGACAGGCTGCTCATGCGCACACTCTCCTTTTCGGACCGGGTACCCCCGAACCTAGCCGTCTCCGTGATCGCACCTCAGGAGAACGTGACGCAACTCAGCCACAAGTACGTGCCCGGTCAACACAGTGAGGCGCGGGGACCAGGTGGGCGTCGGGGTGGGCCGGGGAGTCGGCGTCGAACAGTGTGGTCTGCTGTCCGCGCAGGTGCAGGCCGAAGAACGCGGCGAGGTAGGCCCGCTGCGCGGCCAGGCTCCGCCCCGGGTCCACGGTGCCGATCGCGGCGGCCAGCCGGTCGGCGGGCAACGGGTGCCGGCGGTCGATCTGGGGCAGCAGCACCTGGGGGTCGGCGAAGCTCATGTGCTCGGCGGCCGGCAGGTAGACGTCGCGCTGCCAGCCGGTGGAGTTGGCCCAGAACGCGGCCCAGTCCGGCGCGTGCCGGTGGTTGTGCGGGTGGGCGTCCTCGCCGCTGGTCCCGCCGCCCATGAGCAGGAACGGCCGGTCGACGCCGAGGGTCGCCGCCTGGCCGTAGTCGGGGTCCATGCTGCCGTCGAGGTTGGCGCCGGCGTCGATCCGGTCGTCGGTCAGCATGGTCTCGGCGGTGGTGAACCCGCCCATGGAGTGGCCGAACATGCCGATCCGCGACAGGTCGAGGGTGTCCCCGAGCCCGGTCGGCAGGGGCCGGTGCGCGTTGTCGGGGTTGCCGCCATCGGCGAGCACGCGGAGCTGGTCGAGCACGAAGCTGGTGTCCCGCACCCGTTCCCGCATCATCAGTGCCCGGTCGACGCCGCCGGCCGGCAGCTCCACCCGGTCGGGGAACTCCACCGGCCCGGCGTAGGTGTGGTCGACGGTGACCACGACGAAGCCGCGGCTGACCAGGTCCTCGACCAGCGTGGTGCCCAACGCCCTGGACTGGCCGCCGCCCGGGGAGTAGACCACCACCGGGCGCCGGCCGGGCAGCGCGACCGCGCCTGCCTTCGCGTGGGTCCTGGTGCCGGCGAAGTCGGCGACGCCGGGGTCGAGCCCGACCGCCCCGGAGGTCTGGTCGAGGTGGGCCGCCGCCCCCGGGGAGAGGTGGTGGGTCGGTTGCGACGGCGTGGGCCGGGCGGGATACCACAGCGACACCATCAGCTCACGCGGCCGGCCCGGTGGGGACGCCCAGGGATCGGTGCGGTCGTGGTCGATGAGGTGCAGGTCGGTCGTGCCAACCGGATGGTGGCCGGTCGGCCGGGGCAGGCTGAGCGGGACGAGGTCCTCGGTCGGGCTCGCGCCCGCGGTACCGATCAGGCCGGTCACCGCCAGCAGTCCCGCGCACAGCGCCGCCACGACGCGCCAGTTCTTCGTTGTCATGCGACCAGGGTCGCGATCGCGGCGGCGCCGGACATCTGTCGAAGGCCGCCGACCGGACCAGCCGAAAGTCATAGACCGCGCTCGACCAGACCGGCCTCGTAGGCGATGATCGCCGCCCGCACCCGGTTGGGCACCTGCAGGCGGCGCAGGATCGCGGAGACGAACACCTTCACCGTGCCCTCGACCACGTGCAGCCGGCTGGCGATCTCCGCGTTGGGCAACCCGTTGCCGACCAGCGCCAGCACCTCCCGCTCGCGCGGGGTGAGGCGGTCGACCAGCTCGCGGGCGCGCACCGCGCCGGACACGCCGCCGGTGTCCAGCCGCTGGATCGCCCACCGCGCGATCTTGGGCGACAGGTACGCCGCGCCGTCGGCGACGGCCCGGATGCCGGCGAACAGCTCCCGTGGATCGCCGGACTTGAGCAGGAAGCCGCTGGCGCCGCCGTCGAACGCGCGCGCGATGTGCTCGTCCTCGGAGAACGTGGTCAACATGAGCACGCCGGTGGCCGGCATGGTGCGGTGGATCTCGGCCGCCGCCGACAACCCGTCCAGCCTGGGCATCATGATGTCGAGCAGCACGACGTCGGGCCGGTGGGCGCGCACCAGCGCCACCGCCTCGTGCCCGTCGACGGCCTCGGCGACCACGGCGACCTCCTGGTCGGCGTCGAGCACCGCCCGGATGCCGGCTCTGGTCAGCGGCTCGTCGTCGGCCAGCACCACACGGATCACCACAGGTCCCTCACTCCGAGTCGGTGGAGATCGCGCTGCGCGGGACGGCCGCCTTGACCACCAGCCGGTCGGCGACGAAGCACAGCCGGAAGAACAGCTGGTCGTCGGTCTGCGCGCGCGACCAGTAGTGCTGGCAGTCCGCGCCGGCCGGCGGCGCGGGGAGCATACGTTCCGGATCGCCCAGGATCTGGAACGGGGGCAGCCGAGGGTCGACCTCGACGCGGGTCGCGCCAAGCGGGATCCGCTCGAACACCGCCGGGTCGAGCGTGTTGTTCGCGCCGACCATGGCGTAGAGCGCCAAGCCGAGCACGGCGACCACGGTGGCGGCCAGCACCGGCACCCGGACCGCGCCGGCGAGGTGGCGCCGGGCCGCGCCGCGTTCCCGGGCGCCGGTCGAGTCCGCTGGCGGCTCGGCGGGCGGTTCGGCGGGAGGTTCGGCGTACGGGAGGGCCGCGACCAGGGCGTATCCGTCGGCTCGTGGGCCCGCGGTCAGCGTGCCGCCGAGCAGCCGGACGCGCTCGGCCAGGCCCACCAGCCCGTAGCCGCCCCCGGCGCTGTCGGCCGGTGCGGTCGCCGGGCCGTTCAGGACGGTCACCGTCGTGCTCGCCGGCCCGTGGGCGAGCCGGACGGTGACCGGCGCACCGGGCGCGTGCCTGGCCGCGTTGGTCAGGCCCTCCTGGACCACCCGGTGTGCCGCCCGCTCCACCGCTGCCGGCAGCTCCCCCGCCGCCGGGGTCCACTCGACGTCCATGCCGGCGTCGGCGGCGCGCTCGATCAGCCCGGCGAGGTCGACCCGCTCGTCCGCCCCCGGCTCACCGTCTGGCCGCAGCATGCCGATGATCTCCCGCAGCCGCTCGGTCGCCGTCGCCACACCGGCCCGCAGCTCACCGGCCGCGGCCCGCTGGCGCTCCGGCAGGTCCGAGGACACCTCGAGCGCGGCGGCGCGCAGCGCGATGAGTCCCCACTCGTGGCCGAGGGAGTCGTGCATGTCCCGCGCGATCCTGGCCCGCTCCCGCAGCCGCGCCTGGTCGATCTCCAGTCGCCGCTGGCGTTCCAGCAGCGCGGCCCGCTCCCAGCCGGCGGCGGCCAGCTCGGCCCGCTGCCGCCGGTAGCAGCCGGCCAGCCACGGCACCAGGACCCCGACCAGCAGGATCAGCACCAGGAGGAACCAGTCGTAGAGCCCGAACAGCAGCCCGAAGCCGCCGCGCGCCGAACTGTCCGCCAGCAGGCTGACCGGCAGCCCGGCCAGCAGCACCGCGCCCAGCGCGACCAGCACCGGGCCGGTGTCGGCCAGCCGCCGCCCGGTGCGGAACCCGAACACCGCGGCCGCGAGGAAGGGCCACCCCCAGGCCGGGTTGGTGACCGTCGGCGCCAGCACCAGCGCGGGCACCACCGCGCAGGCGACCAGCACACACAGCGTGCCGACCGGGAACCGGTCGAAGAACACCACCGCCGCGGTCAGCACCAGACCGCCGCCGGCCAGCTCCAGCCAGCGGACGACAGTCTCGGCGGCCTCGGAGGTCGCTGCCTCCAGCACGAGCGGGACCGCCAGCGCCAGCCACAGCGCGACCGCCGGCCGCGCGACTACACCCAGCACCCGGCGAGGCTAGCCCGCTCAGCGGCTGACCACCGGGGTGGTCTGGGCCAGCGCGATCCGCCAGGTGCCGTCGTCCCTGACCACCGCGAAGGTCAGCATGCCGGTGCGGCCGTCGTTGACGTGCTTGATCTGGTGGACCAGCGCGACGTCCTGGCGCAGGAACGTGATGTCGACCAGTTCGCTCCTGGTCAGCACGTCCTTGGCCGGGGTGCGCAGGGCCGTGGCCATGACCTCCTCGACCTGCGCCCGGCCGCGTAGCCGGATGCCGGTGAAGTTGACCAGCGCCACCTCGTCGGTCAACAGCCCGGCGAAGCCGGCCGCGTCGGTCTGCAGTTGCTCGGCGTCGCGCACGACCTGCTCGATCGCCTCGATATCGGGGTTCATCCCGGGCCTCCTTCGGTTCGCGGAGCGATTCGCTCCGGTTCGACGTTATGCCCGGAGCGGATCGCTCCGCAACTGGTATGGTCCGTGGCGATGACCACACGCACCGACCGCGCGGAACGCAACGACCGCGCGTTGCTCCAGGCCGCCCGCGACGTGCTGGCCGAGGACGGCGCGCACGCGTCGGTCGCCGCCATCGCCGCCAGGGCGGGGGTCGGCATCGGCAGCCTCTACCGCCGGTACCGGACGAAGGAGGAGCTGTTCCAGCGGCTCAGCGAGCTGTCGCTGGACCACTGGAACGAGCTGGCCGAACAGGGCCTGGCCGACCCCGATCCGTGGCGGGGGCTGGCGGCCTTCGTCACCGGGTGCGTCGAGTTCGGCCAGGGTTCGCTGGCGCCCATCGCCGGCGCCATCGAGGTGACGCGGGCGATGAACGCCAAGGCCGTTCGCGGCGACGAGTTGCTCGACGCGCTGGTGGCGCGAGCGCACGAGGCCGGCGTGCTGCGCCCGGATGTGGGCGGGGTCGACATCGCCATGCTGATCGAGCAGCTCGGCCGGTCCCCGCTGGTCGATCAGCTGCGCAAACAGGGCAGGGACGACCTGCTGCCGGCGGCCACCGAGGCCCGCCGCCGGCTGATCGCGATCGCGCTCGACGGGCTGGCGCCGGGACCGGGCCCGTTGCCCGGGTCGCCGCCGGGCGCCGAGCTGTTCACCGGCCGCTGGTCGAGATAGCGCGCGTCAGCGGCCGTACCGGCTCTTGAGGTGGCGCCACCAGTCCCGGAACATCCACGCGTCGAACTCGGTGATCGACGGGGAACTGCCGGCCTTCATGATAAAATTGGACACCCCGCTCGGCGTCCAGTCGTAGAAATCGTCAAGGCCGAACGTGTGCCCGATCTCGTGCAGCAGAATGGTCACGTCGGAACTGCCGAGGCTGTTGACGAAATACTCGCTGCCCATCCGCTGGCCCCAGTCACCGCCTGCGCCACCGCCCATCCCGGCGGTCAGCCACAACGACTGGTCATAGTGCCTGGCCACCCCGCCGGGGCAGTTGCGGTAAACACCGTCACGGACGAAGAACCGGCCGCACGGTTCGGCGCACTGCGGGGCGTTCTCCCGGATGTCGCCGACGTAGATGTCCACCGAGTTGTCCGACCACTGCAACTGCGCGCGGTCGCGCACCGCCCAGCCGACGACCTTGATCGGCACCTGCGCGTACGGCCAGTTGTTGTGCCCCACCATCAGGTCGATCCACTTCTGGTACTGCTCGGCGAGCTTGGCGTGGATGCGATCGCGCAGCGCGGCCGACACCGAGGCCGACGAATCCCAGCGAACGCAGAAGTTCAGGTAGCCGCCGTTGACGAAAACCTGGTCCCAGCCGTAGTTGCGGAACCCGTACAGGTCGCCGTAGGTGCTTTCCTGGTGCGACCACACCTGGTTGAGCGGGGTCACCAGGTTCGACGGCGGACTCCAGGTCGACGGGTTCGCCTCGGCGGCCGCGGGCTGGGCCAGCGCGCCCGCGGTGACCACGCTCAGGAGCACCGCCAGCATGTTTCTCGTCCAGGATCGCGACACTGCGATCCCCTCCTTCCGGATTTCAGTGGCCGCCCCTCACCAGCACTGTGACACCCGAAAACCTTTTCGACAACGAGACGATTCCGTCGGATTCCGTCCACAGGAGGTCCGGATCCATGGGTTGGATGTCCTTGAGGACCACGGGTTTCCTGACAAGACTTCCGGTGTGACTGAGGTTGACCGACGCGATGTCGTCGTCGTGGTGTGCTCGGGAGTGGTGCTGCTCGATCTCGCGGGGCCGGTCCAGGTACTGAACACCGTTGGCGGGTACCGGATACGCCTCGCGTCCCTGGACGGTCGTTCGGTGCGCTCGGACACCGGGGTGCTGCTGGGTGTCGACTGTGCACTGTCCGATGTGGCCGACCGGGTGGACACCGTGATCGTCCCCGGGCCACCGCCGGAGCTGCTCGAGGGACTGCCGCCCGCGCTGGTCGCCGAGGTCCGCCGGCTCGGCGGAGCCGCGCGCCGGGTCACCTCGGTGTGCACCGGTGCGTTCCTGCTCGCCGAGGCCGGGCTGCTGGCCGGCAGGCGGGCCACGACGCACTGGCACATGTGCGCCGAGCTGGCCGACCGGTTCCCCGACGTGACGGTGTGCCCGGACGCCATCTACGTGCGCGACGACCAGGTGGTCACCTCGGCGGGCGTGAGCGCCGGTATCGACCTGGCGCTCGCCCTGGTCGAGGAGGACCACGGCCCGGACGCCGCCAGGACCGTCGCCAGGCAGCTGGTCGTGTTCCTGCGGCGCCCCGGCGGCCAGTCCCAGTTCAGCGTGTGGGGCGAGGTGCCCCCGCCGCGCAGCTCCGCGTTGCGCGCCGTGCTCGACACGGTCGTGACCGAGCCGGCCGCCGACCACACGTTGGCCGGGATGGCGGCCCGCGCGGTGGTCAGCGAACGCCACCTGACCCGGTTGTTCCAGCGCGAACTCGGGATCACCCCCGGCCAGTACGTCACCCGGGTGCGCGTCGAGGCGGCGCGCACGCTGCTCGAGTCCTGCGACGCCGGTGTGGACGCCGTGGCGCGCCGCAGCGGCTTCGGCTCCGACGAGTCCATGCGCCGGGTGTTCCTCCAGGTACTCGGCATCACCCCGACCGCCTACCGGCAACGGTTCGCCCAGTCAGTACAGGAGATCTGATGTCCGACCCTGACCTGTCCCTGCCGACCACCGAGCTGGCCCAGCGGGCGCACGCGCTGGTAACCGAGGCACAGCAACCGTTCCTGCGCAACCACAGCGTGCGCGGCTTCCTGTTCGCGCGCGCGGCCGCCACCCACGAGGACTACGACGCCGAGTTGGTGTTCCTCATCTGCGTGCTGCACGACATGGGGCTGACCGAGCAGGGCAACACCGACCAGCGGTTCGAGGTCGCCGGCGCCGACCTGGCCGCCCGGTTCCTGGAAGAGCACGGCGTGACCGACCGCCGGGTGGACACCGTGTGGGAGGCGATCGCGCTGCACACCTCCCCGCAGCTGCACGAGTCGCCGGTGTTCCAACGCCGCCGCCCCATCGAGATCGGCATCGCGCAGACCGGCATCGGCATCGACATCGGCGGCCCCGACGACCCCGACCAGCTCCCCGGCGGCTTCGCCGAGCGCGTGCACACCCACTATCCGCGCCTTGGCGGCAGCCGCGCCCTCACCGAGGCCATCGTCGAGCAGGCGCTCACCAACCCGCTCAAGGCTCCGCCGACGACCCTCCCCGGCGAGATCGTCCACCAGCGCCACCCCTCGGTGCCCTACCTGACCTGGAACATGATCCTCGACGCCAACGCGTGGGGCGACTGACCGCACGTTTTTCGCTCACATACCAGAAGGTTGACAGAGCTATGGAACACCTCATGCTGTCCGTGCACGTGCTGGCGGCCATCGTGTTCGTCGGCGGGTCGGCAGCCGCGACGAGCCTGTTTCCCCGGTACGCGCCCGTTGCCGCCGCCGCCGTCGCCGTTGCCGTTCCCGCCGGAGCGGGCCCGGCGGCGGAGTCGGGGGAACGCAACCGTGGGGTGGCCGTCGCCCTGCACCGCATCACCAGGGGCTATGGCATCGCTGGCATCGCCGTCCCGGTCGCGGGGATCGTCCTGGCCGCCGCACAGGGCAGGCTGGGCGAGATCTGGGTCATCGTCTCCATGATCCTCACCGCGGCCGCGGGAGCGCTGCTGGTGCTGCGGATCACGCCGGGCCAGCACGCCGCGCTCACCGACCCGGACGACGGCAAGCGGCTGCGCGGGCTGTCCATGTTCGCCGGCATCTACAACCTGCTGTGGGCGGTCGTCGTCGTGCTGATGATCGTGCGCCCCGGCTACGCGCCGTGAGCGTGCTGTCGGTGCGCGTGCTGCGGGTCGCGGCCGGCGTCGAGACGGCCACCCTGGTGGTACTGCTGGCCAATCTGCTCACCACGCACACGGAGGCCGTCACGACGGTCGGCGGTCCGCTGCACGGCACCACCTATCTCGCGGTCATCGCGCTGACCGCGCTGGCGCCGGCCGGCACCCGCTGGCGCGCCGCCGTGCCGGGAGTCGGTGGGCTGCTCGCGCTCCGGCGGCTCCGCGACCAGGATTTGCGAAAACGCGAAACGGGCGAAGAATCCTCGGTACAGGCAGACACCACGACATAGATCCATGGAGCTGGGCAGTGCGGGTTCTGGACGACTCGATCGAATCGATGGCACAACTGTCCCTGGTGTGGCACACGATGGTGTGCGACCGGGACCCGCACGCCGATGTCCGGGACCTACCGGGCATCACCGTCCGGTGGTCCGACTGCGATTTCGCGTTCTGGAACTGTGTCACCCTGACCGATATCGGTGCCGACGCCGCGCTGCTCGCCCACCGCCTGCGAGACACCGCGGACATCATGCGGTCGAAGAAGCATGCCGGCTTCCTGTGGGTCTTCGAGGATCTGCTGACCGAGGACGGGCGCACGGCGCTGCCCCCGGCGGCCGAGGCCGCCGGTCTCACACCCGCCTTCACCGGCACCGGCATGGCCGCGGACCTGCTCCCGGCCACGGCCCCGACACACCCCGACCTGACGTTCGTCCGGGTGCGCACCGACGACCAACTCCAGGACTACGCCGACCTCAACGCGCGCGCCTACGGCTTCACCCAGGAGGCGGTCCGCGACGGACTGGCCGGCTCCCCACTGTGGAAGCACCGGGTGCACGCCTACCTCGGCCTCCGCGACGAGGTCCCGGTGACCTGCGCCGGCGTCGTGGAGGCGGCCGACCGGCTGTTCGTCATCCTCGTCGCCACCGACCCACGCTGGCAGCGGCGTGGCTACGGCGAGGCGGTCACCCGCACCGCGCTGCACGAGGCCGCCAGGGCGACCGGACTGACCCGCGCCACGCTGCACGCCACCGATGCGGGCGCACCGGTGTACGCCCGCATCGGTTTCGCACCGAACTCGCCGATCCACTTCTTCGGCCTGCGCGACTGACTCGGGTCAGATGTTGAACCCGCCGTCGACCGCGACCATCGCGCCGGTCAGATAGGCGCCCTCGGCACTCGCCAGATGCGCCACCGTCGCCGCGACCTCGGCCGCCGTGCCGTAGCGCCCCAGGGCGGTGATCCCGGCGGCCGTCGACGCGAACGCGCTGTCGGCCGGATTCAGGTCGGTGTCGATCGGGCCTGGATTGACCTGGTTGACGGTGATTCCCCGCGCCCCCAACTCCCTGGCGAACCCCTTGGTCAGCCCGATCAGCGCGGACTTGCTCATGGCGTACAGGGAGAATCCGGGAAACACCACCCGCTCGGCCACGTTGCTGCCGATGTTGATGATGCGCCCGCCCGCCACCATGTGCCTGGCCGCGGCCCGCGACGCGACGAACGGCGCCCGCACGTTGACCGCCACCGTCTCCGCGAACTGCGCCAACCCCAGCTCGGCGACCGGTCCGACGTGATACACCCCGGCGTTGTTGACCAGGATGTCCAGTCGCCCGAACTGGGCGGCCACCTGGTCCACCACCGCGCCGACGGCGTCCTGGTCGGCGCTGTCGGCCTGGACGGCCAGCGCCCGCCGGCCCATCGACCTGATCTTCTCCGCCACCGCCTCTGCTGGCTCGGCTCCTCGCTGGTAGGTCAGCGCCACGTCGGCGCCGTCCTCGGCCAACCGAACCGCCACCGCCGCACCGATTCCCCGACTCCCGCCGGTGACCAGCGCGACCTTGTTGTGCACAACATTGTTCATGCCGTCCACAGTGTCCGGTTGCCCGCCCGCGCGCTGGCGGAAATCAGTCCTCTCGTTGCCCGGCAGGACATCCCCGTGGTGATCGGCGTGCCGGTGCCGATCACCACGGGGAGCCGGGGTCACCGGGTGGTCGGCCAGGTGTGTGCGCCGGTGGTGGCGGTCTTGCCCGGCGGCACGGTCAGCGTGGTGCCGTCGGAGAACCGGACGCTCAGGTCCTGGTCACCGGTGTTGGCCGCGACATACGTCCGCGCACCGTCCTTTGTGAACACCGCGTGCAGCGGATGGTCCGCGGTCACCCCGGTGTCGACCTGGCCAAGCGCGCTGAGGTTGCGCAGCCAGTGGAACGTGTGTGCCCGGCTTTCGCCCTCCTCCACGGTATAACCCGAGTTGGCCCGGAACGCCGCCAGCGCGGCGTCCGCGTCGGACAGTGCCTGGAACGACCAGATGATGTCGGCCCACGAACGCGGCACCGCGCTGCCCGAGTTGCGCACGATCTCGGCGACGTTGCGGTCGACGTAGTCCGGGTCGTGGCCCAGGTAGAGCGAACCACCCGTGATCGGCAGCATGTTGATGCCGTGGATCTTCTCCGGGTCGGCGGTGAACCAGGTGGCGTAGGCGCCGCCGTCGCCCCAGACCATGCCGACGGTCGAGTGCTCGAAGCCCTCGGGGAAGGCCCGGTCGGACCAGTAGTTGTGGATGGCACTGGCCTGGGTGGTGTAGATGTACAGGCCGGCGTCGCGCACCGCGGTGTCCCCGGTGGCCTGGCCCCACTGGATGAGCGCGTTGGCGAAGTTCATGCCCTCCGACGAGGACTCCTGGTTGTTGCCGGCGAAGAACGCGCCGTGCCCGGCCGCCCAGTCGTGCCCGGCGAAGATGTCGAAGTCGCGCAGGAACGGGAACTTCGTGTCGCCGCGGTCGTAGTTGTTCGCGTCCCGGATCAGCAGGTCGACCATGCCGCCGTACTGGTCGTCGGCCGCCCAGGCCGGGTCGAACTTGGCCAGGGTCGCGGCGGCGGCGATGTAGTAGCCGTAGTGGAAGTGGTGGTCGTTGAGATCGGTGTCCGAGCCGTAGGAGGCCGGGTAGCCGATCAGCGTGCCCCAGTTCTGGTCGTAGTAGAAGACCCGCTCGGCCTTCCCCTCCGCCGCGGTGAACCAGTCGGTGAGCCGACCGCGGATGGCGTCCAGCATGGTGTCCCGGACGTCGGTGCGGCCGACCTGGTCGGCGATCTCGGCCAACCTCGCCGCGCGGCCGAGCGCCTTGCCCGTCCAGTAGGTGTCGTTGCCGAACCCGGCCAGCGGGTCACCGGCGGCGGCCTCGTCCAGGTAGCCGTTGAGCGTGGCCAGATCGTCGCCGGTCATGCCGACCGCGGGCACCTCGGGCAGCACACCGTTGTACTTCGTGTCCGTGGTGAACGAGTCCGTGCCGACGAGAACGTTCATCGGGCCGCGCGGCGACAGGTAGGTCTGCGCGATCGGGTCGCCGCCGGCGAGGTTCTGCGACTGGTGGGGATACAGCGCGACGACGGTGCCGGTCTCGGCGCCGTCGAGGGCCTCGGTGGTGAACCGGTAGGTGGCGCGCACGACGCTGGCCGACTCGTCGTAGTCCCAGGAGACCGCGGTGCCGGTGATGTGCGCGTGGGCGTACTGGCCGTAGGCGTCGGCCAGTTCTGTCCGCTCGGCGTCGGTGCTGGCCGAGGTGGTGGGCAGCACGGCGACGGAGAAGAAGTCCGCGCCGCCGAGGTTCGACGAGATCGCGCTGCCGGACACCGTCCACTGCGCGCCGGACGGGGCGTAGGCGACGTAGTCGTGTCCGTCGACGGTGAAGCCGACCCGGCTGCCGGTCTGGTCCCACACGGTCGGCGCGGCGGTGAAGCTCAGCTGCGCGTCGCCGCCGGTCGCCCTGGCGTAGACGAACGGCGAGCCGTGGCCGATGGTGGTGCGCAGGGTGCGGGTGCCGTCGGACCAGTAGGGGCTGACCGTCCAGTCGGTCCAGCCGTCGACCTGGGACTCGGCGGCGTTCAGGCCGGCGACGCCGAGGGTGAAGTCGGCGCCGTACTGGAAGTGGTACTCCCCCACCGTCGTCGGCGTGCCGGTGATGGTGGGCGTGGTGGCGTAGTCGACGCCGAGCCCGCCGGCGACCGTGTCGAAGGAGAACGGGTGGGCCATCAGGTTGTCGGAGAACGCGCACTCGGTGCGCTTGTAGACCAGTGAGGACCACCAGTCGTTGGTCGGCACCGGGCCGGGCGGGGCGTTGTCGGTCAGGTGCTTGCGCGGGTTGGTGGCGAGGTCGCCGCACGCGGTCGGCAGCGCGGCGCCCGGGGGCAACGTGGTCGTGTAACTGCCTGCCCCGACCGGTTCGGCACCGGCGGGTGCCGTCACGAGCAGGGGAAGCGCGGTGCCCACGATCGCCGCGGCTGCCAACACGGCGATCGTGCGCGGTCCAGAGCGGTTGCGCATGTGGCTCTCCTTTGAGCAGGGTGCAGGGCCACGGGCCGCGTGAGCAGGAAGAAATGGCGAGGCCCATGGAAGCGCTCTCACACTGTCTAGCAGCCCGGTCAGTCGAGGGTCAACCGTCCGAAATGCCTGCCTTGGCTCGCCGACCCCGGTTTTGCGCTGATCGCGCGATCGGGCATGTTCTGGTCGAGGATGAGCGCTGTCGACACTCGCCGGAGGTGCCTCGCGTGACGTACCCACAGGTGCGCGGCCAACAGATCCCGCGCCGGATCCACCAGGTGCTCTTCATCGACTGGCTGATGTTGCTGCTCGCGGTCGTGTCGGTCGGCCTGCTCGCCTGGGTGTGGCTGGCCGATCCACCCGAGGAGACGCAGAACCTGCTGTTCACCATCGACGTCGCCATCTGCGCGGTGTTCCTCGTCGAATTCGTCTGGCGCTGGCGCAAAGGCGGGTGGGGCTGGAAGTTCCTCGGCCGCAACTGGTTCGAGATCGTCGGCATGATCCCGGTGTCCCATCCGGCGCTGCGGGCGTTCCGGCTGATCCGGATTGTCGTCCTGGTGGCCAGGGTCGGCCGCGCGGTGGACCGGACCCTCGGCGACGCGGTGACCCAGCGGCTGGTGAACCGCTTCCTCGGCACGGTGATCGACGTGCTGAAGAAGCCGGTCACCGTGGCGGTGCTCGACGAGGTGGTCGCCGTGCTGCAGACCGGGCACTACGCGCAGAACATCTCCCGGGCGCTGGCCGAGAACCGGACCGAGCTGCGCGGCATGGTGCTCGACAAGATCCGGGCCGATCCGACCGCCGGCCGGTTGCGCAGGCTGCCGTTCCACGACGAGATCGTCGGCACGGTCACCGACACCACGATCCGGGTCGTGCTGGAGATGCTCGCCGACCCGCGCACCGACAAGATGATCAACGACACCCTGCGGGAGAACATCAACCAGATTCGCACGGCCGTCCACGACGACGAGCCACAGCGGACCTGACTTCGCGCGCCGAGCCTGGACTTGACCTTCCTCACTACGTATAACAGGTTCTATTGTCCCTGCGTAACGAGGAGCCGCACATGGGCGTGCATGGCCTTCCCAACAGGCAATCGACCACCATCAGACGTCGCTCACTAATTGCTGGAACTGGTTCTATTCTTGGCCTGGCGGCGCTGGGCGGACGGGCAGTCGCGGACATCGGCAACGGCGCGCGCGTGCCGGCGCTGGTGATCGGCAGCGGTTACGGCGGCTCGGTGGCCGCGCTGCGGCTCGCGCAGGCCGGTGTGGACGTCGACCTGGTCGAGATGGGGCTGTCCTGGGACACCCCGGGCACCGACGGCAAGATCTTCGCCAACACGACGACCCCGGACTACCGCTCGTACTGGTTGCGCACCAGGACAAAGCAGCCGGTCTCCAACTTCCTCGGCTTCCCGCTGGACAAGGATGTCACGCCCTACACCGGGATCCTGGACGCCGAGGAGTTCGCCGGCATCACCGTCTACCAGGGCCGGGGGGTCGGCGGCGGCTCACTGGTCAACGGGGGCATGGCGGTCACGCCGCGCCGGGAGAACTTCGCGGCCATCCTGCCGACCGTCGACGCGAACGAGATGTACGGCGTGTACTACCCGAGGGCCAACACGGAGCTCGGCGTGAACAACGTCGACCAGTCGTGGTGGGAGTCGGTCGACTGCTACCAGTACGCCCGCGTCGGCCGCAAACACGCGCAACGGTCCAACCTCCCGTTCACGCTCGTGCCCAACGTCTACGACATGAACTACATGAAGCAGGAGGCCGCCGGGACGGTGCCCAAGTCAGCGGTGGCCGGGGAGTTGTTGTACGGCAACAACTACGGCAAGAAGTCGCTGCCCAAGACCTACCTCGCCAAGGCGAAGGCGACCGGCCGGGTGCGGGTCTCGCCGCTGCACCGGGTGACCTCGGTGCGCCCGGCGAGCACCGGCTACACGGTCGACATGGAGGTGCTCGGCACGAACGGCACGGTCACCACGACCAAGTCGGTCACTGCGGACCGGGTGTTCTTCGCCGCGGGCAGCGTCGGCACCAGCAAGCTGCTCACCAAGCTGAAGGCGACCGGCGCGCTGCCCGCGCTCAACAACGAGATCGGCGCCGGCTGGGGCGACAACGGCAACGTGATGTGTGGGCGGGCCAACCATCTCTGGGACCCGACCGGCGCGGTCCAGACCTCGATCCCGACCGCCGGCATCGACAACTGGGTCGCGGGCGGCGCGTTCGCCGAGGTGGCACCGCTGCCGACCGGCATCGAGACCTGGGCCTCGTTCTACCTGTCCATCACCCGCAACGCCAACCGGGCGCGGTTCAGCTGGAACCCGGCGGCGAACCGGGTCGAGCTGAACTGGCAGACGGCGTGGAAGCAGCCGTCGATCGACATGGCGAAGTCCATCTTCGACAAGATCAACGCCAAGGAGGGCACGATCTACCGGACGGACCTGTTCGGCGCGTACAAGATCTGGGGCGATCACCTCACCTACCACCCGCTCGGGGGCGCGGTGCTGGACAGGGCGACCGACAACCACGGCCGGCTGCGCGGCTACCCCGGACTGTACGTTGTGGACGGTGCGCTGATTCCCGGCAACACCAGCGTGAACCCGTTCGTCACCATCACCGCGCTCGCCGAGCGCAACATCGAGCGGATCATCGAGGACGACCTGTGACCGGTAGCACGCAGGCGGTGTCCAGGCCGAGAACGCGGTTGAGCCGGCCGAAGGCCAGCCACGAGCCGATGCTCATGGTCAGCTCCACGATCTCGGCCTGGCTGTAGCCGGCGGCCAGCCTGGCCCAGAAGTCGTCGTCCAGGTTGTGGTGGTCGGTGGTGTACCGCTCGGCGTACTCGGCGGCCAGCCTGGTGCGGTCGTCGAAGGCGTCGGCGGTGCGCCACTGGGCCACCGCGTCGAAGAAGGCGTCGTCGACGGTCTCGCCGTCCCGTTCGGTGCGCCAGTCCTGGCAGAACAGGCAGCCGTTGAGCTGGGCGACGCGCAGCCGCGCGGCCTCGAACTCCCGCAGCCCCAAGGAGGTGTGCTGGTACACGGCGAGCGAGAGCTGGGCGGCGGCCGGGCCGATGCCGGGCACCAGTTCGCCCCACACATAGCCGATCGGGTCCTTGCCGTCCGGGATGTCGATGCGCATCACGTTGTCCTGTCGGTGAGTCGGCCGGGGCGCAGCGGGACGTCGAGTGCGTCGTAGAGGCCGGGTGGCGCGTCCGCGAGCCAGTCGATGGCGTTGACGAGCCGGTTCACGCCGGTCGCGGTGCCGCCGGCGGACCGGTTCACGCCCTCGTCGGTGGCCTCGACGGTGACCTCGATCCGTGGCCTGCCCTCGACGATGACCCGGTGGGCACCCGCGCCGCTGGGTGGCTGTGGCCAGTCCGGCGCGCAGGAGGGGTGGATCCGGGTGACGTGCTCGATGACGATGCGCGGCTCGCCGTCGACGATGCCGCGTACCTCGAACCGCACCGCGCCCTGGGTGCCGGCCGCGAACTCGCCCATGGTCGTCGTCCGCACGGTTGTCTCAAGTGGACGGCGGGCCATGGTCTCGTCGAGCTTGTCGACCTCGACGCCGAGCGCGCGGGCGATCATCCTGACCTGCCCGCCCCAGACCATGCTGGGCACCGAGGGCAGCAGCATCGGCGCCGGGTAGTCCATGGGCTGCCCCATGCCGACGAGGTAGCGCACGGAGTCGGGTTGGTCGTAGGTGGAGTAGTCGAAGATCTCCTGACAGCGCAGCACATCGACGCGGGTGCCGAGGCCCGACAGCAGGACCGGCAGCACGTCGTTGCCCCACCCGGGATCCACGCCGGAGGCGAACAGCGAGCCACCGCCCTGGAGGACGGCGTCCTCGATCGGGTCGAGCAGTGCCGAAGGAGCGTTCCGGTAGTCGTACAACGGATACAGCGACGGAGTGACCACGACGGCACCCGCGCGGACCGCCTTCGCGAGGTCGGCCAGCGCCTCGTCGCCGCGGATGTCGCCGGAGGCGGCGTACACCACGGCGCGCGGGCGGGCGGCGAGCACGGCGTCGACGTCGTCGGTCGCGATGACGCCAAGGTCGTGACCGAGGTCGCCGAGTTCCCCGGCGTCCCGGCCGACCTTGTGCTCATCGTGCACCAGCACGGCGGTGAGCGTGAGCCCCGGATGGGCCGCCACCGCACGAATCGCGGCACGACCGACGTTGCCCGTTCCCCAGACAACAGTGGCAAGCATGCGCCGAGGCTAACTGAAACACGTTCTAGTTGACAACGATGTCCCGCGAGCGGCTGGACCTTCGCCATGGTAGTTACTACTCGTTCCACAATGAGGGCTGCGGCCAGCGGCGCAAGATCGGGTAGGAACCTGGCAGATGCACGTGCAGGCGACACTCGGAGGTAGCCTGAACCTGTACCTCTTCGCCGAGGGAATGCCCCGGTCGACGGACCGGGGGTGCGAAGGGGCCAACCGGCGAAGAAGGTGTGATCCATGGACGTTGACCGCGCCCACATCGGCCACCGCATCCGAGAGATCCGTGTCTGGCGCAACATGAGCGTCACCGCCACGGCTCAGCTGGCCGGCATCTCCCAGTCCTACCTATCCATGATCGAGCGCGGACACCGGCCGGTGACGAAGCGGGCCGTGCTGGAATCACTCGCATTCGCGCTCCGCGTGCCGACGAGCGAGTTCGACACCCTTTCCGACGGGGATCCGGTGTCGCGCGCCTCGACGCTCGCGGCGGTCGAGTCCGTGCTGACCGAGTGGTGGCCCGGCGAGATCCCGGACGACTACGCCGCGCGGCCGTGGGCTCAGGTCGAGGCCGACCTGGAGCGATTGGTCGGCGATCTCCGGCCACGCGCCGACTTCGCGGCCCAAGCCGAGCTACTGCCAGGACTGCTGCACGATCTCCTGATCCACGCCGGCACCGACGAGCACCGCACGGCCGCGCTCGTCGGACAGATCGGCGCCTATCACGCGGCAGGCAACGTCGCGTCCTGGCTTGGTGCGCGGCCCCTTGGGCTGATCGCGGCCGACCGGATCCAGGCCGTCGCTGAAACCCTCGGTGACCCCGCATGGCTGGGTGTCGCCGCTTGGACTCGCGCGCACTTCCTCTCCTCGGCCAGCCGGCCCCGGCAGTACCAGCTCGCGGTGGCGTCAACCGACGTGCCCGGTGCGCGGCTGGAGTCCCGGGGAATGGGGCACCTGACCGCGGCATTGGCGGCGTCCGCGCAGGGCGATGGTGCGACGGCCGATGATCACCTGGCCGAGGCGGGCCTGGTCGCCGACCAGCTCGACACCGAGGTCAGCGACTGGGGCCAGTTCACGATGAACTTCGGGCGCGCGAACGTCGGCACCTGGAAGCTGGCGATCGGCGTCGAACTCGGCCGCGCCGGCCACGCCGCCGAACACGGCCGACAGGTCCAGTGGCGAGCGCTGCCGCAGTCCCGGCAAGGCGCGTACTGGGCGGACCTCGGTCGGGCGTTGGCGCAGGACCGGCGGACCCGAGACCAGGCGGTCAGGGCGCTGCTGACTGCCGAGCAGATCGCACCGCAGCAGGTCCACGCGTCGATGTTCGTCAAGGACGTGATCACCGATCTGATGGCCACGGCGCTCCGCGAGGCGGTCAGCGGGGATCTGCGGCGGCTGGCACTCCGTGCAGGAATTGCCCCTACCGGGTGACCATCACAGGTTTGTGATGAGGTGCGTGCGGACGGTTCTTAACCTCGGGTCGTGTCGTTGGTCGAGGTGGAGGGGCGTCCAAAATGGTGCGTCGAGGGCAATGGGACCTGAGTAGGTCTGGGCCTTGTGCGCGGCGGCTGTGATGACCACCGTCGAGTATGCTCCCTATTCGGAGGGACTTGCCGAGGCAATGACCACGCAAGGCAAACTCGATGAAGCTGTACTGATCGAAACGCTGGGATAACGTTCGTGCTCACCAACCTGACATTAACAGTGCATACCGGAGATACCAGCTCGCTCGATCCGGTGATGCACATGTACTCCGAAATATATGCCGAACCTCCATATCACGAGGATTCGGACGACGTCGAGCAGTTCGCTCAGCACTGGGTATCCTGGACCGGGACAGCAGGGTTCACACTTGCCCTGGCGCAGGTCGACGACTTGTTTGTTGGATTCAGCTTCGGCGTGCCGCTGAGCCCTGACACCGGCTGGTGGAGCGGCCTGCGCGATCCGGTTGAGGACGAACTGACCAACGAGTACCCAGGACGCACGTTTGCCATCATTGAACTAGCGGTGCTTGCGCCCTATCGACGCCGGGGCATCGGCGAATCTCTGCACAACAAGCTGCTGGAGCGACGGACAGAAGAACGAGTCACGTTGCTTTCCCGTGCCGACGCCGCGCCAGCACGCTCCGCCTATTCAGCGTGGGGCTATCAGGATGTCGGCCGAGTTCAACCTGGAAAAGACGCGCCCGTGTATGTTGCCATGATCCGCAGACTCCCGCTTGCGGCAAGCTAGTACAAAGGACAGCGACGTGGGTGACGAGAAGGATCGAATGCTGCGCGGTGAGTGGTACCGCGACGAGCCCGACCTGGCCGAGGATCGACGGCGCTGCGGGCGCCTGCTCGACCAGTTCAACGCGACCGAGGCCGACGGCCACGGCGAGCGCCGCCGGATCCTGGAGACGCTGCTCGGCAAGTTCGGCCCCGGCGCGTCGGTCCTGCCGCGTTTCCAGTGCACCTACGGCTCGCTGATCAGCATCGGCGCCAACAGCTTCGTCAACTACGACGCCATCTTCATGGACGACGCCCAGATCACGCTCGGCGACGACGTCCGGATCGGCCCGAGGGCGCAGCTGCTCACCGCGCTCCATCCGATGGAGGACCACGAGCTCCGGCGCGCCGGGTGGGAGCGGCCGGTGCCGATCACGATCGGCGACAACGTCTGGCTCGCCGGCGGCGTGCTCGTCTGTCCGGGCGTGACCATCGGCGAGAACACGGTGATCGGCGCGGGCAGCGTGGTCATCCACGACGTCCCCGACCACGTGTTCGCCGCCGGCAACCCGGCCCGGGTCATCCGGCAGCTCTGAGATGACCGGTCAGGCTCCGGTGTGGGTGTGGGCGGCCCACACTGTTGGCAGATCGGGATAGCGGTCGCGCAGCAGCCTGGTCACCTGGTGCAGCACGGCGGCGCTGCGGTCGGTTCGTGGTGCCCGCCCGCCGTTATCGGTCAGGCGCCGGTAGAACTCGATGGCGAACTCGGCCGCGATCCGGTCGTCGATGGCCCACAGGGTGCCGACCACGTGCCGATAGCCCGCCAGCTGGAACGCCCCGGTGATGTGCAGGGACTCGTCGACCAGGCGCAGCGCGGTCACGCTGGTGGAACAGGCCGAGAGGTACGCCAGGCCCGCCGACACCCGCAGCGCGCCGATCTCGGTGACGGTCAACGGCGCGGTGGCGTGGTCGGCGAGGATCAGCTGGCTGCGCGCCGGATCGGCCCAGTCGGCGCGGCCGTGGCAGGCGAAGTGCGCGATGTGGTGGTGGGGCAACGCGGCCAGGACCGTGTCGTGGGTCGGATTGGCCAGCAGGTTGGCCGCCGGGAGGAGTGCGCTGATCGCGGTGGCCTCCTCGGCCACTCCGGGCAGCGCGGCGCCGGGAAGGTCGGGCACCGGGACGATCACGGCGGTGGGTGCGGTGATCGTGTCGGTCTCGCTGGTGCGGGCGGCCGCGGTCGGGGTGTAGGAGGAGATGACCCGGTCCAGGGCCGTGCGTGGCTCGGTCGCGTGGTGGTGTCCGGCGGCGTGCAGCGGCAGGAACGCCATCGCCCCGACGGGACACCACCAGACCCGGGGCCACGGCCCGTCCGCCGGCGGGGGCGCGGTGTGGCCGAGGTGGCTGAGCACGGGTTCGACCACGATGTCCCACAACCAGGCCAGGATCGCACGGACCTCCTGTTGGGCGGTACGCGCCGACGGGGGCGCCAGGTCCCGGGTGACGGCGCTGCGGCACGCGGACAGCAGGCGGTTCGCGTGCTCGGTGACGGCGCGCTCGCTCAGCCCGGCCAGCCCGACGACGTGCACCGGGTCGTCGGGGTCGGCGGTGAGGATGAGGGCGTCGCCTCGGGTGGGGTTGGCGGTCACGTACACGATGGGTCCGTCGTGCGCGTGCCGGGCCAGGCGCGCGATGCGCGGTGTCCGCAGGAAGTCGGCGAAGTCCGGCAGCCGGCGAACCTCCGCCAGCGCCCGCACCCAGTCCTGGTGTGCGGCGCGGCGGCTGGCCGCCAGGTGCGGGAACCCGACCGTGTCGGGCGTGGTGTGCACCCGGTCCAGGTCGACGAGTCGGGTACGCGCCTGGTCGAGCCGGGTGGCCAGGTCGGGATGGCGGTCGCGCAGCCGGTCGTGGTCGCCGCCGCGCAGCCCGACGGCGTCGGCGGAGAGGATGCCGCCGGTGCGCTCCAGCAGTTCCACCGCCCGCGCGGGTCGGCCGGCGGCCAGCGCGGCGGCCGCGGCGTCGGCGGCGAGGCTGCCCAGCCGGCCGAGTTGGTGTTCCCGGTCCGTGCGCGCCAGGCTGTCGGGGGCGAGGATCTCCAGCAGGTCGATGGCCTGCTCGATGGCCGGCAACCCCTCGTCCTGGCCGGCCAACCGCGCGAGCCGCTGGTAGGCCTGGAGGCGCAGGAACGTCATGCCGGACGTGGTGTCGCCCGCCTGCCGGTAGCAGTCGCGTGCCTCGGCCAACGCGCTCGGCGTTCCGGTGCGCTCGTGCAGGGTCTGTAGCGCGACGCCGAGGTCGTACAGGCAGGTGGTGCGTTCCGGATGTTCGTCGGGGGTGGCCGCGACGGCCTCCCGGCCGGCCAGTGCCGCCTCGTGCAACAGGTCCAGCTCGTCGGTGAACTCGAACAGGGTGCGCAGCATGAGCCCCAGGTTGTGCAGGTAGCCGGCGCGTTGCGCGTGGTCGTCGGGAGTGGCGGCCACCGCGTCGCGCTCGAACCGCACGGCCTCGCGCAGCACGTCGGCCCGGTTCGTGTTCTCGGCGAGCATGCCGAGTGTGCCGGCGAGGCCGTTGAGCAACGAGGCGTGCCGGGGATGGTCGCGCGGGACCGCGGCCACCGCGGCGTACCCGACCTGTACCGCCTCGCCAAGCACCGTGGCCTGGTCGGTGCGTCCGTACAGCGCCACCAGCGTGCCCGCGAGATTGTGCAGGTACATGGCGTGGTCCGGGTGCTCGTCGGGGGCGGCGGCCACCGCGTCCCTGCTGATCTCCACCGCCTCGCGCAGCACGGTCAACTCCCCGGCGCTCTGGTACAGGACCTGGAGCGTGGCCCCCAGGTTGCTGAGGAACGCGGCCCGCAGCGGGTGGTTGGCCGTGGCGGCCGCCACCGCGTCGCGGCCGGCCTGCGCCGCCTCCCGCAGGATCGCCCGCTCCCCCGTGCGCATGGCCAGCAGGCGGAGCACGCCGCCGAGGTTGTCCAGGTATCTGGCGCGTCGCTTGTGCCGGCGTGGGGTGAGCGCCACCGCCTCGCGGCCGGCGCTGACCGCCTCCCGCAGCACGGTGAGCGCGTCCTCGCGTTCGGACAGCATGCTGAGCGCGGCCACCAGGTTGTTCAGGTCGTTGGCCCGGTCGGGGTGGTCGGTGGTGGTGGTGGCGATGGTGGCCCGCAACCGGTCGACCGCCTGGGTGAGCTGGGCCAGCTGCCCGGTGTGCAGGTAGGAGCTGAGCAGGTCGATGCCCTGGCCGCGCGCCGCGTCCGCGGGATCGGTCGGCGGGCCGTCGGTGAGCACGTGGTGGAGGAACGCGGGGACGGACTCGGGGCTGACGTGGAACACCGGTCGCAGGTAACGGATGGCCGCGGCCGCGTCGTCCTCGTCCAGTCCTTCCGGGACGACGTCCCAGCGGGCGCAGTGATAGAGGCCGAGGGCGTGGGCGGCGGTCAGGTCGGTGGTCGGGTCCGACGCGGCGGCCAGCCGTTCGGCGGCGGCGCCGGCCTCGTCGTCGAGGATCTGTTCGGGATCGGTGCGGCAGCGGGCGAGATGGTGGTACAGCGCGGCCAGCGCCGCGTCGCGTTCCAGCATGCCAGCCCCCCGAGATCCGCCGTCCGGAGATTACCCACCCGCGAGGAACGACCGCAGGATCGGTGCCAACACGTCCGGGCGGTCCAGGGGGATGATGTGGCCGCAGTCCTCGATGAGGTGGCTGCGGAGATCGTCGGCGACGGGGCGCAGTTGGTTGGCCAGCGTGTCCCCGACGGGGTGGGCACCGACCGCCATCGTGGGCATCCGCAACCGGGCGGTCGCGGTGGCCTCGGCGAGTTGCCGCGCGGTGGTCGGCATGGCGCGGTAGTACTCGAACGCGCAGCGCAGGGCCTCCCGGCCGGTGTAGGCGGCCACGAAGTGCTCCCGGATCTCCGCTGGCACCCCGCGACCGCGGGTGCCGATGCCGAGGAACCAGTCGACGTACTCCGCCTCGTGCCCGACCAGGACGGTCTCGGCGAGGTCGGGCACGGCGTGGAACCCGAACCACCACGGCGGTCCGGCCGCGAGGAAGTCCTCGGCGCCCGGCAGGCCGCCGAGCAGCGACTCCATCACCACGAGCCGGGTCACCCGGTCCGGCCGGCGCATGGCCAGCAGGAAGGCGGGGGGCGTGCCCGCGTCGATGCCGACCACCGCGGCGGTCGGCACGCCGAGCGCGTCGAGCAGCCCGTCGGCGTCGGCGGCCAGCGTGGCGGCGTCGTAGCCGTCGGCCGCGCGGGTGGTCGCGCCGAGGCCGCGCAGGTCCGGGGCGATGACCTGGTGGTGGCCGGCCAGGTGCGGGATGACCGTCGACCAGAGCCGCCAGGTGTGCGGAAACCCGTGCAGCAGCAGGACAGCGGGTCCGGTGCCGGTGACCGCCACGGTGATCTCGATGCCGTTGGCCGTGACCCGTCGCTCGTGCACAGCGGCCCTCCTCGTCGGTTACCATTGGTTACCAGGGCACTGTAGGTAACAGCGGTGGCGTGGCCAAGACCGCACTTTCCGGACAGGTGGTGAGCTCGAGGTGACCTCGTCGACGGCACGCACGCCGAAGGGCAGGCGTGGCGACGTGTTCGATCCCGGCTGCTCGACCCGCAGGCTGCTCGACCGGGTCGGGACGAAGTGGACCTCGCTGGTGGTCAAGGTGCTGGCCGAGGCCGACCCACCCGAGGTGCGGTTCGCCGAGCTCCGACGCCGGATACCGGGTGTCTCGCAGAAGATGCTGTCGGTGACCCTGCGGAGCCTCACGCAGGACGGCCTGGTCGCCCGGCGCGTCGAGCCTACCGTGCCGCCCAAGGTGCACTACCGGCTCACACCGCTCGGCCGGTCACTCGAGGTCCCCCTCGCCGCCCTGCGCGTCTGGGCCGAGGAACACATGCCGACCATCGACCGGGCCAACGCGGCATACGTCAACGAGGCGGCCGCAGCCCGTCGCACAGGACCGTCGCGAGGCGACTGACCGGACCGGCCTCGCCCCGATGGCGGCGCGCCGCCAGGCAGCCCGCCAGCAGCGCGCGGACGTCGGCGAGGTCGACGTCGTCCCGGACCGCGCCCGCCCGCTGCGCGCGGGCGAGCAACCCGCCGAACACCGCACCGAACGCGTGCCGCACGTCGGTGGCGGTGGCGGTGGCGGTGTCGACGCTGATGTCCCCCGCCGCCTCCAGCGCCTCGCACAGCGCTTTGTTGACCGACGTCTGCTCGATCACCGTGGCGAAGAAGTCGTAGAAGGCGGCCCCCGGGTCGTCGCGGTCGAGCAGCCCGCGCGCGTCCGCGATCACGTGGTCGATCTGGTCCGCGACGACCGCCGCGAACAGCGCTTCCTTGCTGGGGAAGTGCCGGTACACGGTGCCCGCGCCGACGCCGGCGCGCCGGGCGATCTCGGTGAGCGCGACGAGGACGCCCTGCTCGGCGAACGCCGCGCGGGCCGCGGCCAACACCTTCGCCCGGTTGCGGCGGGCATCCGCGCGCAACGGCGGCGGGACCTCGGCGGCCGGCGCCATCGGCTACCTCCTCGCGGTGGCCGGCTGATCGAGCGGGGGCCGGTTCAGCGAGTTGCCGTAGTCCCGGGAGTGCACGATCTCACCGTTCCGCACGGTGACCACCATGACGTAGCTCAGCACGAACGTCGTGCCGTTCGCGATCACCTCGCCGTGCAGATCGTACTCGGCGATGATCACGTCCGGATCCGTTGTCTGGTGCAGCCGCACCGACGTGGCCGAGGTGAACCGCAGCAGCGTGCCGATCCGCCGGAACCGTGCCCGGTGTGCCGCGCGTCCCCGCGTCGTGGTCGGCATTCCCGGTGGCACGAACGGCATCTCGATCGTGGCGTCCTCGGCGTACAGATCCGCGAGGTCGTCCCACGCGTTCGTCTCCGAACACCGCAGGAACCGCCGGAAAACCTCGATCGCGCCGCTGTCGTGCTTGTCTGCCATGACCTACCTCCTGTCGAGAGTGCGACTACAGTCTAAACGGAATCCCGAACCCGGTTAGTGTCCGGCGGCGCGTATTCCTGCCCGATCGGCCGCCTTCTCGGTCCTCCTGGCAGCCGGCCTCGCCGGGCTAGCGTGACGCGCATCGGGCGACGAACGGAGTTGGGATATGGATGCCGCCGTCACCGCGGCGATCTCCGCCGTGCACCTCGACGACGACGCCACCGCGCAGCGGTGGTTCGAGCACGTGTGCGCCACCCACCACGCGGAACCGGCGGACTGGTCGGCGTTCCGTGCCCGGCTCGCCGACGAGGCGCCGGGCGCCGGGGTCGACAGCCGGCTGGTCGAGCGGTTCGTCGAGTACCTGTCCACCAACGACAGCGCGCCGATGGACACCATCGGGCGGATGGCCGAGCTCGCCACCGAACTGCCCGCCCACCATCGCCAGCTCACCGCCGAGGCCGAGCCGGGCGAGACTGGCGGCTACGACGAGGCGGCCTGGCACCGGTTCCTGCCAGAGCACGCGGCCCGCTGGGACGGCACGGACGCGTCGTGGGACCAGTTCCACGCGTGGTTCGCCTACGAGGCCGAGCAACAGGGGCTCGCCGCCCCCGCGAACGGGTTCCTCACCTACGTGGTGGGCACGGCCGACAAGGTGGCCGCCTTCGCCGAGTACGGCGTGACCATCGCGACGGGCGGCGCCGCGCAGGACGGCCAGTCGCCGGACGTGCGGTCCTATCCGGAGGTCAGGCACGGGGACAGCGGCGAGTGGGTGGACTACCTGGACGGGATGCTCGCCCGGCACGGGTTCTGACGCGGGAGGCGAAACACATGGGCGAGTTCGACGATCAGCTGCTGGCTCGGTTGCGAGCCTTCCAACAGCATCACGGCCTGTCCGGCGACGGCGTCGCGGGCAGCCAGACCTGGACGCTGCTCGCCGGCGAACCGGGCACGCCGAGCACGCCGGGCGCGCCGGCCGTGGAGGTCGACGAACGCGGCCAGGACCAGGACGGTGCCGGCGAGGCCGAGGAGCTGCAGGCCGGCCGCCGGCGCCCGAGGTCGCAGGCCGAGGCACGCGCGCTGGTGGACGCCCACGTGCACCCGAGGGACTGCTTCATCGAGTACAAGAACAACCGCGACGGGTGGGGGCCGATCACCGGCACCGGCTGCGCGCACTGGGTGGCCCACCAACGCGGCGGGCCGACCGGGAACAGCAACGTCTGCCAGCGGGGCTTCAAGTACCGGGTCACCGACGTGCTCGGGACGCTGACCCAGGTGTCGGCGAACCTGTCCGGGGCGCGGATCGGGGACGTCTGGTCCGCCCCCGCCGGCCAGTCGCACATCGGCATCGTGCGCGAGGTCCACCGGGACGCCACGACGAACGCGGTGACGTCGGTGGAGGTGGAGAACGACAGCTCGGCCAGCGGGGGCGTGGTGCGGCAGGACAAGGACACCGGCTCGATCCACCGCTGACGTCGACGGCCGCCGGACCCGCGAAAACGGGTGAGATCATTTCCTGGCGTGTGCGGAATAGTCCACAACATGGGCTTCACATTTCGTTGAAGTCCACGTCGGCCCCGTATAGGCTGGCATTTAGTGGGAGCGCTCCCAGTCGATCATGATCAGCCGGAGAATGGAGGCCTCGCCCATGCGCAAACCCGTCACCTCAAGGCGTGCCGCGAGATCGCGCATCCTGACCGTAGTCATCGCCGCGATGGCCTGCTTGTTCATCTGGACGCCGACGGCGTCGGCCCACGGCACCATCATCGGTCCGCCCACCCGCGCCTACCAGTGCTGGGACGACTGGGGCAGCGACCACATGAACCCGAACCTGCCGACGCTGGACCCCATGTGCTCCCAGGCCTTCCAGGCCAACCCGGACACCATGTGGAACTGGATGAGCGCGCTGCGGGACGGGCTCAACGGCAACTTCCAGGGCTCGACTCCCGACGGGCAGTTGTGCAGCAACGCGCTGTCGCGCAACAACTCCCTCAACCGCGCCGGGCAGTGGAAGACCACCAACGTCAGCAACAACTTCACCATGCACCTGTACGACCAGGCCAACCACGGCACTGATTTCTTCCGGGTCTACGTGAGCAAGAACGGGTTCAACCCAGCCACCCAGACCCTCGGTTGGGGCAACCTCGACTTCATCACCCAGACCGGCAGTTACCCGCAGGACAACAACGTCACGTTCAACGTCCAGACCTCCGGCTACACCGGGCACCACGTCATCTTCACGATCTGGCAGGCCGCACACCTCGACCAGACCTACATGTGGTGCAGCGACGTAATCTTCAACTGACCTCCCCCGAAAGCCCTGAATGCCTCATTGAGGACGCCGAACGTCCTCAATGAGGCATTCAGGGCTTTGTGGCGATCGTGACCACTTGCGGCCACTGTCCCCATCTGGGCGTCCCGCCGCGCCCCGCCGGCTCGTGCCGGCCATTACGTTCCTGGCAGTCCGGGCCGTCCGGCACCGATCGCCAGCGAGGTCAGCCATGCGCCACCCGTCAGTCGTTCGCCGTCGGCAGATCCGCGCACACGCGGCGACCGGCCTGCTCGCCGTCCTCGCGCTGCTCACGCCCGCGCTCACCGCCTCGACCACCGAACCGGCGCCGGCGCTCCGCGCGGCCGTCGTCGATCCCGGCCTACGCACCGAACTGGCCGCGACCGCGCCCGGTGACGAGCTCGACTACCTGCTCCAGCTCCGAGCCACTCCGGACCTCACCGGACTCGACCACGACGCGGTCGTCGCCGCGCTCAGGGAGACCGCCGAGCACAGCCAGGCCGCGGTGACCGAGGAACTCCGCGACCGCGGCGGCGACGTGCTGAACACCTTCTGGATCGGCAACCTCGTCCTCGTCCGGTCCACCGGCGACGTGCTCACTGCGCTCACCAACTCGCCCTCGGTCTCCCGGGCCATGGCCGTCGAGGAGCTGACCGTTCCGCGACCGGCCACAGCGGACGCTGCCGACGACATCACCTGGGGCATCGACAAGATCGGCGCCGACCAGGTCTGGGACGACCTCGACGTCACCGGGACCGGGGTGCGCGTGGCCGTGCTGGACACCGGGGTCAACGCCCGGCATCCCGAACTGGCCACCCGCCTGGCCACCGACGTGCCCGGCGACCCCTACCACCCCGGCGGCTGGATGGAATGGGACGCGAACGGCCTCCCGCTGCGCACGCTGCCCACCGACACCAACGGGCACGGCACCCACGTCTCCGGGACCGTGCTCGGCGGCGCCGCCGGCGGCACGCACATCGGCGTCGCCCCCGGCGCCACGCTCATGAGCGGCCGGGTGCTGCCGAGCGGCTCGGGCACCACACCGCAGATCATCGCCGGCATGCAGTGGGCGCTGGCGCCCTACGACCACGCGGGCGACCCGGCGGGCGCGCCGGCGCGGGTGGTCAACATGTCGTTCAGTCCCGCCAGCGGCGGGGTCATCGACGCGATGGTCACGCCCATCAGGAACATGGTCGCCGCGGGCGTGCTGCCGGTCGCCGCGGCGGGCAACTGCGGCGACGGCTGCCACGGCAGTCCCGGTGACATCCCGGAGGCGCTCACGGTCGGCGCCACGGACGTCGCCGACGACGTCGCCGCCTTCTCCAGCGGCGCCACCGTGACCAGGGCGGAGTTCCACCAGCCGCCGGCCGACTGGCCGGCGTCCTGGACCGTGCCCGACGTGTCCGCGCCCGGCGTCGACGTCTACTCCGCCAGCTCCAACGGTTTCGGCGGCATCGTCTACGCGCGCAACAACGGCACGTCCATGGCCGCCCCGCACGTGGCGGGCGTCGCCGCGCTGATGCTGGCCGCGGACCCCACGCTGACCGTCGAGCGGATCACCGAGACGCTGCGCGCGACCTCGTCGTTCGACGACCGCCACGGGACCGCGCGGCCCAACACCCGCTACGGCCACGGCCGGGTGGACGCCGCCCAGGCCGTTGCCCAGGTCGCCCTGCGCACCGGGATCGCCGGCACGGTCGTCGACGCCACCACCAGGGCGCCGGTGCCCGACGTGGTCGTCAGCGTGCCCGGCACCCGCGCCACCCAGCGCACCACGGCCGACGGCCGCTTCGACTTCCGCCTGCCCCCCGGCGGCTACTCGCTGACGGCGGTCTGGGACGGCCGGCCGGTCACCACCGTCACCGGCATCGCGGTGACCGACACCGTCCGGCAGGCGACCATCGCGCTGAGCGGGGTGGCCGGCCGGGTGACCGACGCGCGGACCGGGAAACCCGTCGCCGGCACCGAGATCACCGCCGGCACGGTCACTGCCACCACCTCGGCCGACGGCGGCTACCGGCTGTACCTGTCCCCCGGCGGCTATCCGCTCACCGCCGGCAGGTTCGGCTACGCCGAGGTCACCGCTCCCACGACCGTCACCGCCGGGCGGGTCACCGGCAGGAACATCGCCCTGTCCCCGCTGGCGACCGGCGTGGTCACGGGCGTGGTCTCCTACGCCGCGAGCGGGACCGGCGTCCCCGGGGTCACCGTCGCCCTCGCCGACGGGCCACGCGCCGCGGTCACCGACGCCGCCGGCCGCTACACGATCCGCGACGTCCCCACCGGCGCGCACCAGGTGCTGGCCCGGCCGACGTTGTTCGCCGAACCCGCGCCGGTCGCGGTGACCACCACCGCCGGCCGCGCGAGCACCGTGGACTTCGCGCTGGCCTGTGGCGGCGAGTGCTCCGGGCTGTGGGTGGCCCGCGAGCACGGCCCGGTCGCCGCCGGCCAGAACTTCGCCGACGCCTCGGTGATCAGCCCCGACGGCCGCCTGCTGTATGTCGCGGGCACCAGTTCCGGCGAGGGCACCCAGGTCGACTACCTCACCGTCGCCTACGACACCACGACCGGCCGCGCGCTGTGGCGGGCCCGCTACGACGGCCCGGCACACGGCCAGGACGGCGCCAACGACATCGCGCTCAGCCAGGACGGCGCCCGCGTGTACGTCACCGGGCTGAGTGTCGGCCGCGGCGTGGGAGCCGACGGCGGTGACTACGCCACGCTCGCCTACGACGCCACGACCGGCGCCCAGCTGTGGGTCGCGCGCTACAACGGCCCCGGCGACGACTTCGACAACGCGCGGGCGGTCGCGGTCAGCCCCGACGGCGCCACGGTGCTCGTCACCGGCCAGGTGCGGCTGCGCACGGGCACCACCGCGCACACCGACTACGGGACGGTCGCCTACGACGCCACCACCGGCGCCCAGCGCTGGGTCGCGCACTACGACGGGCCGGCCGGCGGCTTCGACTCGGCCAACGACCTGGCCGTCAGCCCGCGCGGCGACCTGGCGTTCGTCACCGGCCACAGCCCGGGGGACACCGGCTGGGACTACGCGACCGTCGCCTACGCCGTCGCCACCGGTGAGCCGGTCTGGTCCGCGCGCTACGACGGGCCGGCCGGCGGACTCGACGACGCCGCCGCGCTGGCCGTCAGCCACGACGGCGACCGGCTCTACGTCACCGGCACGGCCGCCGGCGCCCGGTCCCTGCCCGACTACGCGACCGTCGCCTACGACACCCGCGACGGCGGGCAACTCTGGGCGGCCACCTACGACGGCTCGGGCGGCACGCGCGACCAGGCGTCCTCGGTCGCGGTGAGCCCCGACGGCGAGGACGTGTACGTGACCGGCCGGAGCCTGGCCGCGGCGACCGGCGACTCGGCGGACTACGCCACCGTCCGGTACTCCTCGGCCACCGGACAGCCAGCGTGGGTCGCCAGGTACGCCGGCCCGGCCGGCGGCGCCGACGCCGCCACGGCGGTCGCCGTGAGTGCCGACCAGGTGCTCGTCACCGGCACCAGCGCGGGCGCTGGCGGGACCGACTTCGCCACCGTGGCCTACGCGCCCGCCGACGGCACGCCGCGCTGGACCGCGCGCTACGACGGCCCCGCCGGTGACGACGACACCGCGGCCGCGGTCACGCTCAGCCGGGACGGCACGCGGGTGTTCGTCACCGGCGGCAGCGACCTCGGCCTCGGCGACGACCCGCTGGTCGCGCCGTCGGACTTCGCGACCATCGCCTACGACGCGGCCGGCAACGGCGCCACACCGGTGTTCGTCGGCCACGGCGTGCGGGTGGCGCCGGTCGTCCCGGCCGACGGCGCCGTGCGGGTGACCGCCGAGGTCACCAACGTCGGCCTCGGCCGCGGCTCGTACGCGGCGACACTGGTGCTCGACGGCGTCGCCGCCGCGACCACCGACGTCACCGCCGGCCCCGGCGAGCGCACCACGGTCACCTGGCGGCTGGCGGGGATCCCCGCCGGCGAGCACGAGCTCCGGTTCGGGTCCGCGAGCGCGGCGGTCGTGGCGGTCGGCTGCGACCGCACGCTGACCGGGGCGCACCGCGGGCACCTCACCGTCACGTCCGGGACCACCTGTCTGGCCGAGGGCGCCCGGGTCACCGGCGGTGTCACGGTCACCGCGGGCGCGGGGCTGCTGGCCACCGGCGCGTCGGTCACCGGACCGGTGACCGCCACCCGCGCGGCGGTGCTCGCCATGGCCGACACACACGTGTCCGGGCCGGTCACGGTCACCGGAGTCCACGGCGCACTGTCGATCGTGGACAGTCGCACCGGGCCGCTCACCGTGGTGCACAACAACTCCGACCGGTCGGCGACGGTCTCGGGCAACGACGTCCGTGGTCTGCTGACCTGCCTCGGCAACACCCCCGCGCCCGTCGACCTCGGCCGCCCCAACACGGCGACCGGATGGGCCATCGGCCAGTGCTCGACCAGCTAGCCGGTAGTGATGGTCGCCACGCGGACACCAACTGGTCACCCGCGCGCCATTAGCGTCCGACCGTGCTGCAGGGTCTTGGGCTGTCCGAGGTCGAGGAGACCGTCTACCGCGCTGTGCTGCGCCAGCGGCCGAGTTCACTGGCCGAGCTCGCCCGCACGCTCGGGCTCAGCCGGCACCAGGTCGCCAAGACCGTCCAGCGCCTGCGCGCGGCCGGCCTCGTCCAGGCAGGCACCGCTGGCCTGCCACCGACCGCGATCGACCCCGAGATCGCCATACCGGCGTTGCTGCGCCGCCGGCACGAGCAGTTGGAGGACGTCGCCGCCCACGTGCCGGCGCTGGCCGCCGAGCACCGGCTCGCGGTGTTCGGCAACGCGCATCACCGGTCGGTCGAGGTCGTCGTCGGCCGCGACGAGATCCGCCACCGGATGGCCGCGCTCGCCGCGACCGCCACCGAGTTCCGCATCTTCGACTGCCCGCCCTACGCCCACGACGCCTCGGGCGAGGTCGACGGCGAGCTGCCGCTGCTCGAACGCGGCGTGCTCATCCGGGTGGTCTACGACGCCGCGGCGTTGCGGGACCCGGCGCGGCTGGCCAACGTCCGCGCCCTGGCCGCCCACGGCGAGCAGGCCCGCGTCCTGCCAGAGCTCCCGCTCAAGCTGACGATCTTCGACGAGCACACCGCGGTCGTGCCGCTGACCCGCACGGAGGTCGCCGAGTCGGTCGCGCTGGTGCACGAGTCCGGTCTGCTCGACGCGCTCGTCGCGCTCTTCGAGACGCTGTGGTCCTCGGCGCCGAGCCTGGACCGGCCACCGGACGCGCCGCCGATCCCGCCCGCCGAGGCCGAACTGCTCACGCTGCTGGCCATGGGCGTCAAGGACGGCGCGGTGGCCCGCCAGCTCGGCGTCAGCATCCGCACCGCCCGGCGACGCATCTCCGGTGTGCTGGACCGGCTCGGCGCCACCAGCCGCTTCCAGGCCGGCCGGGAGGCCGAGCGCCGCGGCTGGCTGTGAGTCACCTCGGCAGCGTGCTCCGGTGCACGCTGCCGCCGGAGGTCCCCGCGTAGAGGTGCCGCCGGTCGGGGTCCAGCGCCAGGCTGGTCACGTTCGGGTTGCCCAGGCCCGCGCTCATCGACCGCCAGGAGGCGCCGTTGTCGTCGCTGCGCAGCACGCCTCGGCCGGACTCGACGACACCGAACTCGTCGTAGAACGAGCCGGCCGACGCGAACACCCGCCTGCCCCGGCCCGGCTCGTACACCAGGTCGGTGATCCACATGTCCAGTCCGGGAGTGCGCGCCGGCACGAGGGTGTCGCCGCCGTCGGTGCTGGTGTGCAGGGTGCGGCCGCCGACGGTCAGGTGCCCGCGCCGGTCCGGGTCGGCCGCGATGGCCGTCACCGGCACGTCGGCCAGCCGCTGGAAGGTCACGCCACCGTCGTCGGATCGGTACAGGCCTTCGTGGTCACCGGCCCAGAGGCGGTCCGGATCGGTCGGATCGCCTGCCAGCGCCCGGAAAACCCGGCCCTGGTCGAGCTTGCGCCAGGTCTGGCCGCCGTCCTGGCTGACCACCAGGCCCGCGCCGGTCAGGCTGGCGTAGCCGGCGTAGACGCGGTCGGGGTCGGCCGGGTGGACCAGCAGCGAGCTGGGGAACTCCGTCGGCTGGGCGACCCGCGTCCAGGTGGCTCCGCCGTCGGCGCTGCGCCGGATGCTGAACGTGAGCGTCGGGTCCTTGCTGACCTTGTAGACCACGGCCGGGTCCGTCGGCGACACCGCCAGGTACTCCGCCGCCACGCCGACCAGGCCCTCGCCGCCGCCGGACTGCCACACCAGATCCCGGCCGGTCAGTGGCGCGCGGAAGGTGTCGCGGTAGGTGCCGGCCACCAGCGTCGGCCCGGCGGCGCCTGCGGTGAGCGCGAGGTCGTAGACCTGCATGGCCGGGATGCCCGTCCGCTGGTACTCCCCCGGTCCGTCGGCGCGGTAGACGCCCGCGCCCGACGAGGCCACGTACAGCTCACCGTGCGCCGGCCAGGTGCCGATGTCGGTCTCGACCGACGGCGGCATCGGATCGCCCCACTGTTCCCAGGTGGCGCCCCGGTCGTGGCCGACCAAGACGCCGCGGCCGCTGACGCCGTACAGCGTGTCGTCGACCAGCTCCAGCGCCTGGAAGCCGCTGCCGGTGGCCTGCAACGCCAGCTGGAAGGTGGCCCCGCCGTCGTGGGAGGCGTACACCCAGGGGCTGGGGTAGGCGGTGACGAAGACGCTGTCGCGGTCGCCGGTGACCCGCCCGGCCCAGCCGAGCACGCCCGGCTGGAAGAGGACCCGTGGAGCGGGCGCGGGCCCGAGCACGTCCCGGATGACGACCAGGCCGCTGTTGGTGGCGGCGTAGAGGTCCTGGCCGATCCAGTCCAGGTCGCGGACGTTCGCGCCGACGCCGGGCAGCTCGTCCCAGGTGGCGCCGTCGTCGCGGGTGAGGCGCACCAGCCCGCCGCCGCTGACCACCAGTGCCCGGCCGTCGGGGGCCAGTGCCAGCTCGTCGATGTGGGTGTCCCAGCCCGGCAGCACGCGCCACGACGTGCCGCCGTCGGTGGTGTGCGCGATCCGGCCGGCGTAGCTGGGGTCGGCCGCGCCGCCGTTCATCGCGATGTACATGGCGTCCCGGCCGCGCGGGTCGACCTCGACGTCCGCGGCGCTGCCGCCGGACATCGGCATGGTGTGCCGCTCGCGCCAGGTGGCCATCCGGTCGTCGGTGACGAAGATGGCCGGCGAGCCGACCGGTACGACGGCCGCGCGTCGCCGATCCTGGCCCAACGCCAGGAAACCGGCCTCGGCGTCCGGCCCGACCGGCTGCCAGCCGCCCTCGCGCACCGGCGCGGCCACCTCGAACGCCGCGGCGCCGGTCAGCCGGCCCGCGCCGTAGGTGGCGGTCGCGGTGCCGGTGACGGTGGCCGCGCACCGGCCGGCGTCGGCGACCGTCATCACCGCCCGCCAGGAGTTGGTGCCGAACGGGGTCAGCTCTGGCCGCTGGCGGCGGAGGCCGGGACAGCTGACCTCCAGCGCGGGCGCCGCCGACAGGGGCGCCGGGCTGCGCACGAACAGCGTGGTGCGCGCGTCGGTGGGCACCGGGTCGGGGGTGACGTGGACCGTCAGGTGGCGTACCGGGAGCAGGAACGGCACCCGGCCGTGGCCGTCGAGGTCCACCCAGCCGGTGATGTCGGTGTCGGCGGTGGTGTCGCGTGTGGACAGTGTGACGGTGACGGTGGTCGGCGCACCGGGGGTCAGGGTGACGTTGGCCGGGTGGACGGCGACCGTGCCGGCGCCCTCCTCGACGTGCGCGGAGAGCCGGAGCCGCGTGGTGCGCGCGCCGAGGTTCTCCAGGGTCAGGCGGGCGGTGTCCTTTTTCCCGGCAGCGCGTGGATCCGCCAGCCCGAAGGACACTGTGGACGGAGTGGCCAGCACGTCGGCCGAGGCGGCGCGGGCGACGTCCAGGCGGCCCGCGCCCTGCGCGAGCGGACCGGCGCCGGACAGCGGGATGGCGGTGCCGGTCAGCGCGGCGCCCAGCCGTGCTGGCGTCCAGTCCGGGTGCCGCTGCACCAGCAGCGCGGCCGCGCCCGCCACGTGCGGAGCGGCCATGCTGGTGCCGCTGGATCGCCCGTACCGCCCGCCGGGCAGGGTCGACAGGATCTCCACGCCGGGCGCGACGAGGTCCGGTTTGGCGGTGAACCGGGCCGTCGGCCCGCGCGAGCTGAAGTCGGCCATCAGGTCGGTGCCGTCGCTGCCGGCGATCTCCACCGTGGCGCCCCGGTGTGCCCGCAGGGTGCTCGCGCTGGCGCCGGGAATCCGCAGCACCATCAGGGATTCCAGCCGGCCGTCGGCGGTGGTGCCGACCGGGAACTCGTCTGCCTCGGCCCGCGGTCGCGCCGAAGTCGTTGGTGGGCGCCAGAAATCGGGGAGGTAGAGCAGCGCCGCGGCCGCCCCGCGCGTCTCCGCCTCGGCGGCGAGCCCGAACTCGTCACCGTTGTCCCGCACCAGCACCACCTTGCCGGTGACGTCCACGCCCGCGTAGTCGGCCGGCCGGCCATCGCCGACATCCACCACCTCGGCCAGCAACGGCGTGGCGGGCGGGGCCGCGGACACCTCGACCCGCACGGCCCGCAGGTCCTGCTCGGCGGGCGCGACCATCCTTGCCCGGGGAACCCAGATCCCGCTGGCGCTGGCGCCGACGGCCAGCGCGCCGTCGGCCGCGGCCGGTGATCCCACCGATCCCGCGCCGGGACCGGCGTTGCCGGCCGAGACCGCGACCACGACGCCGGCCTCGACGGCGGTGCGGACGGCCGCGGACAGCGGATCGGTGCCGTCGCCGGGGCCGCTGAGGCTGAGGTTGACGACGTCCGCGCGATGCGGATTGTCCGGCGCGACAGCGGAGTCCAGGCCGGCGATGATGTCGGACAGTCGGCCGCTGCCGCCGCGGTTCATCACCTTGTAGGCGGTCAACGTCGCGCCCGGCGCCACGCCGCGAACCGCGCCGTCGGCGGCCACGATGCCCGCGACGTGGGTGCCGTGGCCGTTGTCGTCCATCGGATCGGCGTCGCCGTTCACCAGGTCGTGGCCGGCGACCACCCGGTGGCCGGCGCCGAACCCGCCGCCAAGATCAGGATGCGTGTAGTCGATGCCGCTGTCGATGATGGCGACGGTGGTGCCGGTCCCGGTGACCGCGCGGCCCGCGTCGTCGGTGGTGTCCCACACCCGTGGCGCGCCGACCAGCGGCACGCTCCGCTCGAGGGTCAGCGTGTAGGACGTGTCCTGGTGCACGGCGCGGACCCCGGCCAGGCCCGCCAGCCGCTTGGCCTGGCCGGCCGGCAGGTCGACCACCAGCCCGGCGTAGGCCGCGGCCAGGCGGTGCACCACCGACAGCTCGAGTTTGGCGGCGGCGGCCTGGCCGAGCACCGCGTCCTGGGTTCGGCGCAACGCGGCGGCGGTGTCGCGGGCGCGCTCCCCGCCCGCGCCCGCCTCGGCGAGCGCGGGCGGCGCGGTCAGCTCCACGATCACCCGGGTGCTGGCCGTGGCCGGCTCCGCCGCGGTGGTCGGCGCGACGAGCGCCGCGACGAACACGAGCGTGACGATCAGACTCGTTCGGACAGAACGGGACATCTCGGCTCCTGCGCGGTGAAATCGGTCGCCCACGCCAGGTTTGGGGGCGGAGATGACACGAGACTACGACGCGCACCGGCCGGTCGCGGTGACCGAAGTCGGTCAATGGCAGGAAGTGGTCAGCACGCGCGCGCCAACAGTCCACTGCGGACAGTGCGGTCACTACCAGGCGCGGCGCGGGTTCGGTACCGCCGGATACATCACCTGAATGACCGGCATCTGTCCGAACGGGCCGCTGTCGACCAGGCCCATGTTGCTAATATTCCTAATATTTGGCGTTTATGACCGTGGGCGTTGTCCAGCCGCAAAGCGATCACTTAACCTGAGCCTGCTGATTCATCTGATGTCTATCACATCGCTGTGAGGGAGACAGGCAACATGACGCGGAGATCCCGTTCGGGTGTGGCGGTCATGGCCGCGCTACTGCTGCTGTCCGCCCCGGCCGTCGCGCACGGCACGCCAACGACCGACGGCCCGGTGGCCGCCGACACCGCGTGTGCCGCGCAGGTGCCCGACACCGCCGGCTACGTCCCGGTGCTCGGCGTCGACCTGCCGACCAACGCCAACTGGCTCAACCAGGACGTGCCCTACACCTTCGACCGGACCGCCGAGCTGACCTCGGGCTTCGACCGGGTGGGCTACTGCCTGGAACTCGACGGCCCCGACGGTCCGCAGTGGGTGTGGACCTCGATGGAGCCGTTCACCACCGACCCGAGCCGGCTCGGGGTGCCGACGAAGCCCGGTCAGGTCACCCGCCAGCGCGTGGACGACCTCGACGTCCGCACCAACGTCGCCGGCGTCACCACCGGGCAGGGGCAGACCGGCTACCTGGAGCTGTGGCCCAACCAGTACTCCACCGGCGCGAGCGCCCAGGTCGCGAACGCGTCCGCGCAGACCTACGACGCCGACGACAACCCGACGGCGAGCACGCTTGGCCACGGTTCGTTCCAGCTCCACCAGATCGGCGCCACCCGCCCCTCCGAACTCCAGCCCAAGACCGTCTTCGCGCTCAGCAACTTCACCACCGCCGGCACCAAGCCGATCGGCCTCGGCATCGGCACCAACACCGCCGGCCATCCCGACTGGACCTTCGCGGACAACGCGGGCACCTACACCACACGGGCACTCACGGTCTACGCCCGGCCGGCGCTCGTCACGCTGACCACCGCGCCGCAGGACCGCCAGCTGTACCCGAGGGACGCCAACGGCGGGGCGACGGTCCCGATCGCCGGACAGGTGACCGACTCGCGGGTGCGCACCATGCGCCTGGAGGTCACCAGCAACGGCGCCAAGCGCCATCACACGGTCCGGGTGCGCGACGGGGAGTTCCGCTTCGCGCCACGCATCACCGCCGGCCTGCGCTCCTACGACCTTCGCCTGTGGACGGTCGGCGCGGTCGAACGGCAGGTCGCGCACTGGAGTGAGCTGGTGTCCGGCGACGTCTACGTCGTGCAGGGCCAGTCGAACGCCCAGGCCGCCCGCTACGTCGGCGACTCCGCCGGCGAGGAATCGCCGTACCTGCGCAGTTTCGGATCGCCCACTTTCAACCCGGCACTGTCCGGTGCGGACCGGGTCTGGCACCACGCCGCCGGTGACGTCTCCTACGAGTCCGGTTCGGTCGGTCAGTGGGCCATCCGGATGGGCCGCAAACTCGTTGACACCTATCGGATCCCGGTCGCGCTGATCAACGGGGCGCGGGGCGGGCAGGCCATCGCGTACTTCCAGCGCGACGACGCCGATCCCGACCTGATCACCACCAACTACGGCAGGCTCCGCCAGCGGCTCACCGCAGCCGGCGTCATCGGCGACGTCCGCGGCGTGCTCTTCTACCAGGGCGAGAGCGACAGCGACAACGTCGGCGTGCACGTCTCCGGATACACCGCGCTGCTCGCCGACTGGCGTACCGACCTCGGCGCGAAGATCCGCGGCGGCAGCGAGTACTACACCTTCCAGGTGCGCACCTCGCCCTGCCGCAACGGCACGAACATCGCCCTGCGCGACGCGCAGCGCCGGCTGGCCGACACGCACGACGTGACGGTGTTGTCGACCAACGGACTGTCCGGCCACGACGGCTGCCACTTCGCCTACGCCGACGGCTACCGCGAGCTCGGCGACCGCACCTTCGCCGTGCTGGCCCGCGACTTCCACCGCGGCCCGGCGGCCGGGGTGGCGCCGCCGAACCCGCGATCCGCGGCGTTCACCAACGCCGACCACACCGAGATCACCGTGCGGCTGCGCACCGGCGACCCGCTGACCGTCGACCCCGGTGTCGAGGCGGACTTCCGCGTCGAGGGCACCACCGCGCTCGTGTCCTCGGTGGCGTACCGACCGGGCGGCAAGCTGGTGCTCACGCTGTCCGCACCGGCCACCGGCGCGACCGGCCTCACCTATCTCGGCCACATGGGCAGTGGCCCGTGGATCACCACCACCATCGGCACCGGCCTGCTCTCCTTCACCGGCATCGCCATCGCCTAGCGGGTTCGGGAGGGGTCCCGCCGCCGGACACGTAGCGTGCAGGTGAGCTGTTCCGGAGGTGGTGGCGATGTCGATCCGCGGGTTCGTGCTGGGTATGGCCGTGGTGGTGATCACCGCCACGGCCGGCTGCGCGGGCGCGGACCCCGCGCCGGCCGAGGACGCGCCACCGCCGTCGGCCGGCGTGTACGCGTACGGCACCGTCACGTTCGGCGAGTCCGCACTGGACACCGAGAGCGAGCTGCTCGTCATGGACGGCACGAAGAAGATCGGCAGCAGCGGCCCGCTCCTGCTCGGCGACCGCCCGGTGTTCACCACCGACGGCGCCTACGTGTACACCCTGCCGTCGTTCCTCGACGAGATCATCGTCATCTCCGTGGCCGACGGGGAGAAGACCTCCGTGCCGTGCACGGGATGCGGCGACCGCCGGACCGAGTGTCGGTGCCAGGTCGTCGCGCCCGTCGGCGGCAGCCGGCTCGCCTGGCTGGAAGGCGCGGACAACCACCTGGTGCGGGTGGACCTGGCGGCCGAGTCGCCGACCCCACAGCCGACGGACATCACCGTGCCCACCGAGAACGGCTTCCTGGACGAGAAGCTGATGCCGAACCTGATCGCCGGCACCGACGGTGCCGCGCTCGCCTCCTACCCCGGCAAACTGCCAGGCGACGACCTGCTGCCGGCCTACCTGGTGCCGCTGGAGGGCACGCCCCGCCGGCTGGACACCGGCCGGCCGGACTCCATCGACGAGGCCATCTTCAGCTCCGACGGCACCCGGATCGCGGTGACCGGCAACCAGGAGTACGCCTGCTCGACGGTGACCGTCGTCGATGTCGCCTCCGGCAAGGGCGCGACCGCCCCGGTGAGCGCCAAGCCGGGGACCACCTGCGAGCAGAAGGACGTGTACGTCGAAAGCCTGTGGTGGGACCTGGACGGCACGCTGAACGTGGTGTTCGAGGTCGACCGGGAGAACTCCACGGCCGACAACAGCCAGCGCCGGCTGACGGACGGCGCCTGGGTCGACGCCGGCACCGGTCAGGACAACGAGGTGCGCCAGCTGAGCGCCGGCACCGCGACCATCCAGGGCCAGGCGCCCGCGACCCTCTACCTCGAGACCGACGACGACCGCACCGAGATCGACACCGACGTCCGCTACCTGACCGTGGCACCGAAGTCCCAGCCGTAGTCCCAGCTCGTCGACGAGCGAACACGTTTTCACGCAAAGTCGACGCGCGTACACTCAGCGCATGCATGCGTTCGCCATGACCTGGTCCAGCCGCGCGAACGAACGCGGCTGAATGGCGGTCGGCACCAGCGGCTCGTCCATGGACTCGACACAGGTCCAGCTGCTGGGCCCGGTACGTGCGTGGCGCGGCGACGCGGAGCTCAACCTCGGCAGCGCGCGCCGGCGCGCGGTGTTCGCCATCCTTGCCCTGCAGGCGAACGAGGCGGTCTCCCGCGCCGAACTGGTCGACGGGCTCTGGGGCGAGCAACCGCCGGCCAAGGCCGTCGGCATCCTGCACACCTACATCTCCGACCTGCGTCGCGCACTCGACCCGGCACGCGACAAGCGGACCGACGCCACCGTGCTCACCCGGATCCAGTCCAGCTACTCGTTGCGGCTGCCCATCGACCAGCTCGACGAGCGGCGGTTCGCGAGCCACCACGACCAGGCACGACGACACTGGGCACGAGGCGACCTCGCCGCCGCGCTGGACGCGCTGGACACCGCGCTCGCCCTGTGGCACGGCGAGGCCCTGCACGGGGTGTTCGGGCCCTTCGCCGAACTGCAGCGGGCCCGGTTGGCCGAAAGCCGGATCACCGCCGTGGAACGCCGCGGCGCGCTGCTGCTGATCCGCGGCGACCACGAGCGGGTCCGCGCCGAGCTGGCCGCGCTCGTCACCGCCGCCCCGCTCCGGGAGACCGCGCGCGGGCTGCTCATGGTGGCCATGCACCAGGCCGGCCGCCGCGACGACGCGCTCGCGCTGTTCGCGGACACCGAACGGATGCTGGACAGCGAGCTGGGGCTCGAGCCGGGGCCGGCGCTGCGCCGGATCCGCCAGGAGGTCGCCGCCGGGCGGGTGGTGCCGGCCGACGCCATCGGCGCCGGCATCTGGACACCCCGGGCGGCACCCGAACATCCGCGCCCGTTGCCCGTGGCCAGCCGCCCGGCGCCGCCCCCGCTGCTGGTCGGCAGGGATGACCAGCTCACCTGGCTGCGGTCCTTCCTTCCCGGCCTGCTGGCCGGCCACGGTGACTGTGTCGGCCTCGAGGGCGCCCCGGGCATCGGCAAGACGGCCGTGGTCGCCGCCGCGTTCGCCGAGCCGGCCAAGGCCTACGACGTCGTCTGGTGCCCGAGCGACGAGCTGCGCGAACAGGACGTGAGCCGGTCGCTGCCCAGGACCGGCACGCTCGTCGAACAGCTGTGCGCGCGGCGGCCGCTGGTGTTCGTCGTCGACGATCTGCAGGCGGCCGACGACACCGGACTGCTGGTATGGCACGGTCTATGTCGGCTGACACAACAACTGCCGTTGCTGCTGATCGGGGTGTTCCGAACGCTGCCGAGCCGACCTGAGCTGGTGCGCCTGCGTCGAGCGGTCGGCGCGGCGGGTGGGCGGATCAGCACGGTCGAACCGCTGACCGCCGGCGACATCGCCGCGCTCGCGGCGCACCGGCTCGGCGAGACCGCCGGCCCCCGGCTGCGGACGCTGCTCGCCGCGGCGGCGGGCAATCCGTCGACCGCCACCGAGTTGCTGGCCGCGGTCACCGACGCCGGCGCGGTGCGCGTCGCGGCGGGCGTCGCCGACGTCGGCCAGGAGCACCACGAAGCGCTCGACGAGGTGGCGACCAGTCTGGTCCGCCAACGGTTCGCGCTGCTCGCGCCGGACACCAGGAAGATGCTCCGGCTGGCCGCGCTGCTTGGCCGGCGGTTCGATCTCGGTGACCTCGCCGCCGTGCTGCACACCTCACCGGCCGATCTCATCGCGGCCGTCGACGAGGCCATCGGGGCCGGCATGCTCGACGACCGGGAGGAGCGCCTCGCCTTCCGCAGCGCCCTGCTGCATCGGGCACAGCTGGCCGACCGACCGCCGGCGACCCTGGCCGCACAGCACCGCCACGCGGCCAAAGCCCTTGCCCAGGCCGGAATGCCGGTCGAGCGGGTCGCGGCGCAGCTGCTCGCCGCGGCACCGGTCGACGCGTGGACCGCGCAGTGGCTGGTGCACAACATCGACGCCGTGGCCGCGCGGGAACCGGCGACCGCCCGCGCGCTGCTCGACCGTGCGACGGCCGGCAGCTCCCCGGACGACACGCACCACGACACGCTGGCGCTACACCGGGTGCGGCTGGCGTTCCGGCTCGGCGACCACCCGGCGGACGAGGCATCGGCCCTGCTCGCCACGACGTCGGACCCCGAGCACGCCGCCGAGCTGCGGTGGATCCTCGCCCAGCTGGACTACCGCGCCGGGGACGCCGGCAAGGCCGTGGCCGACCTGCGCGCCGCGGCGGCCGACGACGCCCTGCCGGCGTCCTGGCGGGCGCGGTACGAGACGCTGCGCGCACGGTTCGAGCGCGCCGGCTTCGACGATCTCGACGCGGCCGAACAGCTCGCCGGCACCGCGCTGCGGCACGCGGTCCGCGCGACGGATCCGGTGGCCACGGCCGAGGCTCACACCGAGCTCTGGCACATCGCGACCGTCCGGCGCGACCACGCGACCGCGCTCACCCACGCGGACACCGCGCTCGCGGTGATCGGCACCGGCTCCGACCTCGCCGGCTGGCAGCTCGACCTGTTGGACCACCGCGCGTTCTCCCTGCAGAACCTGGATCGGCTCGACGAGGCGAGTGGCGCCCTGGACCGGATGCGGACGGTCGGCGCTCGCCGGCACCCGCCGAGCAGCCGGCCGCACGTCGCCACCGCCATACACGACTACTGGCTCGGCCGCTGGGACGAGGCGCTCGCCCAGCTCGCCCTCGTGCCACCCGGCGACCAGCGCGCGCACGCCGCCGGAGTGGCCGCGCTGATCGCCGGCCACCGCGGCGAAACCGACCAGCTGCGGGCACACCTGCGGGCCTGTCCGGCCGGCACCACCGGGGACGACTTCCTGCTGATGGCGCGCGCGATCGAGGCCGGCGTCGAGGCCGGGACCGCTGCGGCGCTGGCCGCCATGGATCCGCTGCTGGACCCGAGTCATGGCCGAACGACCCTCCGCCACCCGTGGTTGCCCCAGCTGCTGCGGCTCGCGCTGGAGGCCGGGGACCGCGACCGGGTCGCCTCGGCCATGCGGGTCGGCGAGACCGAGGCCGCGCGGGAGGTGGCGCCGGCACGCGCGCGGGCGGCGCTGCGCTGGTGCCGGGCGCTGGCCGACCGGGACCCGGAGGGCCTGCTCGGCCTCGCGCGGCACTTCGGCGCGGTCGGCAGACCCGTCGAGCTGGCCGCGGTGCTCGTGGACGCGGCGGTGGCCTTCGCCGCACGCCGGGAGCCAGGCCAGGCCCGGCACGCGTTCCGGGAAGCGCTGCCGGTGCTGACCGAGCTGCGCGCCGCCGGGGACATCACGCGGGCCGAGGCCCGGCTGCGGGCGCTGGGCGTCGACGAGGTCGATGTGCCGGCCGAGCAGCCGACGGTCGCCGGGTGGCGGTCGCTGTCCGCGCTGGAGTCCCGGATCGCGCGGCTGGTCGCGGCCGCGACGCCGAATCCCGAGATCGCCGAGGAGCTCGCGCTGTCCCGCCGGGACGTCCAGTTGCACCTGTCGCGGATCATGCGCAAGCTCGGCCTGGCGTCACGCGCCGACCTCGCCGACCGGATCGGCCAGGCCGGGCGTCGAGGAGCGGAGTGAACGCCGTGCCGGATGACGCCCTTCTGGTCGAGCTCCTCGGCCCGGTCCGGGCCTGGCTGGGCACCACGGAGCTCCGGCTGGGGCCGACCCGCCAGCGCGCCCTGTTCGCGGTGCTCGCGGTGCGGCACAACCACGTGGTGGCCAGGACCGAGCTGATCCGGGCGGTGTGGGGCGACCAGGCGCCGCACACCGCGGAAGGCAGCGTCTACACCTACCTGTCCGGCCTGCGCCGGGTGCTCGAGCCGGGCCGCTCCAGCCGCGCCGCGAGCGCGCTGCTGCCATCGGAGTCCGCCGGCTACCGGCTCAGGCTGGCGCCGGAGTCCCTCGACGCGGTGGTGTTCGAGCGGTTGTCCGGCCAGGCGCGCGCGGCACTGGCCGGCGGAGATCCCCTGGCCGCCGCCGAGCTCGCCGACCAGGGGCTGGCCAGGTGGCACGGGGAACCGCTGACCGGGTTGCCCGGCCCGTTCGCCGCCACCCACCGGCAGCGGCTCACCGACCTGCGGCTCGCGATGCTGGCGACGCGGGCCGAGGCGGGGCTGGCCACCGGCCGGCACGCGGAGCTGGTCGCCGAGCTGACCACGCTGGTCGCGCGGAACCCGCTGCACGAAGGGCTGCGCGGCCTGCTGATGATCGCGCTGTACCGCTGTGGCCGGCAGGCCGACGCCCTCGACCAGTTCCGCGAGGCGCGGCTCGCGCTCGACCAGGAGGTCGGCGGCCGGCCGGACGCGCGACTGGCCGAGATCCACCAGCAGATCCTGGCCAACGACCCGGCGCTCGCCCAGCCGGAGCCGCCATCGGAATCGGGTCGGCCGACCGGCCGGCAACGGGCGCTGCGCCCGCGCCGGCGCGCGAGCGCGTTCGTCGGCCGGGACACGGAAGCGGCCAGGCTGCGGGCCGCGTTGACCGCGCTCGGCGACGGCCGGGGCGGTCTGGTCTGGGTCGACGGCGAGCCGGGTATCGGCAAGTCGGAGCTGCTCACCACCGGACTCGCCGGCCTGGACACCGCGGACGTCCAGGTCGCCTGGGCGACGGGTGACGAGCAGGCACGACGCTTTCCGTTGCGCGTCCTCCACCAGAGCCTCGGTGTGCGGGCGGACGCCACCGACCCCCGGCGGTCGCGGCTGGCCGAGCTCGCCGGCGGCACGTCGACCCGCGACGATCTGCTTGGCACCGGCGGCAACCCGCTCGCGGTCGCCGACGCGACGGCGGCGTTGGTGCGGGACCTGTGCGCGGACGGGCCGCTCGTGCTGGTCGTGGACGACATGCAGTGGGTGGACGAGACCAGCATGCACGTGTGGGACCTGCTCGCCAGGCAGACCGACCGGCTGCCGCTGCTGCTGGTCGCCGCCTGCCGGCCGCTGCCGACCACACCGGCGCTGGATCTCATGCGGGACACCGTGGTCCGCGCGGGCGGCACGCTGCTGGCGCTGTCCCCACTGTCCGAACCGGACGTCGACCGGTTGCTGCGGGAGCTGATCAACGCGATCCCCGGACCCGGCCTGGCGGGACTGGCCGCGCAGGCGGCCGGAAACCCGCTCTACATCGAGGAGTTGGTGGAGTCGCTGGTCCGGGACCGGGCGGTGCGGGTGGCCGCCGGGCGCGCCGACGCCGGCCGGGGCGCGGCGATCTCGCTCGGCTCCGCACTGGCCCACCGGCTGGGGTTCCTCTCGCCGGACGCGATCGACGTGCTGCGGCGCGCCTCGCTGCTCGGCACGGAGTTCCGGATCGACGAACTGTCCACTGTGCTCGTCCGGCCGCCGGCGGACGTGCTCGCCGCGGTCGACGAGGCGACCACGGCGGGGGTGCTGGTCGCCAACGGCGATCGGATGGCGTTCCGCCATCAGCTGATCAGACAGGCGCTCTACGAGGGCATGGCGCCCGCGCTGCGCACCGCGTTGCACCGGCAGGCGGCCGAGCGGCTCGATCGCGCGGCCGCGTCGGTCGAGATCATCGCCGGCCACCTGGCCAACCACCTCGCCGCCGCGTCGACCACAGTGGACTCCTGGACGATCGGCTGGGTGCACGACCACGGCGAGCAGGTCGCCGCAAGGGCCCCGGACATCGGCCGCGAGCTGCTGCGCCGGGCGGTGCCGGCCGGCGACCCGGCCGACCCCAGGCGCACCCCGCTGACCGCCAGCCTGGCCAGGGTCCGCTACTGGCTCGGCGAGTCGCCGGAGGAGGAGGTCCGCGCGGTACTGGCCGCCACCACGGATCCGGACCTCACCGGTGAGATGCACTGGATCCTGGCCTGTGTCCACTACCGGCGCGGCCTGGACAGCCAGGCGGTCGAGCTGCTGCGCGCCGCGGTGGACACCTCGGGCGTGTCGGACATCTGGCGGGCGCGCTGTCTCGCGTTGTTGGCCGCCCGCGAACGCGCGCTTGGCGATCCCGCGGTCGCCGAGGCGACCGCGTGGCGGGCGATCGACGAGGCCGACCGCGTCGGCGACGCCTTCGCCAAGGCCTACGCGCTGGAGAACCTGTGGCTGTTCCGGTCCATCAGCCGCGACCACGGCGAGGCCCTCCAGCTCGTCGACCGCGCGCTGTCCACAGTGGACCAGGCGCCCGCGGGTGTCGGCGCGACCCTGGTCCATCTGCGACTGAGTCTGTTGGACAACAGGGTCTTCAGCCTGCAGAACCTGGACCGGCTGGCCGAAGCCGACGAGACCCTCCGCGCGGCCGACGAGGTCATGCGGCACCGGCAGCTGCCGACCGACCAGTGGGTGTCCCCCGCCATCAACCACTACTGGGCCGGCCGGTGGGACGAGGCCATCGCGCGGCTGTCGGTCGCCGCGCGGACGCGGGAGCTCGACCTGGCGTTCCACGGGCTGCGGGAAAGCGGCCCGATGATGCTGCTGCTCTACGGCGTCTCCGCACTGATCGCGGTGTGCCGGGGCGACCAGGCGCTGGCGGGCGCGCACCTCGCGGCCGCGGACGACCTGCCGATGTTCACCACCGCCGACCGGGAGAGCTGTGACTTCCTGCTCGCGGCCGAGGCGCTGGTGGCCGAACAGGACGGTCGGCCGGAGGTCGCGCTCATCGCGTTGCGCCCCATCATCGACGAGCGGTACTCACCGATGATGTTGCGCCATCAGTGGTTGCCCGACGTCGTGCGGATCGCCATGGCCGTCGGCGACACCGAGACCGCGCGTCGCGCGCTGGGCATGTGTGCCGCCGAAGCGGAACGGGAGACGGTGCCCGCACGGGCCGCCGCCGCGTTCACCCGCTGCCGAGGGCTGCTGAACGAGGTGCCGGCGGACCTGCTCGCGGCGGCCGGCCACTACGAGCGGGTCGCCAGACCGGTCGAACTGGCCAAGACGCTGGAGGACGCGGCGGTGGTGCTGGCGCGGACCGGTCAGCACGCGGCGGCCCGCGAGGCGTACGCGACGGCGGTCGGGCACTATCGCGAACTCGGTGCCAGCTGGCTGATCCGCCGCGCCGACGCCCGGCTCACCGCGGCCGGGGTCACCGCACCGTCGACGCACCGGGCGGGCTGACGCGGCGCCCCGGTTTAATGGTCGAGTGGATCACGAAGGCTCGGTGTCGGCGTTCGGTGGGCAACTGCTGCGACACCGGCGTGCCGCGGGCCTGACCCAGGAAGGGCTGGCCGAGGCGTCCGGAGTCAGCGTGCGTGCCCTGCGGGATCTGGAGCGGGGCCGGGCGCACGCGGCCCAGCGGCGCACCGCGGAGATCATCGCCGACGCCCTCCGGCTCACCGGCCAGGACCGGCGGGAGTTCCTGGACGCCGCCCGGCAGGGACGTCGCCGGGTCTCGCGCTCGCCGGCATTGACGGCGCTGTCGGAGCTGTCGATCGACGTGCCGGTCCTGATCGGGCGAGACCAGGAACTGGCCCAGCTGCGGGAGATCGCCGTGGCGGGCGCGACGGTCGTGATCGTCGGTCATCCCGGTGTCGGCAAGACGGCGTTGGCCGTGTTCGCGGCGAACCGGATGCGCCAGGAGTTCCCGGACGGCTGCTTCGCGGTCAACCTGCGCGGGATGGACAACCAGCCGATGGCCAGCCGGGCGGTGCTGCACCGGTTGCTCAGGGAGCTCGGCGTGCCGGGACGCGACATCCCGCCGACCGACGCCGAACAGGCCAACCTGTACCGGACGGTCATGGCCGGCAAGCGGGTGTTGGTGTTGCTGGACAACGCCTCGGACGAGGCTCAGGTCCGCCCGTTGCTGCCGGGCGCCCCGGGATGTCTGACCCTGGTCACCTGCCGCCGCACCCTCGCCGGGCTGGCGGCCGCCCGCTGGCTGTGGCTGGAACCGTTCGCGGACAACGCCGCGATCGAGCTGCTGACCACGATCGTCGGGCCGGCACGGGTGTCGGCCGAGCTGGACGCGGCCACCGAGCTGGTCACGTTGTGCGGTCAGCTGCCGCTCGCCGTGCGGATCGCGGGCGACCGGCTGGCGGCCCAGCCTGGGTGGTCGCTGTCCCACCAGGTTGGCCAGATGCGCGACGAGCGTGGCCGGCTCAGTTCGCTCGCCTCGGGTGACGTGCAGGTGCGTTCGGTGTTCGAGTTGTCCTACCTGCGCCTGCCGGCGACCGCGCGGGAGGTGCTCCGGCGGTTGGCGGCTGTGCCGGGCGGCGACTTCGACAGCGAGCTCGCGGCCGTCGCCAGTGGAGTGTCCGAACAGGAGGCCCGCCACCACCTCGACGAGCTGGCCGATGCCAGTCTGCTCCAGGTCGCGCCGGCCGACGGCCGCTTCCACTTCCACGACCTGATCCGGCTGTTCGTGCACGAACGCTGGGAAGCGGAAGCGCCGCCGGCCGTGCGCGACCGCGTGCTCGACGGTGTTCTCGACCATCTACTCGGCACGGCCGCCGAGGCCGCCGCGATGTACTTCCCGGAACAGACCGGAACCGGCGCGTTCCCCTCGCTGGCCGACGCCGGCGAGTGGCTGGCCCAGGAGGAGTCGAACTGGCTGACCGCCCAGCGCGCCGCGGTCGACCGCGGGCTCCATCGACAGGTGCTGCGCCTGGCCGAGGCCATGCACTGGTACTCCGACACCCACTGGGCGGAGTTGTCCTGGGACGAGGTGTTCCGGCACGGCCTGCACTCGGCGCGCGCGCTCGGCGACCAGACGGCCGAGGCCACGATGCTGAACTTCCTTGGCTGGGCGGAAACCTGGTGCCTCGGCGATGGCGAGCGCGGGCTCGCCACCCACCGGCAGGCGTTGGCGATCGCCGTCGACGCCGGTGTCCGCCGCGAACAGGCCTGGGCCCACGGCTACATCGGCACCAGGCTGCAGAGCGCCGGACACCTGGAGGAAGCCCTGGAGCACGTGCTGGCGGCCTCCACACTGTCCGTGGAGTTCGAGTTCTGGACGATGCAGGTGACCGTGCGCAACCGGCTCGGACGGCTGCTGCTGGCCCTCGGCCGCCATGACGAGGCGCTGGCCGTGCAACAGGCGCTGGTGGCGGAGATGACTCAGCGCCAGGACCAGGACGACGAGGCCTCGACGCGGCGCCACGTCATGGCGGTGATCAAGACGTTCCTGAGTGACTGCCTGCGCGCGGTGGAACAGTGGCGGCCGGCCGCCGAGATCGCGGGCGAAGCCCGCAGGGTACTCGTCGAGGTCGGTGCGAAGGGCTATGCGGCAAGCGCATACCTGAGTGAGGGAACCGCCAGGCTGGCGCTCGGCGAGCACGACCGGGCCCGCGACTGTCTACAACGGGCACTCGCGCTCTTCGACGAACTGGGCATGCGGGACAACCATGCCGCGGCGCTCGCTCAACTGGCCCGGCTGCCCGTCAGGTAGTCGACCAGCGCGCCGACGCCCGCCAGGCTGGTCCGGCCCGCCGACCCCGGCAGCTCCCGTTGCCCTCGGTCGAACTGGCGCAACAGCTCCCCCTGCAGCGCCGGGGGCAGGTGCCCGCCGCCGGCGCTCACCGACCGCACGGACCGCACCAGCCGCGAGCCGTCGAGTCCCCGCCTCGGCAACACCGCCGCGACCCCACACTCGACCGCGGCCAGCAGGTTCATGCCGCGGAAACCGTCGGTCACCACCACACACCTCGGCCTGTCCGCTGTGGACTCGTGCCAGGCCGCCCGGATCCAGGACAGCGCCACGTCGCCGACTGCCCGCTCGACGAGCACGATGACCGTGGCCAGCGCGCGGTCATCGCCACCGAGCACCCGCACCTGGGGCTCGTCGGCCAGTAGGCCGACCACGCTCAGCCGGTCGACCGGGTCCGACGAGTGCACCACCACCTCGACGACCTCGACCGGCGGCGGACACGTGGGGCGACGCTGCTCCAGGTTCATTCGCCAAGCATCCGCGCCGCGACTTCATACTTACTTCATTCGCCCGGCCGGCCGCTCAACCGGCGACCGACCCGAGTTCGGCGAGGACCCGTTCCCGGTCGGCCTGGTAGTGCGGCCCGACGAAGAAGCCGAGCGCGAACTCCAGGCAGTCCCGCGCCCGCGCGTGCCGGCCGGCCGAGCGCCACGCCACCCCTTCGAGCAACGCGGACCGGGCTTCCCGATAGGCGGCGCCGAGCAGCGCGAACGTCAGCCGTGCCTCGACATGGGACTCGGCGGCCGGTCGCCACTGTCCAAGACCGGCAAGACAGCCGCCGATCTCGTCCAGCACCATCGCGCGCAGCCAGCGCCGCACCGGGATCGGCTGGTCGCCACGACCGTCCAGTTCGGCCAACACACCGCGGAACACACTCAGTGCCGCCGCGAGGTCACAGGTCGCCCGCAGCGCGATCCCCCGCACGTTGCGCATCGACAGCCGCAGCGCGGAGAACCCGAGCTCCGCCGCCAGTTCGTCGGCCTGGCGGCCGTGCGCGAGCCCCTGCTCGACCTTGCCCAGCCGCATCAGCGCGAGGCTCAGGGCGCCGTGCGCCACCGCCAGTTCCCGCCGATCGCCGACCCGCCGCGCGATCGCCAGCGCCTCGCTGTGCCGCGCCCGCGCGGCCTCGACGTCGCCGAGACACATGTAGTGCGCCCACCCGAGTTGGTTGAGCAGGGTGGCTTCGTCGACGGCGTCGCCCAACGCGCGGGCCGCCGCGAGGCCAAGCCGATAGATCTCGTCCCACGGTTGTTCGGGGATCCGGTTGTCGGACAACCAGTGCATCGCGTGCGCCAGGTCCACGACCTCCCGGTGCCAGCCCAGCGCCGCGGCCACCCGCTGGGCGGCCGTCCAGTTGGGCTTCTCGCGCACCAGCCAGTCCTCGGCCGCCGACCGGGACGGGAACAGGCCCTGCTCATCGGCCGGCGCGTCGGTCAGGAACAGCCGGGCCGCGGCGGTGGCCCGCTCGAGCAGGTGCGTGAGCACGGCGTCGCGGCACTGCCGGCCGGTCTCCGGTGTCTCCTCGGCGGCCAGGCGTTCGCCGGCGAAGATGCGAAGGAGATCGTTGAACTGGAACCGCCCCGACACCGGTGTTGGCGCCAGCAGGCTCGCGTCCGCCAACTCCTCCAGGTGAACCGCGACCCCCGAGAGCGGGTCCCCGATGGCGACCGCGGCCAGCTCCGCACCGAACTCGGTACCGGGGATCACCGTCAACCGCCGGAACACGATCCTGGCCGCCGGGGACAACCTGCGGTAGGAAACCTCGAACGACGGCCGTAACGCCAGGTCTCCTGCGGACAGTGACGCCAACCGCGCGCGCTCGTCGCGCAGTTGCTCGGCCATGTACGCGAGCCGCCAGTGCGGCCGGGTCGCCAGCCGGTTGCCCACGATCCGCACCGCCAACGGCAGCTGCCCGCACAGCTCGATCAGTTCCGCGGCCGCCGCGGGCTCGGCGGCCACCCGGTCCGCGCCGACGATCCCCACCAGCAGTCCCCGCGCGTCCGGCTCACCCAACGGCTCCAACCACACCCGGTGCACCGCGTCGAGGCCGGCCAGCGCCTGCCTGCAGGTGATCAACGTCAGGCCGGCCGGGCCGGTCGCGAGCAACGGCCGGACCTGCGCCTCGTCGGTCGCGTCGTCCAGCAGCACCAGCATCCGTTTCGGCGCCACCAGCGCCTTGAGCAGGTTCGCCTGCTCGTCCTTGGCCGCCGGGATCCGCCCGGCGGGCACACCCAACGCACGCAGCAGCCGGTCCACCGCGACCCCGGCCGCCACCGGCTCCCCGTCCGCCCCGCGCAGCTCGACCGCGAGCGCGCCGTCCGGAAACCGCTCCGCCGACGCGTGCGCCGCGGACACCGCCAACGCGGTCTTGCCGACTCCCGGCGGCCCGACGACGACAACGGTCCCCTCGGCCTCCGACCGCAACCACGCCAACTCCCCCGCCCGCCCCCGCATGTCGACCACCGCGGCCGGCAACGCACACAACGCCGCCGGGTCCGCTGGCGACGATCGGCGCCGCCCCTGTTTCGCCACCGCCAGGAACAGGTCCCGCTCGCCGCCGGCGAGGCCGAGCGCGTCGGCAAGCACCTCGGCCGACCGGTGTTGGGCGGACTGCGCCCGACCGTGCTCCAACTCCCGCAACGCCCGCACACTCATCCCCGACGCCCGTGCCAGCGCCCCCTGCGACAGTCCGGCCGACCGCCGGTACCGCAACAACAGACTCCCGAACGACGACAACCGCACCACCACCTGACCTCGTGCCACACGATACGTAACCGGCAGTTTCTCGCTCACCGAAGCCTGCCGCTGGCAAAGCGTTGCCGTGTCTCGGTCCGGTGCGGTTCGCTGATCACATGTCGCCGACAACCTGCTGGCCAGACGCGCATCCCGCCACCCAGTACCAGACTCGCCGGGATGCCGTCCCGGTCTCGGTGTCGGTGTCGACAACGGACTTCCTCGCCCACGCCGGCCTGCTCGCCCAGCTGCGCACGGCACCGGACATCGACCTGGTGGACGACCCCGCCGACGCCGAGGTCGTCGTCACGACCGCCGGGGCCTGGTCGCCGGATCAGCCGCCAGCGTCGGCTCGGGTCGTGCTCGTCACCGACGACCCACGACACCCGTCGGTGGTGGCGGCCATCGAGCACGGCCGCGTCGCGCGGGTGTTGTCCCGCGGCGAGGCGACGACCTCGGGACTACTGGTGGCCATCATGGCCGCGCACGATGACCTCGCTGGTCCTGGTGTCCGATTCGGACAGCACGAGCAGCCCACCGCCCCTGGCGACCCGGCCGCGAACCGGCTGTCGCGACGGGAGGTCACGATCCTGCGGATGTTGGCCGACGGCCTGGACACCGCGGCGATCGCGCCGCATCTTGGCTACTCGGAACGCACCGTGAAGAACATCCTGCACAACCTGCTCGTCCGTCAGGGCCTGCGCAACCGCGCGCACGCCGTCGCGTACGGACTGCGCAACGGCCTGATCTGACCGAGCCTCCTGTCCACAATGGACAAAAGACCCGTGGCGCACGACCGCGACTCCTGGCCGAGAACCAGGTACGAGCCGCTGGCCGGGCGGTCGGTTGGCAACAGACCGACGATCGCGGTCCCCAGCTCGGCCGGCTCGATCCCGGTCAGCCACAGCTCTCCGCCGGCCAGCGTGGCGAGCACGCCCGCGCGGCCGTCGGTCGCCACGAGCGCCCGCACCGGATAACCGATGTCCCCCGCGAAATCCACCGCCACCAGGAACCCGCTGAGCAGACCGAGCATCGTCGTCAGGCCGTCATCGACCCGGCGATCGCGATCCACCAGCCCGCGGTCGAACAGCTCCCGGTAGATCTCCTCGGCCAGCAGGGCCCGCTCGCGGGCGTCCCGCCCGGTGCGCGGCACGGTGAGGCTGGCCGGCATCCGGCCAAGACACAGGTCCGCCCAGAGGACATCGAACTCGTAGGTGGACACCACATAGTCTGGGAGCCGCATCCCTCGATGCAAACACGGCCACCCGCCAGAAACCTATGCGACTTGACCTATCGGCCACCCAATGCTGCCCCGCCACCCCGAACAACGGCGACCACCGGGTGCGACCGGCAGAAGTAGGCGGTACAAGAAGCTTCCCCCCGCTCAGGCTGGTGTTCGCCGCCGGAGCGCGGTTCCCTGGAGACATGACCGCCACTGTCACCGCCATCGCGCCGAGGAACCGCGTCGCCGACCCGCGACGGTACCGCCCCAGCCGGGTGGCCGTGCTGGCCGTCGACCCGCTCACCCATGCCGGCCTGCGCAGCGAACTCCAGGACAAGCCCGGCATCGAGCTCGTCGAGGACCTGACCGAGACCGATGTGGTCGTCGCGGTCGGCGAGTCCGTCCTGCGGGACCTGACACCGGTGCCGAACCGGCGGCTGGTGCTGATCGCGAGCGAGCCCCGGCTGGCCGACCTGTGGAACGCGGTCGAACGCGGCCTCGCGGTGCTGGTGCCGCGCACGGAGGCGACGACCCCGCGGCTGCTGGCGGCCATCGCGGACGCCCGTCGCGGCCGGGGCGACATCCCGCCCGAGTACCTCGGCAGCCTGCTCCAGGGGTTGTCCCGGCTGCAACGCGACGTCCTCGCCCCTCGGCAGCTCACCTTCACCGGCCTGTCCTGCCGCGAGGCCGACGTGCTCCGGCACATCGCCGACGGACTGGACACCGGCCAGATCGCCAAAACGCTGTCCTATTCCGAACGCACGGTGAAGAACACCCTGCAGGGATTGCTGACCCGCCTCGGGCTGCGCAACCGGACACACGCCATCGCCTATGCCATTCGCCTCGGGCTGATCTGAGCCGAACAACCAGGACCTGACAGGATGGCGAAGGCCCTAGTGCGCCTGGGAGAGGTGGTTGGTGAAATTGGCGTCGATATTGACCGGCAAAGTGATCCGATTCGACGAGGTCCGCGGTTACGGTTTCGTCGCCCCGGACACCGGGAGCGATGATGTCTTCCTGCATGTGAACGACCTGAGTTTCGACAAACGGCTGCTCGTGCCCGGCACCAGGGTGCAGTTCGTCGCCGAGGAGGGTGAGCGCGGGTTGAAGGCCTCCCGGGTCCAGATGCTCGACCAGCCGGCCGCGCACCCGCGAGTCCCCGACGAGCAGGGCGGGGACGACGAGATGTGCGACATCCTGTCGAACGCGGAGCTGACCGCCGAGCTGACCGAGGTACTGCTCACGTCGGTGCCCACGCTCACCGCCGAGCAGGTGCTGAAAGTCCGGCAGTGTGTGTTGGTGCTCGCCCACGAGCACGGGTGGGCGGAGGGCTGACCTCCCCGCTCACCCGTCGTGCCGGGCCACCAGCGCGCGCAACGCGCTGATCTCCGCGGCCAGCGCGGCGCGGCCGGTCTGGGTGATGCTGACCCAGGTCCGGGGGCGCTTGCCGTCGTAGCCCTTCTCCATGTCCAGCAGGCCGGCGTCGACCAGGACCGTGAGGTGCCGGGAGAGGTTGCCACCGGTCAGCTCCAGCGCGTCCTTGAGGTAGCCGAACTCGACCCGCTTCGACTCGGCCGCCACGGTGAGGATGCCCAGCCGATGCCGCTGGTGCACGACGTCGTCGATGCCGTTGGTCGGGTGGTCACTCATCGGCGGTTCCCGATCACCGCGAGCGCCCCGCCGACGAGCAGCACCACGCCGGGTGCCAGCACACTGAAGAACGCCACCTGCTGCGAATCCCATCCGTCGACGCCGTAGATCGCGGTGATGTCCCACTGGTGGATCGGGTGGTTCGCCGGAACACTGACCAGCAGGAACACCAACGATATCGCGAGCAGCAGCGCGCTGCGCTCCCGCCACGCCAGCACCACCAGCGCGACGCCGATCGCCACGAACGCCGCGTAACCGCCGATCAGGTAGACCCCGATCGCGCCGAACGCGACCGTCGCGAGGAACGTGCCAACGTACCAGCCAACCAGTTCCGGGTACCGGATGAAGGAGCCCGACATCGGGAAGAACTGCGGGAACGGCCCCTGGTCGACGAGGATCCCCCGTGCCAGCTCCTCCCGCGACCAGTGCCGGGACACGTACACCAAGGGCGACAACAGGATCAGCACGCCGAACAGGATCAACGGAAAGGCGTAGGCCCGCCGGTCGGCGCGGGTACGCGCGCGCAACGTGGCCAGTTCGCCAAGCAGGTCGGCGCTCATCGGGTTGCCTTCTTCCACTGTGCGAGCGCGCCGCCCACGAGCAGGATCACCGCGGGCAGCAGGAGTTGTTGCAGCGCATAGGTTCGCGTGTCGGCGGCCAACCAGCCGACGGCCTGGTAGGCGCCCGACAGGTCGGCGTTGATCAGCGGGGTGTTGATCTGCGCCGTCACGGGCACGATGGCCAGCGCGAACAGCACACTGACCACGCCCAGCCGAACGCTGCGCTCCAGCGCGGCCAGCACCAACAGCCCGCCCGCGATGACGAGCAGGGCCGAGAAGCCCTTGTTGGTGTAGACCGCGATCGACGAGAACGTCACCGAGGCGCACAGGGCGGCGGCGAACACCCGCAGCGGGCCGCGTAGCAGCCACAACGCGAGCGCGGTCAGCGCCAGCGACCCGAACATCAGCGACAGGTTGACCTGCCACGCCCCGAACAGCGACAGCGCGTACCGCGTGAACGTGAACGTGCCGAGGAAGAACCCGACGAACCCGCTGATCACAGCCGCCACCAGGCCGCGGGTGTCGGTCTCGACACCGACCCGGTGCCCGCGCAGGCGGTACCACCAGATCGTGGCGGCGAACCCGCCGACCAGCACGAGCAGCCAGTACCAGGCGACAAGCGTCGGGTACGCCGGATCGGGGCCCGCGGTGGTGCGGAAGATCTGGACGAGAGGGTTGTCGCCGGCCACCTTCGGGTCGTACATGTCGGCCGTGTCGCCCAGGTCGACCGCCGGGAAGTACAGCACGGGCGCGACGAGGATCAGCGCGCCGAACAGCAGTAGTGGCATGGCGTGCGCCTGCCGGTCCACGCGCACGCGGGCCCGCAGGCTCCGCATGTCGGCGAGCAGCCCGGTCCCCTCGTCCCGACCCCCAGCCGGGACGAGTCGCGACTCGTTCATCTCAAACCCCCAGACTTGATTGCGATACACATAGATTTGCATTGCAAACATGAAGGTGTCAAGCGTTCACCGCGGGTTCGGCTGGGTGGCGCGGTCCCGTTCCCCCGACCTGGGACGATCCAGCCACCACGAACCCTGAGGAGAGAGCTGATCCATGAGAACCCGAACCCGCGGCCTCGGTGTGCTCCTGTGTGCGAGCGCGCTGGCCGGGCTGGTCGTCAGCACGCCAGCGGCCGCCACCCCGGACCGGCACCCCGGCTTCCTCGACAACGGGGTGACCGCCCACCGGGGCTTCGCCAGCGCCTTCCCGGAGAACACGATGCCGGCGTTCACCGAGTCGTTGCGACTGGGTGTCGACTGGATCGAGCTGGACATCTTCACCTCGGCCGACGGGAAGATCGTCGTGTCGCACGACGCCACCACGGGCCGGTTCGCCGACCGTGACCTGCGCATCGCCGACAGCACCTACGCCGAGCTGAGCACGCTGGACGTCGCCCACGGGTTCCGGCAGGCCAACGGGCTGACCGAGCGGGAGGTGCCCCGCGCCCGGATGCCGCTGCTGTCCGACGCGCTGAAGCTCATCCGCAAACAGGACCGCACCCGGCTGTCGATCCAGCCCAAGGACGGCTCGACGCCCGCCGCCGTCGCCATGGTCCAGGACCTGCGCGCCCAGCGGTGGGTGGGCTTCAACGACGGCAACCTCGCCAAGATGAGCCAGGTCAAGCAGCTCGACCCGGGCATCCACGTCTTCTGGGACCTGCCGGCCGCCGGTGACCTCGACGCCGAACTGGCCACCGCCCGTGACCGTGGCTTCGAGTCGCTCGTGGTGAACCAGGCGCGCGTCAGCCCGGAGGTGATCGCCACGATCGAGGCGGCCGGGTTCGAGTCGGGCGCGTGGACGGTCAACGACACCGAGGTGATGCGCCGCTTCATCGACTGGGGCATCGACCGTCTCTACACCGACAGCGCCGACCAGGCACTGCTGCTCTTCGGCGAGGACCGGCGCCGGGGGCTTGGCCGGGGCCTGCTCGGGCACTGGTCGTTCGACGACCGCAAGGGCGGCTTCGCCGACGACGACGGCTCACCCAACCCGCTGCGCGACGGCCGGCTGCGGGGCGCGGCGGAGTTCACCGCACGCGGCGGCCAGCTCAAGGGCGCGGTCGCGCTGGGCGGCGACGGCGACCACGTCGACGTCCCCTTCCAGGTGTTGCCCGACCAGGCACCCGCCTACACCGTGTCGTCCTGGTTCCGCGCCGACCGCGTCGGCCAGGGCCGGCAGACCATCCTGGAGACCACGGGCTCGTGGGCCATCTCGGTCGAGCTGACCGATGTGGACGGACACCTGAAGTACTCCGTGGAGACCGACGGCACGTCGGTGATCGCGGAGTCCGACCGCACCCCGGCGGCCAGGAAATGGCACCACGTGGCCGTCACCTTCGACGCGGCCACCGGGGTCTCCCGGCTGCTGCTCGACGGCGCGGAGGTGCGCTCGTTCGTCGACGCCAAGGAGACCGCCAGCGGCGCGCTCGCCGACACCACCGGGCTGCGCCTTGGCACCTATCGCGACGCCGACGGCCGGTTCCTCACCGGCCGCCTGGACGACGTCGCCGTCTGGAACCGGGTACTGAGCCGGTCGGAGTTGGCGACCCTGTGGGACGGCGGGGACGGCACCGCCGTGCCCGGCCGGGAGCACTGAGGCGGCCCGCTGGTGGTGCGCGGACCGCGCACCACCAGCGGTCAGCCCTTGACCGCGCCGATCATGATGCCCTTCGCGAAGTGCTTCTGCAGGAACGGGTACACCAGCAGGATCGGCAGGATGCTGACCACCAGCATGGCCATCTGTAGTGACTGCTGGGGCGGCACCTGGCTCGCGTCGCCGGTGCCGATCGTGGCGTTGTCGACCACGTAGGTGCGCAGCACGAGCGACAGCGGATACTTGGTGTTGTCGGTGATGTAGAGCAGCGCGGAGAAGAAGTTGTTCCAGTACGCCACGGCGTAGAACAGCCCGATCACCGCCACCACCGCCTTGGACAAGGGCAGCACGATCCGGAAGAGCACGGTGAACTCGCTCGCGCCGTCGATCTTGGCCGCGTCCAACAGTTCCTGGGGCAGCTCGAGGAAGAACGCCCGCATGACGATCACGTTGAAGCCGTTGACCAACGCCGACAGGATCAGCGCCCAGTAACTGTCCAGCAGCCCCAACTGTTTGACCGTCAGGTACATGGGAATGATGCCCGGCGAGAACAGCACGGAGAACAGCACGACCATCAGGATCGGCCGGCTGCCGTAGCTGCCAGGCCGGGACAGCCCGTAGGCCAGCAACACGGTGCACGCCAGGGACAACGCCGCGCCGACGAGGGTGACGCCGACGGAGACCAGCAGCGCCCTGGTGACCACCCCGCCCTCGAAGATCGCGGTGTAGGCGTGGAAACTGGGCCGCTCCGGCCACAGCACGTACCCGCCGGCCTCGGCGATCTGCCGCTCGTCGGCCAGGCTGGTCGAGACCACCGCGAGGAACGGCAACACCACCACCAGACAGCACACCGTCAGGATCAGGCCCTTGGCGGCCCGGGTCATCGGCCGGGCCGGGGTCAGCGCGGCGGTCATCGCTGGTACACCCCCCGCTCACCGAACAGGTGGGCCACCTTGTTCGCGGCCAACACCAGCGCCACGCCGACGATGCCCTTGACCAACCCGGCCGCGGCCGACGCGCCCCACGCGCCGGCGCCGACCGCGTTGTTGAACACGTAGGTGTCCAGCACCTCCGAGGCGTTGGGCCCGACCGCGTTCTGCTGCAACAGGATCTGCTCGAACCCGACGCTCAGCACGTCCCCGAGCCGGAGGATCAGCAACAGCGCGACCACCGACTTGATGCCGGGCAAGGTCACGTGCCACAGCTGACGCATCCGGGACGCGCCGTCGACCGCGGCCGCCTCGTAGAGCGCCGGGTCGATCCGGGACATCGCGGCCAGGAACAGGATCGTGCCCCAGCCGGTGTCCTTCCAGATCACCTGGGCGACCACGAGTTCCTTGAACAGCTCCGGGTTCCCGATGAGGTTGAAGCTGCCGAGGTCGTGCTCGGTGAGGAAGGAGTTGAGCAGGCCGGTGTTGCCGAGCATGTGCTGGAAGATCGCGACGATGATCACCCAGGACAGGAAGTGCGGCAGGTACAGAATGGACTGCACCGTGCGCTTCACCCGCTCGGAGACCAACGAGTTGAGCAACAACGCCAACGCGATCGGGATGGGGAACACGAACAACAACTGCAGCAGCGAGATGATCAGCGTGTTGGTCAGCGCGTTGACGAAGGCCGGGTCACCGTTGACGATGATCTGGAAGTTGTCCAGCCCCACCCACGGCGCCTCGGTGATGCCGACGTAGGGCTGGTAGTCCTTGAACGCGATGACGTTGCCCAGCAGCGGCGCGTAGTGGAACACCAGCAGCCACAACAGTCCCGGCAACGCGCACGCGAGCAACAACCAGTCCCCGCGCAGCCGCCGCCCACGGCTGACCCGGCGGGCGGGCCGCCGGGGGGCGCGCTCGGCCGAGGGCGATCTGCTCAGCACGGCCATCTCGTCTCCCGGTCAGTTGTACTTCATCTGGGTGCGGACCTCGACCGGCCAGCTGAGCTCGACCCCGAGCTTGGTCAACGTGTTCTGGTAGGCGTCGAGCCGGGCGGGGTCCGCACGCACCTGACGCGGCACGGCCGCGGTGTCCAGGCAGTGCGCGGCCAGCGCGCCGGCGGCCTCGCCGATGTTCCACTCCACCGGGTGCAGCCGGTAGCAGCCGTTGGAGATGTGGGTGGTGCCGATGTTCTTGTTGGCGGGCAACAGGTTCTCCATCCGGACCGGCAGCAGCGCGCCGAGCGGGACCTGGAACGGCCAGCTCGCAACGTCGACGTACTGCCGAGGCCCGGCCGGGCCGCCGGTGGAGGGGTGCAGGTCGATGCGGTAGCTGCCGATGCCGACGCTGTCCCGGAACTCCTCGGCGCCGAGCTGCGAGCCGCGGGCCTCCACCCCGACATGCAGTTCGGACACGGTGAACTCGGCCCGGATGCGGCGCGACTCCCGGATATAGGGGTACTTCGCGAGCCCGTCGGCGGTGTCGGTGACGTCGGGGCGCAGCCGCAGTCCGGGGTGGCCGGTGCCGCCGAGGTGGTTGGGCGCCTCGGTCTGCATCCAGTACAGGAACGACAGGCTGAGCTGGCGGGCGCCATCGAGGTGCCGGTCACGCTCGGCGTCGTCGACGCCGAGCAGGGGCCCGAGCCAGTAGTCGATCTGCTGCCAGTTCACCAGCGTGATGTCGCCGCCGGTGTACTCGTCGGTGAAGAACGGCCGGTGCAGGATCCGGCGGAACCGCCACAGGTCGAAGTCCTGGTCGGGCTCGAACACCCGCTTCGAGTACGGCTGGAGCGTCTCCGGGGCGACCTGCCGCCAGCTCAGCAGCGGCGCGGGCCAGAAGTCCGGCGCGTAGGAGCGCCAGAAGTCGTAGGTCGCCGGGCGGTCGATGGTGTGGTCCTCCCCCGGCCGGTGGTCCAGGGCGAAGCAGAAGGTGAACGACTGCTGGTCGCCCGGCTGGGCCGGGCCGTCGACCGCGTGCGGCTCCCCGGTGTCCGCACGGCTCTCCGACCCGATGACGTGCTCGACCCCGGCCAGCTCGAGCAGCTCGCCCATCTCGGTGGCGTCCAGCACGTACCGCGCGGACACGGTCACCTCGTGGCCGCCGCCGGTGTCGAGCAGCCGCACCGCGTGGACCCGGTCACCGTCCACTTCGGCGGCCACCGGCCGGTGTCGCAACAGGACACGGAGCTGCCCGCTGGAGCGGTAGGGGGCGAGCAGCTCGTCGATCGCGGCGACGGCGACCCTCGGCTCGTGACACAGGCGGCTGACGTGTCCCTTGCCGGGGTTGAGGTTCGGGGTCGCCGAGGCCTGCTCGGTCAGCGGGTACGCGCGGCGGTAGTACGCGCGGATGGTGTCGCGCAGCTTCCGGTAGGTCGCCGTGCAGCCGAACTGCTCGATCCAGGGGTGCTCGTCGGGGGGCACCGCCTGGGTGGTCAGCTGCCCGCCGAGCCAGTCGGTCTCCTCGGTGAGGACGACGTCGCGGCCAAGCCGCACCGCGGCCAGCGCGGCGGCCACGCCGCCGAGACCGCCGCCGACGACCAGGATGTCGCAGTTCTGCTCGTGCATCAGGCTCCTTGTTGGCTGGTCAGGGTGGCGCCGGCGTGGAAGCCGCAGTCGATGACGACCCGGCGGGGGGTGCGGTCGGTGGGGTTGTCCAGCACGTCGGCCAGCAGCTGCACCGCGGCGGCGCCCATCTCCCGGCCCGGCGTGGTGATGGTGGTGATGTCCCACCGGGCGGCGCCGGTGGCCAGGTCGACGTACTCGTACTCACTGAGCGCGGCCACCGACAGGTCCGCCGGCACCGACAGGCCCAGCGTCGCGGCCGCGGCGCACACGTCGCCCGCCCGCTCGCGGTCGTCGGTGACCAGGCAGGTGTAGCCCTGCTCGATCAGCCCGGGCACGACCGCGGCGATGGACTCCGCGCGCGGCGGCACGAACACCTCCGTGGTCTCGACCCGGTCGCCCAGTAGTTCCCGCGCGGCCGCGAAACCCGCGTCGCGGTCGAGGATCGACTCGTGGTTGGACCCACCGCGCAGCCGGGCGATCCGCCGGTGTCCCAGCCCGCTGATCCGCTCGACGAGCTGGCGGGTGGCAGTGCTGTAGTCGGCCGCGGCGTAGGAGACCTCGGCGCCTGGCAGGTCCCGGCGGCCGATGAACACCGCCGGATAGCCGTCCCGGACCAGGGCCGCCAGCTCGTCGCGGTCCTCTGACTGTCCGATGAGGACCGAGCCGTCGGCGACCTGCAGCGAGTTGGTGCCGTTCTTGTAGATCGACCGGCGCCGGTCGTCGGTGTGCGACCCGGTGAACAGCAGCAGATGGCAGTCCAGCGCCTCCACCGCCTCCTCGACGCCGACCAGGAACGGGTGGTAGTAGCTCATCGCCTGCATCGGGAACAGCGCCTCGTAGGTGAACACGCCGACGATCCCGTTGCGACCGCCTGCCAGACTCCTCGCGGCCACGTTCGGCACGTAGCCGAGCTGGCGGATCGCGTCCTCGACCCGGGCGGCCGTGCGGTCGCTGACCCGGACCCCGTTCGCGCCGCCGCGCCCGTTGACGACCGAGGAGACGACGGCGGGCGACACGCTCGCCAGCCGCGCGACATCGGCCTGGGTCGGCCGCTTCTTCGGCCGTTCGGACGCCTTCACCGTGGTTACCCCAATTGATATAGCGCATTATCTGTTGACGACTGGAGAGTAGCCAGACCGGTGTCGATAGGTCAACAACAGGTCGCCAGCCAGCTGGTTTACCTGGTATTGACAGTGGATTTACCTCGATCTAGAGTCCAGCACCACTGTGATGATGCGCATCATCAACTCAATGCAAACCGCCTGAGAACGGAAGTCCTCGCCGTGACCCAGCACAGAGCTGTGAGCCGTCGCGCCTTGTTGCGCGGCATGGGCGCGATGACCCTCGCGGCCGCATCGACGTCGTTCATCTCGGCCTGCGGCGGCGGTGGCGGCACCGTCAACAGCGCCGAGGCCAACGCCGGCGTGCGGCTGCCGACCCACGTCCCCTACACCGGAGTGACCCCCGACCTGCCGGCCGGCCCGGACCTGCTGCCCGGCTTCTACCGCTACCCGGAGAACCTGGTCACCGCGATCACCAGCAAGCCGGGAGAAGGCGCCGGCCGGGTCGCCATCCTGGTCGACACGTTCACCCCGGTGCCGCCGCCGCTGGCCGACAACGCCTACTGGCAGGCGCTCAACGACCAGATCGGCGCGGAGCTGGCCTTCAACATCGTGCCGGACAGCGACTACAGCACCAAGGTGACCACGACGATCGCCGGCGGCGACCTCCCCGACATGGTGATGCTGCCGTCCTGGACCCCGGACCTGCCCGGCGTGCTGCGCGCCAAGTTCGCCGACCTGACGCCGTTCCTGTCCGGCGACGCGGTCAAGGACTACCCGTTCCTCGCGAACATCCCGGAGTTCTCCTGGCAGCCGATGGTCGCCAACGGCGGCATCTACGGGCTGCCCACCCCGAGGGCGAGCATCGGCGAGATCATGTTCGTCCGCGACGACCTGGTCGCCCAACGGTCGCTCAACCCGAAACCGGCCGACCACAAGGAGTTCATCGAGCTCTGTACCGGACTGACCGACGAGCGGGCCGGACGCTGGGCGCTTGGCGACACCGGTCTCGGCGGGGGCGGCGCGATGCTGTTCCTGTTGGAGATGTTCGGCGCGCCCAACGGCTGGACGGAGAAGGACGGCACGTTCACCAACGCCGTCGAGACCGAGGAGTACCCGGAGGCGCTCGCCGCGCTCGTCGACATGGTCCAAAAAGGACTGTTCCACCCGGACGTGTTCAGCGCGACCTTCCAGCAGGGCCGGGACTGGTTCGGCACCGGCAAGATCGCCATGAAGGTCGACGGCTACGCGGCGTGGGACATCCTGCTCAGCACCTATCAGGGCATCGAGGTCGGCGGCCTGCTCGCGCCGGCGCACGACGGCAGCGGTGATGGCCGGCACTTCACCGGCAACGGCAGCTTCGCGGTCACCGCGATCAAGAAGGGCGACGAGGCCAGGGTCAAGCAGATGCTGGCCATCGCGAACTGGATGGCGGCGCCGATCGGCACCACCGAGCACCTGTTCCGCAAGTTCGGCGTCGACGGCGTCGACCACACCATGAGCGCGGGCATCCCCTCGCTGACCGGCGCCGGCGACACCAACGTCAAGATCCCCATGCAGTACCTGGTCGACCAGGCGCCGATCCTCGGCCCCGGCGACCGCGCCGTGGTCGACAAGCAGTACGCGTTCCATCGCGAGGTCGCGCCCCGGCTGGTGCGGGACCCCACCGTCGGCCTGTACTCGCCGACCAACGCCAGCAAGGGCTCGGTGCTGTCCAAGGCACTGAACAACGCCCGCAGCGAGATCGTGCGCGGCAACCAGCCGGTGTCCGGCTGGGCCGAGGTCGTGCGCCAGTGGCGGCAGAGCGGCGGCGACCAGGTCCGCGGCGAGTTCGAGAAGGCACACACCCAGCGGTAGTGACCGGGCTCCATCCATCCAACGAAGGAGAACAGTGATGGGCAAACGAATGCGGCGGCTGCTCGTGGTGGCCGGCCTGCTGACCGCGGCGGCCTTACCGGTGACCGCGGGTACCTCCACCGCCGACCAGGTCGCCTACGACTGGGAGTACGTGTGGGGCGACACCTTCGACGGCAGCCTCAACCACCAGCGGTGGGGCGTCATCGAAGGGCTGCTGTCCCCCGGCTCCGACCAAGCCTACACCTCCGCCGCGGTCACCACCGCCAGCAGCAACCTGGTGCTGACCACCGAGAAGAAGCAGTACGGCAGCAAGGCGTACACCTCGGGCATGGTGTGGACCAAGGGCCGGTTCTCGTTCACTTACGGCAAGATCGAGATACGGGCCAAGATGCCGGTCATGGGCAAGGGCATCTGGCCCGCGCTCTGGCTGCAGGGTGACGTCACCGGCAACTGGCCGGGACCGGGCGGCAACGAGATCGACTTCGCCGAGCTGTGGAACACGCCCAGGGAGGTGCACCACGCCCTGCACTACGCCGACACCCCCAACGGCCCCGACCTCGGCGCCAGCCAGGGCTGCACGTACGAGAGCGCGGTCGACCTGTCGGCCGGCTACCACACCTACGGCCTCATCTGGGAGCCTGGACCGAAGCTGACCTACTACGTCGACGGGCAGCAGACCTGCCAGTTCACGCCGACCGGCGCCTACTTCGACAAGCCGATGCACATCATCATGAACACCGCGATCGGCGCGTCGTGGATCGGGCACCCGGACGCCAGTGTGCCGTTCCCGCAGCAGTTCCGGATCGACTACGTGCGGGTGTACCAGGACGCGAGCCTCGGCTGACCCGACGCCGGTGGCGCGCGCCCGCGCGTCACCGGCACCCCCGCCCGTGGAGAGGAACCACCGCATGAGCAGCGCCCAGGACGCCGAGCCCCGGATCAAGGACCTGCTCGGCCGGATGACCCCGGCCGAGAAGCTCGGCCAGCTCCAGCAGCTGGCCTGGGGCTGGAACACCGGGCCCGGCGGACCGGGCACCGAGACCGTCGAGGCCGCGGCGCGCGCCGGCCGGGTCGGCTCGGTGCTCAACATCAGCGACGCGGCGGCGGGCAACACGCTGCAGCGCGTCGCCGTCGAGGAATCCCGGCTGGGCATCCCGCTGCTGTACGGGCTCGACGTCATCCACGGGTACTGGACGACCTTCCCCATCCCGCTCGCGCAGGCCGCCGCGTTCGACCCGGCGGTCACCGAGACCGACGGCGCCGTGTCCGCCCGCGAGGCCAGGTCCAACGGCGTGCACTGGGCGTTCTCGCCGATGATGGACGTGACCACCGAGCCGCGCTGGGGCCGGATCGCCGAGAGCCACGGCGAGGACCCGTACCTGACCGCGCGGTACGCCGCCGCGAAGGTGCGCGGCTACCAGGGCGACGACTTACGGTCCCCGGACCGGGTCGCCGCCTGCGCCAAGCACTTCGTCGCCTACGGCGGAGCCGAGGGCGGCCGGGACTACAACACCGTCGACGTGTCCGAGCAGCGCCTGCGCAACCGCTACCTGCCGCCGTTCCTGGCCGCCGTGGACGCGGGCGCGGCCACCGTCATGGCGGCGTTCAACACGGTCAGCGGGGTGCCGGCGCACGGCAACGCGCACACGCTGACCGACATCCTCAAGACGCAGTGGGGCTTCGACGGGGTCGTGGTCAGCGACTGGGCGGGCGTCGAGGAGCTGGTCGTGCACGGTTTCGCCGCCGACCACGCCGACGCCGGCAGGCTCGCGCTGACCGCCGGGGTGGACATGGAGATGGCCAGCACCACGCTGGTCGAACACGGGCTGGAGTTGTTGGCCATCGGCCTGATCAGCGAGGAGCGACTGGACGACGCGGTGACCCGCGTGCTGCGGCTGAAGTTCCGGTTGGGCCTGTTCGACCGGCCGTACGTGGACGAGCGGGCCGCGATCGGCGAGCCGACCCCGGCGGCGCTGGCGGCGGCCCGCGACGTGGCGGCCAGGTGCATGGTGCTGCTGCGCAACGAGCCCGCGGTGCTCCCCCTCGACCCGGCGGTGGCCTCGGTCGCCGTGGTCGGCCCGTTCGCCGACTCGACCGACCTGCTCGGCACCTGGGTGCTCGGCGAGACCCAGCGACGCTTTCCCGCGCGCACCGTCCGCGCGGCCATCGGCACCGCGCTGCCGCACGCGCGGATCAGCCACGCCGAAGGGGTCCCCGCCGAGGGCCGGGACACCAGCGGCATCCCGGCGGCGGTCGCGGCCGCGCGCGCCGCCGACGTGGTGGTTGTCGTGGTCGGCGAGCCGTCGGCGATCAGCGGCGAGGCGTCCACCCGGGCCGACCTGCGCCTACCCGGCGCGCAGGAGGAGCTCATCGCGGCCGTCGCCGCCACGGGCACGCCGTACGCGGTGGTCCTGGTCGGCGGCCGGCCGCTGACCGGGGCGTGGCTGGACTCGGCGCCGGCCGTGCTGCTGGCCTGGCACCCGGGGATCGAGGCGGGCAGCGCGATCGCCGACGTGCTGACCGGCGCGGTGAACCCCGGCGGCAAGCTGCCGGTGACCTTCCCGCGCACGGTCGGGCAGGTGCCCATCTACCACAACCGGGAGAACACCGGCCGCCCCCACGATCCCGCGCGGCCGGACAACCCGTTCGTCACCGGCTACCTCGACCTCGCCGACGGCCCCCGGTTCCCGTTCGGCCACGGCCTCGGCTACACCACCTTCGACCTCGCCGAGCCGGTGCTGAGCCAGGACCGCGTCGCCGCCGGAGCGCTGCGCGACGGCGCCACGGTCGAGGTCACCGTGGCGGTGCGCAACACCGGGGACCGCGCCGGCGACGAGGTCGTCCAGCTCTACGTGCACGACCGGGTCGCGAGCATCGTGCAACCGGTGCGCAGGCTGCGTGGCTTCCGCCGGGTCCAGCTCGACGCGGGTGCCGACACGGTCGTGCGCTTCACCCTCGACGTCGAGGACCTCGGTTTCTGGACCGGCGACCCCGGCGGCCGGTTCGCCGTCGAGCCGGGCGCGGTCGACATCCACACCGGCGCCAGCTCGGCGACGACCGCCATGGGCACGCTGACCATCACACCGTCTTGATGGCGCCGCCGTCGACGAGGTACTCGTTGCCGGTCATGCTGGCGGCCTGCGGCGAGGCCAGGTAGGCGACCAGGGACGCGACCTGCTCCGGCTCCACGAGCTGGCCGGAGCGGATGCCGGACGCGGTCGCCAGGCCGGCGATCAGGTCGGCGTGCGGCACGCCCTGCGCGGCGGCGACCGCGCCGCCGAAACCGTCCGGGTCGGTCCACAGCGGGGTACGGGTCGGTCCCGGGGTGACGGTGACGACGCGGACGCCCTGGTCGCCGTACTCCTCGGCGAGTGCCTTGCCGAAGGCGTTGAGCGCGGCCTTGGCGGTGGTGTAGGGAACCGGGCCGGTGTGCGGCATTCGCGCGCCGACCGACGACACGTTGACGATCAGCCCGTTGCGGCGGACCACGCTGGGGACCGCGGCGCGGCAGGCGCGCACGGTGGAGAAGAAGTTCAGGTCGAACACCTTCCGCCAGATGTCGTCGTCGTAGTCGAAGAAGGCGCGCAGGTCGCTCGCGTCCCCGCCGCCGACGTTGTTGACCAGGATGTCGAGGTCGCCGTGCTGGTCGAGCACGGTCTCCACCAGCTCGCCCGGCCCGGCCGCGGTCGCCAGATCGGCGGTGATGACGTGCGCGCCGCTGTCGGCGAGCTCCTTCGACACCGTGCGGGCGGCGCCGACCACGGTCACCCCTTCGGCGATCAGCGTGCGCACGATGGCCAGCCCGATCCCCCGGCTGGCGCCGGTGACGAGGGCGGTCTTTCCCGTCAACCGCAGATCCATGACGACCTCCTGTTGCTGCGTCTCCCTGGTTGCAGCAAACATACGACTTGCGTCATGAGTGTCGCAAGTTGGGTCATGGTTGCGTCCGTTGCGTAGCCTTACAGCGTGACCACGCAGCGACGACCCATGCGCGCGGACACCGAGCTGACCGTGCGCACCATCCTGGAAGCCGCCGAGCGGGTCCTGCGCGCCAATCCGGCCGCCACCATTGAGCAGGTCGCCGAGGCCGCCGGCGTCGCCCGCACCACCGTCCACCGGCGCTTCGCCACCCGCGACGCCCTGCTCGACGCGTTGGCCGCCTGGGCGACCGCACAGTTCCACGCCGCCATCGACGCCGCCAGGCCCGAGTCCACGCCACCGTTGATCGCCATGTACCAGGTGACCGCCAACGTGCTGAAGGTCAAGCTCAGCTGGAAGTTCGCCATGAGCCAGACCGCCGCCACCGACCCGGTCACGGCCCGCCTGCATGCGGGCGTGCTGACCAGATGCGAGGACCTGCTCCGCCGGGCACAGGACATCGGCCTGATCCGCGCCGAGGTCGACGTGGTGTGGGCCCGCCGCGTCTATCACGCCCTCTTCGACATGGCCAGCGAGGACGACAACACCGACGTGGACGCCGTGGCCACCGCGATCGTGCACACCCTGCTACACGGAATCGGCACCGACGCCGCCCAGCTCTGACCGCGCGGGACGCGCCGGGTTCGGCACGATCCCCCGCTCGATGAGGCTGTTCGCGGTGTCGTGATTATCGGTATCGCCACCGTCATCGCCGCAGCAGTAGCCATCTTCACCTGGCTGAAGTGGACGCCTTGGCGCTAGACACCGAGCTGTTGCCGGCGGGCTAGATGGTTGCTGGTTTGCCGCTCTACTCAGGGAGCGTCCCTAATATCGCGGCACCTGCCGCGGCGGCGAGGATGCTCTGGGTTCGGACGTGCAGCCCGAGGCGATTCCAGTGAAAGATCACCAGGTAGCTGATGATTTCGCGGAGTCCTCGCCGCAGGGTGCCCTCGCGTGCGGCGACGCCGAGTGCGTGGCCGCCTTGGCGGAACCCATCGATCCAACTGGCCGAGGAAGCGAGTGGGCGGGCCTCGCCGAGTAGCGGGCCGCCGGGCGTGGTGTCAATGAGCAGCAGTTCCTTGACTTCGGCGGCCAGCGCGGTGATCTTGTCGGCCGGCACGTCGGTCAGGTGCGGGCGCTCCTGGTTGACGCGGTCCCAGACGTCGCCTTGCTCGTACCACTCCAGGTTGGCGGCGCGCATGAGCGTGGCGCACAGCAGCAGGGAGAGTTCCCGGCGACCTAGCGCGGGTTGATCGCTGCCGAGCATGGCAAGAATGGCGTTGCTGTCAACGCAGAACAGGTCGTGGGCTATCTCCACGCCATGCACGCCACCGAACGCGGCGGTCTCCGCTTCGTAGATACCGGACCACCACCTGCTGATCTGATCATAGGTGGTGAGTTGATCGAGTTCGGCAGAGAGGTCTGCGTCGATCGCACGTCCAGCCCGACCCGGTCGCAGCCGAAGTCGCCAACAAGGCGACTTCCGCATGAACCACCACGCGGTGACTGCGCCGCTGGCTTCGGCGCGTCGCAGGAGTGGCGCCAGGTGTTCGGCGGCGGCCCGCTCGGCTCCGTCCCAGTCGGAGAACTGGATGTAGACCTGCCACCAGTCCGACTCGGTCTGACCGTTGAGTGCGTGTCGGCCGGCCTGCTGGTAGACCTCGACGGCGTCGGCCAGCTCTGAGGCTTGCATGCCTGCGGTCTGGGCAGCGTCGGTCAGCGGCGTGCCGGTGATGACGTTCACGACGGCGGTTTCGATGATCTCGACGGTCCTTATGTGATCAGCAGGCATGCGTCCCATCCCGAGATCGGTGCGGAGTTGTGCGCGGCGGTGCGTGTTGCGAGGGCGAGTCCGGCGATGCCGGCGAGGAGGCCGGGAGCGTCCTGGGCTTCGGCAGCGTGGCTGGTGAGCGATTCGGCCAGGTGCGGCAGGTGGTGGCCGATCTCGGGGGTTAGCGCGTCCTGAGCCGCTCGCCAGACGGTCTGGTACAGCCCGGCCCAGCCGTGGCACAGACCGATGTCGGTGATGCCGGCGAGTTGGTCGGCGTCGGACAGGCACGCCACGATTGCGCGCTCGGCCGAGCGCTGCCGTGTCGTGTCGCCGGTGGCGATAGCGGCGATCTGCTGGGCGCGGGCGATGCCGGGTGTTCCGTAGCACCAGCTCGGCCGGAACGGGCCGCGTTGCCGTGACGTTCCGGTAGCCAACTCATCTCGGGTGATCCACTCCGGCCACCAGGAGCCACGTTCGTCGTCATGCCGCCAGTGGTCCAGGTAGGCGCAGATCGCCGCGATCGCCTCGCGGTGTCCCTCTACGGTTACGCCGGACCGTAGGGCGGTGCCGAGGAAAGCCAGTACGCCCGAGATGCCGTGTGCCACGCCGTGGTTGGCGTGACCGCCGGGTGTGGGCAGAGTCATGTCCGGATCGCGAGTGACCCACCAACCGGGAAGGCCGTCAACGCGCGGCGCGGTGAGATGGACGAGGTAGTCGAGAATGCGACCGACCGCGTCGGTTCCAGGCGCGCACCGGAGCAGGAGCTGTCCGATTCCGGTCAGGCCGGAGACCAGGTCGTACTCGACGATCGTCGTTGCTTCGCCGCGCCGAGCACGCGCCGTGGCCGCGTCGACCCGTCGATGTGCCAACGCGGCGACGTGGGAGTCCACGGTGGACAGCGCGTGGTGGTAGCGGTGGGCGTGGTCCGCTTCGGCAGCGTGCAGGATGAACGAGATGGCCGGCGCGCCGAGGTAGAGACCAGTGTCGTCGGCCGCACTGATCCCTCGGGCGGTCGCCGTGCTCACCCATGCGTGCGCCGTGCTCCACGGTCCTACGCCCGCGAGAGCACGCTCGATGTGCACGAGGGCGATCCCGGCAGCGCCCAGGGCGAGAGACTGTTCTCGCCCGGTGTTGTCATCGGTGCCGCGATTGGGTGTCGTCAGCGCCCCGGCGAGCGTCTCCGCGACTTGGGCAGCATCGTTCATGGCCGCGAGCTGGCCTGCCCGCTGAGGGCGAGCCGGCGTTGAGCAACGGCACGGGCAAGGCGGTTGGTGACCTTCTCCACGCCCGCATCGACACTGACGGCCCGAAGGTGGTGCTCGTGCAGGAGCGTGCGCAGCACCAACCGGCCATCACGGTCCCGGAGAAATCTGTCGCGGTACGCGGCGAGTGCTGCGCGGCGCTGGTCCCACACGCGCGTCACGATCTGACCATCATGGCGCTTCTGAAGACCAACCAGGCCGTCGGCATCGACCAGCCCCAGCGTCGCCACGCTGAGATCCGGGTCCACCTTGCCCTGCTCTTGCGGGAGCAGATCGAGCAACCCGCGTAACCCGGCCTCCTGGCTCGCGAACAACGAGGCGGCCAGGTCTGCCAGGGACGCCGCAGCGATCGCCTGGGTAGGCGTCCCACTGCGGGTTGCCCACCAGAGTTGGGCGATGGCTGCTGCCGAGTCCGTGGCCAACATCTGTTCGGCGGCGTCCTGCGCTTCAGTGCCGTGGCCGAACACACCCAGCGGCGGTCGATGTGCGGCGAAACCGAGGTCAGCGAGCAACCCCGTCGAGCGGAGATGTGCCGCCCACTCCGAGAGCCGAACAACAATGGTCCCGAAGTCCTCCGCCGTCCTGAGTCGCAGGCACAACACCACGTGCTGGTCACTGTCAGGACGGGCAGGGTCGTGATGGCGCCAGAACCACCACCGCACCACAGGAACGTCCGCGTCGCTGAACAGTCGCGGCAGCTCGTTGAGGATGTCGTCGAAGCGCAGCGGATGGCCGTGAAGGTGAGCGCGCACCAGGGGCGAGGTCCCTGGGAGTAGGGCGTCCGTTCGGGCAACGGTACGCAGCGGCGCATTCCACGGGCGGAGTTGCGTCGTGGTGCTCGGGACGGCGGTGAGCGGGATGACCAGTTCGCAGGTTCGGCCGCCTGCCCATGCTCGCCCATCGTCCGGGCCGGATTCACGTAGCTCGACCATTCCGGTGCGGTCGCGCTGCATGCGGGTACGTAACAGCGTCCGGTCCCGACGATCGCCCAGGTTGATCGGCAAGCGGAGGTCGCTCTCGCACAACACGACGTTCGAAGGAACGCTCCACCGTTCGCACCACGTACTCAGTGCGTCGTCCCACAGGGGTGTGGCAGCCGGCCCAGAGGGGAGGTCGGTGCTCTTGACGAGCCACCTGGCTGCGGACAACACAACGCGGCCGTAACGGATGCGCGGGTGGAACGGCAGATCGTGGGCGGCTCCGAACCCGATCGGTCCAAATGCGCCACACCGCGCGGACGCCACCTCGGCGAGAAACCGCACCAGCGGCGGGGTTTGCGTGGTGGTTTCGAGCGCGTGCAGGCTGTGCGGTTGGACCAGTTCCCCGGTCGAGATCCGCACCAGGGACATCCTCGTCGTGTCAGCGGTGACCGCGAGATCGTCCAGCGGGATGACGGTCTCGTCGTCACTTTGGTGCTCCCCCAAGGGGATCACGAAAGGCAGCAGTCGAGGCGCGCGAGTGATGTTCTCGTTGTGCTCACGGCGGGGTGGAAACGACAGTTGCGCGGCAATGGTGTTCTCATCAGCCGGTGTGTACGTCGCGGCCAGGCGTCGCTGGTCCTCGTCGGGCAGCAGATAGGCAAACCGTCCGGCCATGCTGTTGGCATGCATGGGCGCTCCGGTAAGCCAGAGTTGGAACTGGCCGTGCTCCAACGCGTCGACAGAGGCGGCGAAGAGCTGAAAGGCCAGCTCGACGCGTGGAGGCGGAACCAGCTTCGTATGGTCGCCGGCCCTCAGGTCGCCGATGGTCCGCTCGGTCAAGGTGACCTCGGTACGGCCCTCGATGATCGCTTCCTGGATCAGCGCCTGCAAGGTGACATCGCGTTCTGTCAACAGGTGCGCGGTGCGTGGCCGGGCCGCGCCGAGGAACCCGGCGGGATACCCGAGGCCGGAATCGGCGACCACGTCGCGCATGGCGACCACCGCGCCGACGCCGTACCGGTCGAGGAACCGGGTGTGAAAGTCCTTCCAGGCCGGGTCTCCGAACGGAAACGGCGTGAGCCGCAACAACGCCGACGCGGCGACCTCCGCCTCGTGTAAGACCGCCTCGGGAATCGTGACCCTGCCGGCGACCGCCAGGTCCACAGCCAGCACCCGGCCGGGTGCGTCCCGCACTGTGCGCATCCGGTCCGCAACGTTCTCCAGGACCAAGGAGTAGTCCGAGGGGAACGCCCAGGTTCTGAGCGAGCACAGCTCCTCGTGGATCGCGCCGAGCTGGTGGACTACGTCCGCGAGGTCGGGCAGATCGTCGGCACCGACGGCGTCCAGCTCGGCGACGAGATGCGCCAGCGGATCGAAAGCCGTCATCGGGGCCCGCAGGCTGGTGATCAAGGCGCGGCTGGCGACCAGATCGGCAAGGAGGCGTCGAACCTTGTCCGGTCCGGCGTCAGGGAACCGCTGCCCGACGCGTTCGGCCAGATCGGCGACGAGAACCGGCTTGGCCGCCCCTGCCAAGGCGACTGCCACCGCGTTGGTGTGCCGAACAGATGCGTCCAACGCCGCACCACGATGCGGTTGGCGTTCGTCGGGCCGTGCTGGGACCACGAACCGGTCACCGCGTAGGAATCCGGCGTCGTTGAGGACAATGGGCAGGCGTAGCAGCAGCTCGGGGTGCCGTTCAAGGCTGTCGATGATCTCGCCCAACCATCGCGCGTCCGCGCGCGCCACCACCTTGTGTTCCTCGCTGAGTTGCGCGGACGGCGGCGAGCCCGCGGACGCGGCGGCCACCCCGGCGAACAGACCGAACGGGGTGGCGCGCCGCTGCCAGCGTCGTAGGTAGGAGAAGGTGGTGATCAGCACGCGCCGTAGCTGACTGACGTCGACCCGGTCGCCGGCGACGATGGCGTCGACGTGGTGGGACAACGCCGTGCTGGCAACTCTCAACGCCGTCCGGATCTCGGTGCGTCGCCAGAGGTGTTCCAGCCACGTTCGGCCCTCGTCGAGGGCGCCTTCGGTGTCGAGGTCGAGTGTGTCGGGCAGTTCCAAGTCGCCCGGGTCGGTGCTGGCGCGTGCCATCACCACACCCGTGTGTCGGAACAGCATCCGCCTCGTACCCACCGCCCGCCTCCCGTCCTACCGGCTTCTGTCGCTCAGTGTCAGAGCGGTTCGGTGACGTTGCTCGTGCAGGCGCTTCCGCAGGTCGATCCCCCGCAGTTGTCGTCGGTGGCGCACGACAATTTGGCGAGCGGAAGGCTGTCCTCGATCACCCGCACATCGAGTGCGAACTCGTCGACCTCGACAGCGGGTTGGGTGAGGGCCAGGATCATGCTGATCACTCTCCTTGTGGTTCCTCCTGGTTGCCCTGGCCGGTCGCGACGGTGGTCGCCGGTGGCCAGGAGATCGTGACGCGGTGGTGCCGCTTGTCGATGACCAAACCCTCAGGAAGTTGGTCGTCGGGCGTGCTGTGGGGCCAAATGCGAAAGGTCGGGCCAGGGCCGTGGCGTTGCTCGCGATCCCAGACACGCACCTGCTCGGCCATCGTTTCGGCGACCTCGGCGGCGTGCGGGCCGAACGCGTGCGCACCGAACTCGGAGCTGCCGGGTTCCACCCTGCGCGTGGTCAGGTAGGCGAGCGAGTCGCCCACAATCACCGCTGAGTCGAACCACATATGGTCGTCGTCGACCAGAACGGATCGCTCGTCGGCGTCCGCGTGCAGCTTGCCGAAACCGGGGAACACCGTGGCCAGCCAGAGTTGTAGCGTCTCGAACGACTCCATGCCGCCGATCGTCACGCCGGACCACGCCTCGGCGCGTTCGGTGCCGAGAACACCCTCCAGAACGGGCACCTGGTCACCGGGGCAGCCGTCGTCGAACCGCACCTCGGCTCTGGTACCGCGCAACGGCACCGACTGCGCCACGTTCGCGCCCGCGCCCTGCATGGGAACAAAGCCGCAGATCGTGGCCGATCGGCTCACCAGATGATCGCCCTCGCGCTCAAGCTCCAGCGAGCGCGTCAATCCGCGCATCCGCAACGGGACCACCAGCCGCCCGCCCAGGGAGAGCTGGTCTATCCACGCCGGGGGAATGTCCCACGCACCGACCGTGACGATGATCCGGTCATACGGGGCGTCCTCGGCGAAACCGTGCTCAGCGTCGGCGAGAACGACATTCACCCGGTCGAAGCCGGCCGCGTCCAGGAGCCGTCGCGCCCGTGCGGTCACGTCCGAGTCGATGTCGACCGTGGTGACCCGGCCCCCCGGGTCTGCCAGCCAGCTCATCATGGCGGCGTTCACGCCACCGGACCCGATTTCCAGTGCTGACATTCCCGGACGGATGTCCGCCTGCTCCAGCATGGTGCTCTGCAACTGCGGTGACGAAACCGTACTGACCGGCCGGCCCTCGTCGTCCCGCTTCACGTGCACCGCGTCGCGCGGTTTGTAGGCGGCCTCCAGCGACGCCTCCGGGGTGAACAGATGCCGGGGTACCGCCCGGAACACCTCGGCGACCCGGTTGCTTCGAACCGCCCCCATCTCACGCAGCTCACCGATCATCGCTTCTCGCAACTCGGCGGCCTGCGAACCATCAACCATCGTCATACTACGAACAGTAGCCACATGACTACACCTCTCAATCGAGAGTCTCGGGGTCCGGTCACTGCGTTGTCCATGCGCTTGTCACGTTCACCGGCGGGCGGTTGTCGAGGTCGACGACGACCCGCGTGACGGCCACTTGCCTACCAGTGACCGGGAGCCCCGTATGCCCTACTCCTAAAATGGACTTCTATTTTTCTCCACTGATCAGGACAATACGTTATGGACTTCTAATTTGGAAGCGATCCGATCGGATGAACGAGATTGCAACTATCGATGTAGATGTCCAATATGGACGCGACCGAACGAGGAGGCAGACGTGGCGTCACCGACCCTGCAACGGCGGCGGCTCGGGATCGCCCTCAAGCGCGCCCGCGACCAGGCCACCAAGACCCAGGATGAGGCCGCCGAGGTGATCGAGGCGGCGTCCAGCAAGATCAGCCGGATCGAGAACGGCGAGTCAGGGCTGAAGATCACGGACCTGAACGCACTGATCGACTTCTACGGCATCGGTGGCGACGAGGCGGTTCGACTCCGCGACCTCGCCCGGTCGGGCCGCAAGCGAGGTCGGTGGAGCGCCTATCGGAACGTCACGCCTAACTGGTTTCGTGACTATCTCGACCTGGAGGACGACGCCACGGGTATTCGCTGGTACCAGCCCGAGGTCATTCCCGGCGTGCTCCAGACCGAGGCGTACATCCGCGCTGTTTACGCCGCTCAGCGCTCGTCAGACGACGAGTTGAAGCGGCTCGTTCAGGCGCGGATCGACCGCCAGGACGTGCTCAAGCGGGACGACGCCGAGCGGTTCTTCATCCTCAGCGAGTCCGCCATCCGCCGAATCGTCGGAGGGCGGGCGCTGATGGCTGACCAGCTCAAACACGTCGCCGAACTGGCTGAACTCGGCACCATCGACGTACAGGTGCTCCCGTTCGACGCCCAGACCTTCAGCCTGGCGGCCTTCGCCTTCATCATGCTGCGGTTCGAGCACGACGCCAGCACAGACGTGATCTACCTGGAGGACTACACCGACTCCGTCCTGCTCGACCAACCGGAGGACGTCCGCGCATACAATGCGCTGTGGAACCGCATGTCGGCGGCAGCCCTCGGCCCCGCCGAGTCACAGGACCGGCTGCGGGAACTTGCCGCCGAGTACCTCTCAGCCGAAATGAGCAAGACATGATCACCCCGGACCTCTCCAGCATGGTGTGGCGGAAGAGCAGCTACAGCACTGAGAACGGGGGCGCGTGCGTTGAGGTGGGGACGCTACCGACTGGCGCCGCGGTACGGGACTCGAAAAACCCGAACGGTGGCATGCTCCTGCTTACCAGCACTGCCTGGGGTCAACTACATACCACTGCGGAGCGGGTCCACCAACACTGAGGGCTGAGAAAGCACACGCGACGACGGGGCAGCTTCGGCCGCCCCGTTCTCACGTCTCGGGCCGGTCGCGGATACGATCGTGCACACCCTGGCTACGCCGGATCAGCACCGACGCCGCCCAGCTCTGACCGCGCGGGACGCGCCGGGTTCGGCACGATCCCCCGCTCGACGAGGCTGTTCGCGGTGTCGATGATGGTGTCGCGCACCGGCCGCATGGTCCAGCCCAGCTCGGCGCGGGCCTTGTCCGAGGTGACCTGTTCCCGCAGCCCCAACAGCCCCAGCGCCACCCGGACCGACGGGTCGAACAGGGCCACGAGCCGCAGCAGCGGCGTCGGCAGGTAACCCGTCGGCACGCGGTAGCCGCGCGGCGCGAACTCCGCCGCCAGCACGGCAGCGATCTCCCGCATCCACAGGTGGTCGCCGGCCAGGATGTACCGGTTGCCCGGCGCGACCGGCGACTCCATGGCGAGCCGGTGCCCGGCCGCCACGTCCCGCACGTCCACCAGTGAGAAGCCCATCTTCGGCGACCCCGGCACGTCCCGCGTCAGCAGCCGGCGCACCAACTCCACCGACGTGCTCATGCCCGGCCCGGCCAGCGGGCCGAGCACCGTCCCGGGGTTCACCGCGACCAGCTCCAGCCCTGACTCGCGCGCGAAGTCCCACGCCGCCCGCTCGGCCAGGGTCTTGCTCCTCGCGTACGCCGGGCTGCGGTCCGCGTCGGACCAGTCGGCCTCGGTGCGCACGCGCTGGTCGTGGTGCCCGCTCACGATCGCGGCGACCGACGAGGTCAGCACGACCCGCCGCACGCCGGCGTCCGCCGCCGCCCGCAGCACCCGCAGCGTCCCGTCGACCGCCGGCCGCACCAGCTCGTCGGCCGACTTCGGCACCTCGGCGGGGAACGGCGAGGCCACGTGCAGCACGTAGTCGCAGCCCGCCACCGCCTCCGCCCAGCCGGCGTCGGCCGCCAGGTCGGCCATGACCACATCGTCCAGCCCGTCGTCCAGCCCGTCGACCGGCCGGCGCGCGGTCCCCCGTACCGCGTAGCCGTGCGCGGTCAGGTCGGCGATCACCTGCCGCGCGATGAACCCGGTCGCGCCCGTCACCAACACCCGCTCAGTCATGGCGATCCCCTATCTGTACACCGTTCAGATTATCTAAGCACTGTATATATGAGGGGTATGGCTCAGGCAACCTAGGCTTCGTCGCATGACCAGGACGAACTACCACCACGGCGCGCTGCGGGAGGCCCTGCTGACGGCGACCATCGAGCTGATCGAGTCCGATGGCATCGGCGCGGTGAGCCTGCGGCGGGTGGCCAGGGCCGCCGGGGTGAGTCCTGGCGCGCCGTACCACCACTTCGCCGACCGCGCGGCGCTGCTGGCCGCGCTGTCCGACGAGGGCTACCGGCGCCTGGCGATCGCGCTACGGGACGCCAGGGGCGCGGCGGCGACCCTGGACCGGGCGCTGGCCGCGATCGTCGAGGAGTACGTGCTGTTCGCGAGCCGGCACCCGGCCTACTTCCAGGTGATGTTCCGCCCGGAGCTGAAGACCTCCCACAAGAGCCAGCAGGACGCGGAGTTCGGCACGGACGCGTTCGCGGTCCTGGAGGGCACCGTGGACGAGTGCATCACCGCCGGGGTGCTCAAGCCGGTCGACCGGGACGTGCTGACCCTCATGCTGTGGAGCCTGGTCCACGGGCTGGCGTCCCTGTGGCTGGACGGCCAGTTGGCCGACCGCACCGACGACCCGGAAGCACTCACCCGCCAGGTCGCCAACCTGGTCGCCGCGTACATGACCCACCCAGAGCCCTGAATGCCTCATTCAGGACGCTCAACCTGGATCCACCGAAGATCTTGGTGTGTTGATCGTGT
>NZ_BAAGXS010000037.1:0-514 GCF_054779715.1 Actinophytocola sediminis | reverse complement strand
TTTGTTGTAAACATAGTTATTTTCTATATGATATCAGTTGTATTAAAATAAATGACGATACACAAAAAGATTAAACTATGATTGAACAATTCCACACTTTTCCAAATTTAGAACAATAAGATCAATATCTGTCATCCTAGAGAGTCTAATCAATTGTCAACCCCAAAAGTAATTAGATCAAAGTTAATTGACTGGTTATTATTTCTATTGTTCAATTTCAGATGCATATATTAGAACATCGACAAGCTTTAGCTTAATCATTGGTTCTTCAGCACGACATCGTGACCGAGTCTATATCTTTTATATCTACGCTCACAAAGAATATAAATAGATGCCAACTTTTTATCCATAAAGCGAGGCCTTTTCGCAATATAAAGAAATCTGCAATAAAGAAGGATTTTAATTTTATATTGCTGCTATTGTTTTTTTGTTTAATTTTTTATTTAATCTTGCGATTAAAACATTTTTTAAAATTAATCATCCTTCTGGTTCCTACCCTGGTAAACTGCTATGG
>NZ_BAAGXS010000036.1:0-81204 GCF_054779715.1 Actinophytocola sediminis | reverse complement strand
GCGGTGGCTTCCGTCCCGGTGGCGGCGGTGGTGGCGGTGCCCCGGCCGGCGGTGGCGGTGGTTTCCGTGGTGGCGGCGGTGGCCGTCCCGGTTCCGGTGGTGGCCGTGGCGGTGCCGCGGGTGCCTTCGGCCGGCCAGGTGGGCCGTCCCGGCGTGGTCGCAAGTCCAAGCGGCAGAAGCGCCAGGAGTACATGGAGAACATGCAGGCGCCCAGCGTCGGCGGTGTTCGCCTGCCCAAGGGCAACGGCGAGAACATCCGGCTGCCGCGTGGTGCCTCGCTGACCGACTTCGCCGAGAAGATCAACGCCAACCCGGCCTCGCTGGTGCAGGTGCTGTTCCACCTCGGCGAGATGGTCACGGCCACCCAGTCGGTCTCCGACGACGTGCTCGAGCTGCTCGGCACCGAGATGAACTACAAGGTGCAGGTCGTCTCCCCGGAGGAGGAGGACCGCGAGCTGCTCGACTCCTTCGACATCTCCTTCGGCGAGGACGCCGGTGGCGAGGAGGAACTGCAGGCGCGGCCGCCGGTCGTGACCGTCATGGGTCACGTCGACCACGGTAAGACCCGCCTGCTCGACACCATCCGCAAGACCACGGTGCACGAGGGCGAGGCCGGTGGCATCACCCAGCACATCGGTGCCTACCAGGTCGCGGTCGTGGTCGACAGCAACGAGCGGCTGATCACCTTCATCGACACCCCTGGTCACGAGGCGTTCACCGCCATGCGTGCCCGTGGTGCCAACTCGACCGACATCGCGGTGATCGTGGTCGCCGCCGACGACGGCGTGATGCCGCAGACGGTGGAGGCGATCAACCACGCGCAGGCCGCCGGCCTGCCGATCGTGGTCGCGGTCAACAAGATCGACAAGGAAGGTGCCAACCCGCAGAAGGTGCGCCAGCAGCTCACCGAGTACGGGCTGGTCGCCGAGGAGTACGGCGGCGAGACGATGTTCGTCGACATCTCCGCGCGGCAGAACATCAACATCGAGGGTCTGCTCGAGGCGGTCGTGCTCACCGCGGACGCCTCGCTCGACCTGCGGGCCAACCCGGAGATGGAGGCGCAGGGCGTCGCCATCGAGGCCCACCTGGACCGCGGTCGCGGTCCGGTGGCCACGGTGCTGGTGCAGCGCGGCACGCTGCGGGTCGGCGACTCGATCGTCGCCGGCGACGCCTACGGTCGCGTGCGCCGCATGGTCGACGAGTTCAACGAGGACGTCATCGAGGCGACGCCGTCGCGTCCGGTGCAGGTCATCGGGTTCACGTCGGTGCCGGGTGCCGGTGACACGTTCCTGGTGGTCGAGGAGGACCGCACGGCACGGCAGATCGCCGAGCGCCGGGCGGCCCGCATGCGCAACGCGGCCAACGCCCAGCGGCGCAAGCGGATCAGCCTCGAGGACCTGGACTCCGCGCTGAAGGAGACCAGCCAGCTCAACCTGATCATCAAGGGCGACAACTCGGGTACCGTCGAGGCACTCGAGGACGCGCTCACGAAGATCGACGTCGGCGACGAGGTCGAGCTGCGGGTCATCGACCGCGGGGTCGGTGGCGTCACCAAGGCCAACGTCGACCTGGCGATCGCGTCCGACGCGATCATCCTCGGGTTCAACGTCCGGGCCGAGGGCAAGGTCACCGAGCAGGCCAACCGCGAGGGCATCGACGTCCGGTACTACTCGGTCATCTACCAGGCGATCGACGAGATCGAGCAGGCCCTCAAGGGCATGCTCAAGCCGATCTACGAAGAGGTCGAGCTCGGGCGCGCCGAGGTGCGCGAGGTGTTCAAGTCCTCCAAGGTCGGCACGATCGCGGGTTGCATGGTGCTGTCCGGCGAGATCCGGCGCAACGCCAAGGCGCGGCTCATGCGCGATGGCGTCGTCGTCCAGGAGAACCTGCCGGTCAGCTCGCTGCGGCGGTTCAAGGACGACGCGGTCGAGGTGCGTGAGGGCTTCGAGTGTGGTCTGACGCTCGGTTCCTACGGGGACCTCAAGGTCGACGACATCATCGAGACCTACGAGCTGCGCGAGAAGCCGCGCGACTGATTCACTCGCTCGGTCGCCGTGCCCACTTCGGTTGGCGCGGCGACCGGGCCCTGTTCATGGAAAGTGATACCCGTTGTTCGTCGGGGCTCTTGAGCTGGACGTCGTGCTCGGTGACATCCGCTCACTGAAGGAGAAGCGTTCCGCGGTGCGGCCGGTGATCGCCGAGCTGCGCAAGCGGTTCGAGGTGGCCGTGGCCGAGGCCGGGCACCTGGACAAGCATCGCCGGTCGCTGATCGGGGTGGCCGCGGTCGCGGCCGACGCCGCGCACGTTAACGAGCTGCTCGACGCGTGTGAGCGGCTGGTGGCCGGCCGGCCGGAACTCGAGCTGATCTCGGCCCACCGCCGGCTGCTCGGCCCGAACGACGACTGAGACCGTTAGGAAGGAACGTCGTGGCTGACGCACCACGCGCCCGCAAGCTCGCCAAGCGCATCGCGAAGATCGTCGCGTCCGTGCTGGAACACGAGGTCAAGGACCCGCGCCTGGCGCGGGTGACGATCACCGACACCCGGGTCACCGCCGACCTGCACGACGCGACCGTGTACTACACCGTGCTCGGCGACAAGCTGGACGTCGCGCCGGACCTGCAGGGGGCCGCGGCCGCGCTGGAGTCGGCCAAGGGCGTGCTGCGCTCCCGGGTGGGCGCGGGCACCGGTGTCCGGTTCACCCCGACGCTCACGTTCGTCGCGGACACCGTGCCCGAGGACGCCAAGCACATCGACGAGCTGCTCGCCAGGGCCCAGGCCGCCGACGAGGAGGTCGCCCGGCTGGCCAACGGCGCCAAGCCCGCAGGCGACCCCGACCCGTACAAGGCCCCCCGCGAGGACGACGACAAGGACGACGACGACAAGGACGACGAGGACTGAGCCCGCTCAGCCCTCAAGGAGGTCCGCGAGGTCGCGCAGCGTGCCGGTGGCCGCGCGCAGTTCGGTCAGGCTGATCCGGTCGGCCACGTCGTTGGCCCAGGCCGCCTGTCGCTGTTCCACCTGTCGCAGCGCCGTGCGGCCGCGCGGTGTGAGGGTGATCACGCGCGCGCGGCGGTCGCGCGGGTTGTCCTGGAAGACGATCAGGCCGTCACCGGCCAGTGAGTTCGCCGTCTGCTGCACGGTTTGTCTGGTAAGTCCCATGGTCCTGGCGACCCGCGCGACGGTGGCCGGTTCATGATCGATCACGCCCAGTACCTGCCAACGGGCGCTGGTGAGCCCGGACGGTGTGGCCAACTGGTCGCCCGCCGAAAGGAGTAGTCCGTTCACCCGGAAGACTTCGACCAGTAGCTCGGAGAACTCCAGGCCACGCGCGGTCAGCGGGGTCATGGCGGGCACCGTCCCACAACGACAGGTACCTGTCAAAACCGGCGAATGTTTCGATCTGAGTGCCATAACGGACAAGGTTTCGATACTCTCGTGGCTCCCTGATCCGACTACGGCCAGCTTGGGGTGAGACGTGGCTGCAGGCGATTTTCGTCGTACGCGGCGAGACGTCCTGCTTGGTGCTGTCGGCCTCGGCCTCGCGGCCGCCGGCTGCGCATCACAGCCATCGGACGTCCCCGTGAGAACCGGCGGAACGAGTTCCGCACCCGATTCGTTATCGGGGGCGAGTAAATCGGCGCCCCCCGAACCGGTGACCGTCGAACGTGTCGGGTCGGTGGCCCGGCACACGGAAGTCGAGCTGGTCGTCATCCGGCCGGAGGACGCGGACCCGGACCTGCCGGTGTGCCTCGCGCTGCACGGGCGGGGTGAGACCGCCAAGATGTTCGTCGATCTCGGCGTGCCGGAGATCCTGACCTCGATCGTCAACTACCAGGGCGTCCCGCCCTTCGCCGTGGTGGCCATGGACGGCGGCGACTCCTACTGGGTGGCCCGCGAGCGCCGGGACGACCCGCAGCTGATGCTGACCGAGGACGTGCCGAGGTGGCTGGGGGAGCGGGGGCTGGTGACCAACCCGTTCGCCGTGCTCGGCATCTCCATGGGCGGCTATGGCGCGCTGAACTACGCGTCCAACCTGAACAACCCGGCCGCGGCCGTGATCAGTCCGGCGCTGTTCCAGAGCTGGTCGGAGGCCGAGTCCCGCAACGTGTTCAACAACGAGCAGCAGTGGCGCGACACCGACCCGCTGCAGAACGTGTCCCGCTTCTCCGGGGTGCCGCTCGGCGTGTGGTGTGGCGACTCCGACCCGTTCATCGACGGCGCGCGGGAGCTGGTCGACAAGCGCGACGACGAGGTGTCCGAGTTCAAGCCGGGCGGGCACGACCCCGCCTACTGGAAAAAGGTGCTGCCGGAGGCGCTCAAGTTCATCGGTCAGCGGATCGGCTGACCCCGCGCGGCTCCTCCTTGTCCGCCGTGGTTTCCCGGGCCACGGTGGAGGCATGCACCAGATCTCAACTCAACCATCATCTCCGCCAGGTGTACTGGACGCAGCCGCTCGGTTACGTGAGGCTGTCGTCGTGTCCACCACGGATCTTGGTGCCGCCGTCGACCTGCTGCGGGCCGCGACCGACGTGACGCTGCTCGGCCACGTCAACCCGGACGCGGACGCGCTGGGCAGCGCGCTCGCGCTCGGCCTGGCCCTGCGCCGGCGCGGCGCGACCGTGCGGGTCTCCTTCGGCGCGCCCGCCGAGGTCCCGGAGTCGCTGCGGTGGCTGGACGCCTCCGGGCTGGTCGTGTCCGCCGACGAGGTGCCCCCGTCTGCCGGGCTGCTGGTCGCGCTCGACTCCAGCAGCATCGACCGGCTCGGCCGGCTCACCGACCGGGTGGCGGCCACGGTGGCGGCCGGGGGAGCGGTGCTCGTGGTCGACCACCACGTGAACAACACCCGCTTCGGCACCCACCACGTCGTCGACGAGACCGCGGAGGCGACCACGGTGCTGGTCGCCGTGCTGCTCGACGAGCTCGGTGTTGAGCTGGATGTCGAGATCGCCACCTGCCTCTACGCCGGCCTGGCCACCGACACCGGCTGGTTCCGGCGCGCCCGCCCGGCCACCCACGAGCTGGCCGCGCGGCTGCTCGGCGCCGGCGTCGACCCCGCCAGGGTGGCCAGGGAGCTGTCCGGCACACGTCCGTTCGCCTTCCTCGGCCGGCTGGCCGGCGTGCTCGACCGGGCGGTGCTGGAACCGGACGCGGTCGGCGGCGCGGGGCTGGTGCACGTCGCGGTCCCGCTCGACGACCAGTCGGGGGCCCGGCTCGAGGAGACCGACGCCGTGATGGACCTGCTGCGGGGCATCGAGGAGGCGGAGGTCGCCGTCGTGCTCAAACAGCTCGAGCCGAGAACCTGGTCCGGTTCGCTGCGCGCGACCGCGGTGGACGTGCGGGTGGTGGCGGCCGGGTTCGGTGGCGGCGGACACCTGCTGGCCGCCGGGTTCACCACCACCGGCGACCTCGACGAGGTGCTCGACCGGCTGCGGGAGGCGTTGCGTGTGCCGGTTCCGGTGGGCCGGCGCACCGCCCGGCCGGCATCGGGTTGAGCACGGGACGGCTACGCCGGCCAGATCAGTGGTATAAACCAATCGCCGCACGGGCTGGCCGGGCCTGGGGCGGTCAGCCAGGCGGACCGGCCGGGCGGAAATGGAGGACAAAGTTGAAGCGCGTCATCAAGGCAGTCACGGTCGCGACCGTGGCCGCACTCGGGTTAGCCGCCTGTGGGAGCGACTCGGGCGGTGGTGACGGTGGCAGCACCGAACTGGAGCTGCTCGTCCCCATCTACGGCGACCTGACCAAGCCCTACTGGGAAGATCTCGTCAAGGCGTTCGAGGCGGAGAACTCGGACATCTCGGTGACACTGGAGACCCAGAGCTGGGACGAGATCTACACCGTGCTGGACAACAAGATCCAGAACAACCGCGCCCCGGACATCCTGGAGCTGGACGCGGCCGGTCCGGCCTACGCCACCGAGGACCTGCTCTACGAGGCCGAGGAGATCGTCTCGCCGGAGACCCTCGAGGACATCGAGAAGTCGTTCGTCGACAGCGCGCTGATCGACGGCGTCGCCTACGGCCTGCCGACGGTCGCCTCGACCAGGGCCCTGTTCTACAACAAGGACCTGTTCACCCAGGCCGGCGTGACCGCGCCGCCCAAGACCTGGGACGAGCTGCTCGCCGCGGCCAAGAAGATCTCGGCCCTGGGCGGCGGGGTGCACGGCTACGGCATGCCGCTGGGTAGCGAGGAGGCGCAGGCCGAGACCTCGATCTTCGCCTACGGCGCCGGCGCGAGCTGGGAGGCCGACGGCAAGATGACGATCGACACGCCGGAGGCCACCGAAGCCCTGACCTTCATGAAGAAGATGATCGACGAGGGCGTCACCCAGCCGAGCCCGGGTGCCACCGACCGCACGCCGCTGCTCGACGTGTTCATCCAGGGCAAGATCGGCATGATCCAGGGCCTGCCGCCGATCGTCGGCCAGATCAACGAGAAGAACCCGAACCTGCAGTGGGAGATCGCGCCGTCGCCGACCAAGGACGGCTCGCCGTCCACGCTCGGGGTCGCCGACTACTTCGTCGCCTTCGACAAGGGCGAGGAGAAGCAGGCGGCGATCGCCAAGTTCCTCGACTTCTTCTACCAGCAGGACAACTACGTCAAGTTCAACGACAACGAGCAGTTCATCCCGGCGACCAAGTCCGGCGCGGAGGCCGCGTCGGCCAAGCCGGAGCTGAAGATCTTCCTCGAGTCGCTGCCCGACGCGAAGTTCTATCCCGCCACCAACCCGGCCTGGGCATCCACCTCCGGCGCCTTCAAGTCGCTGGTCGGCCAGATCCAGACCAAGCCGGTGGACGTGGTGCTTGGCGAGATCCAGGCGAAGGCCGACGAACCGGCCTGACGCCCCGGCGTCGACAGGTCCCGGGCCGCACCGGCGAGGGCGGCCCGGGACCGGCGCCACACACAGGAGGAACCACCGCGTGACAGCTCCGACCACCGCGCACCGGTCGCTGCGCCGGCGGGCTCGGCGACAGACGACCCTCCAGGCGCTGCCATGGCTCGCGCCCGCGCTGCTGCTCATCGGCGGCGTGGTCGTGTTCCCGGTCGGCTACATGATCTACACGTCCTTCCGCGATCTGAGCCGGTTCGGCACCGACCGGGGCTGGGCCGGGTTGGCGAACTACGAGCGGGTGCTCGAGCTCGACCACCTGCCGAGGGTGGCGCTGAACACCGGCATCTGGGTGGTCGGCGCGGTCGCGCTGAGCATCGGCTTCGGCCTGGTGCTCGCCCAGTTCCTGAACAAGCGCTTCCCCGGCAGGAAGATCCTGCGGATGGTGATCATCGTGCCGTGGGCGGCGTCGGTGGTGATGACCTCGACGGTGTTCGTCTACGGCCTGGATCCCTTCTACGGCGTGATCAACCGGCTGCTGGTCGACATCGGCATCCTGGACGAGCCGTTCGGCTTCCTGAAGAACTCGTTGTCCGGATTCCTGTCCGCGCTGGCGGTCGCGGTGTTCGTCTCGGTCCCGTTCACCTCGTTCGTCTTCCTCGCCGGGCTGCAGGCCGTGCCCGGCGACGTGCTGGAGGCGGCGCAGATCGACGGCGCCGGGCGGGTGCAGACCTACTGGCGCGTGGTGTTCCCGATGCTGCGCGGCGCGCTGGTGGTGGCCACGATCATCAACGTGATCAACGTGTTCAACAGCCTGCCGATCCTCAAGACGATGACCGGGTCGATCCCCGGCTACGACGCGGACACCACCACCTCGCTGATGTTCAAGATCATCCAGTCGGACCGGCAGATCGACACCGCGAGCGCGCTGAGCGTGCTCAACTTCGTCGTGGTCCTCGTCGTGATCGGCATCTACCTGCGCGCCGTGCGCCCGATGCGGGAGGTCTGAGCACGTGAGTACGGTCATCGACCGACCGCCGACGGTCACCGCGGTCGGCGGTGGGGCCAACCGCCCGGCGGTCCGGGAGAAGAAGCGCTGGGGGCTGACGGTCGTCGCCACGGTCGTCGCGCTGGTCTTCCTGTTCCCGTACCTGATCATGCTGATCGGTGCGTTCAAGACCCGGCCGGAGATCCTGCGGGTGCCGGCCACCTACCTGCCGGAGGACTGGGCGCCCGGCAACTTCCTCACCATGTGGGACACGCCGGAGACCCCGCTGCCGGCCAACCTGCTCTCCACCGTGGTCATCTCGCTGTGCGGCACCGCGCTCGCGCTGCTCGCCGCGCTGCCGGCCGCCTACTACACCGCCAGGCACAACTTCCGGCTCAAGCTGCCGTTCATGCTGCTGGTGCTGATCACCCAGATGCTCCAGCCGACCGTGCTGGCCTCCGGCCTGTTCCGCGAGTTCGTCACCCTGGAGATCAACGACACCTGGCTCGCGATGATCCTGGTGAACGCCGCGTTCAACCTGTCGTTCGCGGTGTGGATCATGCACAGCTTCTTCGCCAACGTGCCCAAGGAGATCGAGGAGGCGGCCTGGCTCGACGGCTGCTCCCGCGGCCAGTCGCTGCGCCAGATCATGTTGCCGCTGGTGTGGCCGGGCATCGTGACCGCGGTGATCTTCACGTTCATCGCGTGCTGGAACGAGTTCGCGGCCAGCCTGATCCTGTTGCCCACCGACACCAACCAGCCACTGACGGTGGCGCTGACCAGGTTCATCGGTCAGTACGAGTCGGCGTGGCAGTACGTGTTCGCGGTCTCCATCATCGGCATCCTGCCGGTGGTCGGGCTGTTCGCGTTGATCGAGAAGCACCTGGTCTCGGGTCTCACCGCGGGTGGGGTGAAGTGAGATCGTGATTCTGAATCGTGGTGTTCACCCGTTTGGTGCTCTAGATTGTTTTTTGCTCGTGCGCCGGTTTCGCACCGGGCCGACAACGGGGTGCGGTCTATGACCGGCGAGACGAAAGGTAAGCCATGGCCACAGTGACTTTCGACGGCGCGAGCCGCTACTACTCGGGCAACGACAAGCCCGCGGTCGACCAGCTCGACCTCGAGGTCGAGGACGGCGAGTTCCTGGTGCTGGTCGGTCCCTCCGGCTGCGGCAAGTCCACCACGCTGCGCATGCTGGCCGGGTTGGAGGGCGTCGACGAGGGCGCGGTCCGCATCGGCGAGCGGGACGTGACCAACCTGCCCCCCAAGGACCGGGACATCGCCATGGTGTTCCAGAACTACGCGCTGTACCCGCACATGACGGTCGCGGACAACATCGGCTTCCACCTCAAGATCAAGAAGATGCCGAAGGCCGAGCGGGCCGAGCGGGTGCTGGAGGCGGCCAAGCTGCTCGACCTGGAGCCCTACCTCGACCGCAAGCCGGCCAAGCTCTCCGGTGGCCAGCGTCAGCGCGTCGCCATGGGCCGGGCCATCGTGCGCCGGCCGCAGGTGTTCTGCATGGACGAGCCGCTGTCCAACCTGGACGCCAAGCTGCGCGTGCAGACCCGTACGCAGATCGCCTCGCTGCAGCGGCGCCTCGGCGTCACCACCATCTACGTCACCCACGACCAGGTCGAGGCCATGACCATGGGCGACCGGGTGGCCGTGCTCAAGGACGGCCTGCTGCAACAGTGCGACACCCCGATCGGCCTGTTCGGCAAGCCGAAGAACCTGTTCGTCGCCGGCTTCATCGGCTCACCCGCGATGAACCTGATCCCGGCGACGGTCAACGGTGACGGCGCGGTCATCGGCGGGCAGCCGATCAGCCTGACGCCCGCGCAGCGTGACGCGCTGACCACCCCGGCCGTCGTGGTCGGCGTGCGGCCGGAGGGCTGGACGCTCAAGCCGGCCGGCGAGGGCATCAGCGCCCAGGTCGAGGTCGTCGAGGAGCTGGGCAGCGACCAGTTCCTCTACTGCTCGACCAGCGCCGAGCTGGCCTCGGCGGACGGCGTCGAGGCCGCCGACGACGCCGAGGCCCCGCACACGGTCACCGTGCGTGCGCCGGGCATGTCCGCGTTCCAGCGCGGGGAGAAGGTCGGCCTGGTGCCGCAGCCGGGTGCGGTGCACCTGTTCGACGCGGAGACCGGCGACCGCCTGCCCGACTGACCAACCACCAGACCGCCGCCGGAGACCCTCGGGTCGCCGGCGGCGGTTTTTCGTGCCTCTACGCCGAATGGCCCTCGCCCCGCCGCTCAGGCCTGTGTGACAGTGCTGGTAAGGACACTCCGCAGCGGTAGCGTCGCCGGCTGCGATGCCCTGAATGAGTCATTGGCGACGCTCAACGTCCTGAATGGGTCATTCAGGGCAGTCGGGGAGCGGGCCATGAGCGAGCGGGTGGGTGGGCAGTCGGTTTCTCGGCGAGCGGTGTTGCGGGGCGCGGCGGTGACCGGGGTCGGGCTCGGCGTGGCCGGCGCGAGCGGGATCGAGGCGGCCGCGCAGGCACCGCCCCGGGTGGGCCGCTCGATGATCGGGGTGCCCTTCGCCGAGACCGCGGCACCCCGGTTCGGGATCATCGGGCTCGGCAACCGCGGCGGCGGGATGCTGCCGCTGCTGCTGGCCATCCCCGGCGCCAGGGTCACCGCGCTGTGCGACATCCGCCCGGAGTTCGCCGAGAGCGCGGCCAAGGCGGTCACCGACGCCGGGCAGCCGCCCCCGGCCGTGTTCACCGCCGGCGACGAGGACTACCTGAACCTCTGCGCCCGTGACGACGTGGACTTCGTCTACATCGCCACCCCGTGGGAGTGGCACGCGCCGATGGCGCTGGCCGCGATGCGCGCCGGCAAGCACACCGGCGTCGAGGTCCCCATGGGCCTGTCGCTCGCGGACCTCTGGGAGCTCGTGGACACCTCCGAGCGCACCCGGCGGCACTGCATCCAGCTGGAGAACTGCTGCTACGGCCAGAACGAGCTGCGCGCGCTGCGCATGGCCCACGCCGGCCTGTTCGGCGAGCTGCTGCACGGCTCCGGTGCCTACCTGCACGACCTGCGCGAGCTGCTGTTCTCCAAGACCTACTACGAGGACCAGTGGCGCCGCCGGTTCCACACCACGACCAACGGCGACCTCTACCCGACCCACGGTCTCGGCCCGGTCGCCGCCTACCTCGACCTGCACCGCGGCGACCGGTTCGTGCGGATGACCTCGATGAGCACGCCCGCTCTCGGCCTGGCCGCCTACCGCGCCGAACACCTGCCGCCCGGCGACGAGACCTGGCGCGAGGAGTACGTCAACGGCGACGTCACGATGAGCCTGATCCAGACCGCCAAGGGCCGGGTCGTCCATCTCGTGCACGGCGTCTCCAACCCGCACCCGTACTCCCGGCTCAACCACCTGGCCGGCACGAACGGCGTCTTCGAGGACTACCCGCCGCGGATCTACCTGGAGCCCGACCGCGACGACGACCAGTGGGGCTCCTTCGACGACTACGCCGAGCACGACCACTGGCTGTGGACCGACGTCGGTCCCGGTCCCGGCGGGCACGGCGGCATGGACTACCTGATGCTGTGGCGGCTGGTGCAGTGCCTGCGGCTGGGCCTGCCGCCGGACATCGACGTCTACGACTCGGCCGCGTGGAACTCGCCGTACGCGCTGAGCGTGCTGTCGGTGCGCCACCACGGCGCGCCGATCCCGTTCCCCGACTTCACCCGGGGCGACTGGCGCACCCCACATCCGGGCACCGACTCGGTGAAACCCGGCTAGCGCGCCTGCCGGGAGCGGAACGCCGCGACGTGCACCCGGTTCGCGCAGCGCGCCGAGCAGAACCGCTTGGTGCGGTTGGACGAGGTGTCCAGGTAGTAGTTCGCGCAGCCCTCGGCGCCGCAGTGGCCGAAGCGGTCGAGCCCGTAGTGGACGACGCCGTGCGCGATGCCCCACACCGCCGCGGCGGCCACCTCGGTGGCCGGCGGCGCGTCGACGGAGGCGACGTGCACGTGCCAGTCCGCGGTCTGGCCGTGGCCGGCGGAGAGCCGGGGCCGCAGCGGGTGCGCGGCCAGCAGCGCGTTCACCTCGGCCAGCACGCCCTGCTCGTCGGCGGTCACCGCCCGGCCCAGCGCGCGCCGCAGGCCGGCCGCCACCGGGGTCAGTGCGGCGACGTCCTCGGCGGTCGCCCGCTCGGACCACCACGGCTCGTCGTGCAGGGCGGCGCGCAACGCGTCGACCCCGGTCAGCTCGGCGGTGGTCAGCTCGGCGTTGGCCAATCGGAGCGCGACGTCCAGGTAATCGGCATTGTCCATCTGCGGTCCTTACAGCTATGGTCAGGACTCAAACCCTCTACAGCACCTTACCGGGAGAGCCAGTGCGGGATCGTGCGCCGCTGCGGCGAGTACTCGGCCTGGCCGTGCCGGCCCTCGGCGTGCTCGCCGCCGAGCCGCTCTACCTGCTGGTCGACACCGCCGTGGTCGGACATCTTGGCGCGGTGCCGCTCGGCGGGCTGTCCATCGGCGCGATCGTGCTCGCCCAGGTCTCCACCCAGCTGACCTTCCTGTCCTACGGCACCACCGCGCGCGCGGCCCGGCTGCACGGCGCCGGCCGGCGCGCCGACGCGGTCGCCGAGGGCGTGCACGCCACCTGGCTCGCGATCACCGTCGGCCTGCTGCTGGTGGGCCTCGGGCAGCTGGTCGCCGGGCCGGTCGCGCGGCTGCTCGCCGGTCCGGGCGAGGTGGCCGACGCCGCGGTGTCCTGGCTGCGGATCGCGTTGTTCGGCATCCCGTGCATCCTGATCACGATGGCCGGCAACGGCTGGATGCGCGGGGTCCAGGATGCCCGCAGGCCGTTGCGTTACGTGCTGTTCGGCAACGCCGTGTCCGCCGTGCTGTGCCCGGTGCTGGTGTACGGCGCCGGCTGGGGGCTCGAGGGCTCCGCGGTGGCCAACGTCGTCGCCCAGGTGATCGCCGCGGCGCTGTTCGTCCGCGCGCTCGTGGCCGAGCGGGTCCCGCTGCGGCCGGTGCCGGCGATGATGCGCGCCCAGCTCACCCTCGGCCGCGACCTGGTGTTGCGCAGCCTGGCCTTCCAGGCCTGCTTCGTCTCGGCCACCACGGTCGCCGCGCACACCTCGATCGGCGCGGTCGGGGCCCACCAGATCGTGCTGCAGCTGTGGACGTTCCTCGCGCTGGTGCTCGACTCGCTGGCGATCGCGGCCCAGCAGCTGGTCGGCGAGGCGCTGGGGGCGAACGACAGCCGCCGGGCCCGCGCCCTGGCCTGGCGGATCACCGGCTACGGCCTGGTGTTCGGCTGTGTCCTCGGCGTGCTGTTCGCCGCGCTGGCCGGCCCGCTGCCGGGCCTGTTCACCACCGACGGCGCGGTGCTCGCGGAGATCCCGCACGCGTGGTGGTTCTTCGTCGGCCTACAGCCGCTCGCGGGGGTGGTGTTCGCGCTGGACGGGGTGCTGCTCGGCGCGGGGGACGCCGCGTTCCTGCGCACCGCGACCATCGGCGCGGCCGCGGTCGGGTTCCTGCCGATGGTGTGGGCCTCGCTCGCGTTCGACTGGGGGCTGGTCGGCATCTGGACCGGGTTGTCGCTGTTCATGGTGCTGCGGTTGGCCACGCTGCTCGTCCGGGTCAGGTCCGACCGCTGGGCCGTGGTCGGCGCGGTCCGCGCGTAACGGGTCAGCCGAACCGCCGGGCGAGGTCCCGGTGATGGCGCGCGACCTTGTCCGCGTCCTCGCCGGACAGCGGCGAGCCCGCCATCCGGCTCAGGTTCTCGACCTGCTCGGCCAGTCGAAGGTGCTCGCCGCGGGCATGCTCGCGGCAGGCCAGGCAGGTGACGCTCTCCGGGCGGGTGGCGGTCATCGCGTAGGGCACCCGCCGCGCGCACCCGGTGTCGACCTCGCTCGGCGCGTCGGCGGCCAGGCCGAACGTCGATGCCATCAGGTCGCGGACCCCGCCGCCGGACCAGGCCACCCGCTGCTCGACATGGATGTGTGGGTCGGTCATCCGTGCCTCCTCGCTGGCGGGTCGACCCTACCCACCAGGACGCGGGTGTGGGCGATCGCACGTTTAGCCAGGCTAACGATTTGGCAGGGTGAACCGCTGTAACCAAGCGGACCCCCGCGAGTCGATCCGACCCCGAAACGGAGCGTTGTGCAGTACACCCGCCAGACCAGACGGGCATTGGCGATCTGGGCCGTAGCGGTCCTCGTCTACCTGGCAGCGGTGTTCCACCGCACCTCGCTCGGGGTGGCCAGCCTCGAGGCGAGTGCCCGTTTCGGCCTCGGACCGGCCGCGCTCGGCACGTTCACCGTGTTGCAGGTCGGGGTCTACGCGCTGATGCAGATCCCGACCGGGATGCTGGTCGACCGGTTCGGCCCACGCCGCGTGCTGGTCACCGCCGCGGTGCTGATGGGGCTTGGTCAACTACTGTTCGCCTTCGCCACCTCCTACCCGCTCGGGCTGGTCGCCAGGGCGGTGCTCGGCATCGGCGACGCGATGACGTTCGTGAGCGTGCTGCGCCTGGTCGCCGCGCACTTCCCCGCCCGCCGCTACGCCGCGCTGACCTCGATCACCGCCGCGCTCGGCGCGCTTGGCCAGCTGGCGTCCACGGTGCCGCTGAGCCTGCTGCTCGACGGTGTCGGCTGGACGGCGACCTTCGCCGTGGCCGGCGCGGTGACCGCGCTGTACGCGATCGTGCTCGCGCTGCGGGTGCGGGACGGCGAACCAGCCGTCCCGGTGGAGGCGGGGCAGGCGCGGTCGCTGCGGTCGGTGCTCGGCCAGGTCCGCCACGCGTGGTCCACCCCGGGCACCCGGCTCGGGTTCTGGCTGCACTTCTCCACCATGTTCGCGCCCGCCATGCTCGGGCTGCTGTGGGGATTCCCATACCTGGTGCGGGCACAGGGGATGAGCGAGGCGGCCGCCGGCCTGGTGCTCGGCGTGCTGGTGCTCGGCGCGATCGTCGGTGGGCCGATGGTCGGCGCGGTGATCAGCCGGTGGCCGGAGCGGCGGATGCCGCTGGTGGTCGGCTACCTGGTCGCGGCGCTCGGCGTGTGGGCGGTGCTGCTCGGCTGGCCGAGTGGCCGGGTGCCGGTGGTGGTGCTGGTGGCCGGGTTCGCGGTGCTTTCGGTCGGCGGGCCGGCATCGGCCATCGGGTTCGCGCTGGCCAGGGACTACAACCCGCTGCGCAGGGTGGGCACCGCGACCGGAGTGGTGAACGTCGGCGGGTTCGTCGCGATCACGATCTCCGCGCTGGCGGTCAGACTGCTGATGTCGGCGTTCGAGCCGCTCGGGCCGACGACCGCGTTCCGGCTGGCGTTGCTGTCGGTGGTGGTGATCCTGCTGGTCGGCCTGTGGCGGACGTCGGTGTGGTGGCGGCGGGCGCGGGCGGCGGTGTTCGACGCGGCCGAGCGCGGGGAGTCGGTGCCGGTGCAGATCCGCCGGCGGGCATGGGATCTGGCCCCCGCCTGACGTTCCCCGCCTTGGATAATGGCCGGGTGCCCCCTGCCTCGGTGAAACAACGTGTCGTCGTGCCGCCCGGACTGGTCGTCGTGGACAAGCCGGCCGGCCTGACCTCGCACGACGTCGTCGCCAGAGTGCGGCGGATCATGGGCACCCGCAAGGTCGGGCATGCCGGCACCCTCGACCCGATGGCCACCGGCGTGCTGGTGCTCGGGATCGAGCGGGCGACCAAGCTGCTCGGCCACCTGGCGCTGGACACCAAGGCCTACCTGGCCACGATCGCCCTCGGCAGCGCGACCACCACCGACGACGCGCAGGGCACGGAGATCTCCACCGCGACCGCCGATGCCGTGGCCGCCGTCCCCGACGACGCGATCGCCGCCGGGATCCGGGCGCTCACCGGCGCCATCCAGCAGGTGCCGAGCGCGGTCAGCGCGGTGAAGGTGGACGGCAAGCGGGCCTACGCCAGGGTGCGCGCGGGGGAGGAGGTCACCCTGGCCGCCCGCCCGGTCGAGGTGTCCCGGTTCGACCTGCTGGCCGCGCGCAGGCTCGAGACGAGCATCGAGCTGGACGTGATGGTCGAGTGCTCCTCCGGCACCTACGTGCGGGCGCTGGCCAGGGACCTCGGCGCGGACCTCGGCGTCGGCGGGCACCTCGCGGCGCTGCGCCGGACCAGGGTCGGGCCGTTCGACCTGCGCGTGGTGACCACGCTGGAACGGCTCGCGGACGCGCCGGGGCTGTCACTGCCGCTGGACGCCGCGGTGGCCGCCGCGTTCCCCCGGCGCGACGTCGACGAGCGTGCGGCGGCCGTGCTGCTGCGCGGCCAGCGCCTCCCGGCCGCCGGCATCACCGGCACCTACGGCGTCTTCGACCCCGCCGAACGCGCGATCGCCCTCGCCGTCGACGAGGGCCAGTTCACCAAGTCAGTCGTAGTCCTCACCCCCGCCTGAGCACCGAACCGCAGCGAAGGGCTCCTTCACTGCACCAGACGCAGCGAAGGGTCCCTTCGCTGCGGTCGGGACGGGCACGCGCGGGCGGGAGCGTTGGACTCGCGTGTCCGGGGGGTTGGACTCGCGGGGGTGGCAATAGGGTGGGGGCGTGCAGCGGTGGCGTGGGTTGGAGTTCATTCCTGGCGGGTGGGGACGGTGTGTGGCCACCATCGGGGTGTTCGACGGGGTGCATCTGGGGCATCAGGCGCTGATCAACCGGGCGGTGTCGCTGGCCGAGCAGCGCGGGATGCCGAGCGTGCTGCTCACCTTTGACCCGCATCCGGCGGAGGTGGTCCGGCCGGGGAGCCATCCCGCGCAGCTGACCACCCTGCGGCGCAAGGCCGAACTGGTGGAGCGGATGGGCATCGACGTCTTCTGCGTGCTGCCGTTCACCCATGAGCTGTCCAAGGTGCCCGCCGACGAGTTCGTGCACGAGGTGCTCGTCGAGCAACTGCACGTCGCCGCCGTGGTGGTCGGGCAGAACTTCACCTTCGGCCACGGGGCGCTGGGCAAGGTCGACCTGCTGACCGAGCTCGGGCAGCGGTTCGGGTTCGTCGCCGAGGGGGCCAAGCTGGTCACCGTGCCCAACGCCGTGCCCGACGCCGTACCCAACGCCGTGCCCAGCCACGAGGCGGCCGACGAGATCACCTTCTCCTCCACCTACATCCGCGCCTGCGTCAACGCCGGCGACGTGACCGCGGCCGCGGCCGCGCTCGGCCGGCCACACCGGCTGGAGGGGATCGTCGTGCGCGGCGACCGGCGCGGGCACGAGCTGGGCTTCCCGACCGCCAACCTGTCCACCCCGCGCTACGCCGCCGTGCCAGCCGACGGTGTGTACGCGGGCCGGTTCTCCCTGCTGAACAACGCGAACCGGCCGCCGCTGATGGCGGCGATCTCGGTGGGCACCAACCCGACCTTCTCCGGCAGGGAGCGGCGGGTCGAGGCGTTCGTGCTCGACGTGGACGAGGATCTCTACGGCCAGCGGATCGGCGTCGACTTCGTCCAACGGCTGCGTCCGATGGAGCGTTTCGACTCGTCGGCGGCGCTCGTGGAGCAGATGCACGACGACGTCCGGCGCACTCGGGAGCTCCTGACCTGAGCGAACTCGTTCCGTGCACATGCGAACACGTGTCGGGTTTTACCACGAGTCCGACCACGGGCTGGCAAGATGCTCTGAGATCTGGCTGTGGGGCATGGCCGGCGTCGCGGGAACCGGGGAGAGGCGAAGGTGGAGGACCACAAGATCGTCCAGCGCAATCTCGCACTGCAGCGGGAGTGGTACGGCGAACCCCTCGGAGACCGGGTTCGCCGCTTGGTCGTCGCCTTCGACATCTCGCAGGCCTACCTGGCCGACGTGCTGGGGATCAGCGCGCCGATGCTCAGCCAGGTCATGTCCGGCCGCCGCGCCAAGATCGGCAACCCGGCGGTGCTCGCCCGGCTGATCATGCTCGAGCGCAAGGTGCTCGTGCCGGACGTCGCGGCCGGCAAGAAGGAGGCCATGATGCGCGCCCTCGAGGAGGTGCGCGCCTCCCGCCCCTCGGTGACCAGGGACAACCTGCCCGTGGACATCGGGCGCAACGACCGGGTCGCGGTCGCGGCGTTACGCCGGGTCGCCGAGGCCGGCGACCTCACGGCCGCCGCGAGCCTGCTCAACGGCAAGTTCCCCGAGCTGGCCGACCTGCTGCGACGGGCGGGGCAGCCACAGTGATCGCGGCGCTCGGCTGACCATGGTCAGGCTCTTCTCGGCACTCGAACTCCCCGCCGACATCCACACCGAGCTGGCCGACCGGGTACGCGCGCTGCGCGCGGCCGATCCCGACCTCGACAGCGGCCTGACCTGGACCACCCCCGATCGCTGGCACATCACGCTCGGCTTCTACGGCGACCGCGAACACCTCGAACGCCGCGGCGCCTGGTTCCGCCGCCAGGTCACCGGCCTGCCGCCGACCAGGCTGCGGCTGCGCGGCGCCGGCCGGTTCCCCGGCGTGCTCTGGGTCGGGGTGAACCCGATGGAGAGCCGGGACCTGATCGCCCTGCGCACGCTGGCCGGGGCACTCAACGCGGACAACAACGCCGACCGGTACGCCTTCACCGCGCACGTGACGATCGCCAGGTGGCGGCGGGGCGCGTCGGGCAGCGAGCGGGCCATCCGCGCCGTGCACACGCTGTCGGACTTCGCCGGCGCCTGGTGGCCGGTCACCGAGGTGGTGCTCTTCCGGTCCGACCTGGCGACAGACGGTAGTGGCGGGCCTCCGGTCTACACTCCGCTCGACCGGGTGCCGCTGGCCAGTAAGCAGGGCTAACAGTCCACCTGCTACCCTCAGCGTTTGGGTCCGGCTGCGGTCCGTGGCGGCTGGCACTCTTTTCCCGATCTCGGGACCGCACGGCACATCTCAAACCTGAGGAGAACACGAGTGGCGCTGTCCACTGAGCAGAAGAAGACCATCCTGGCCGAGTACGGCGTCCACGACTCCGACACCGGCTCGCCGGAGGCCCAGGTCGCGATGCTGACCAAGCGCATCAGCGACCTGACCGAGCACCTGAAGGTGCACAAGCACGACCACCACTCACGTCGGGGTCTGTTGCTGCTGGTCGGCCGACGCCGCCGGCTGCTCAACTACCTGACCAAGGTGGACATCGAGCGCTATCGGTCGCTCATTCAGCGACTCGGTCTGCGCCGATAGAGCCCCATCGGGGGAGCGGTCCTTGACCGCTCCCCCGATGTCTATAACAGGAAACAAAGGGCAATGCGCGCCGCGTACGGGGATCAGTTCGCCGGTCCTCGGTAGTGGTCCCCGGGCCAGACGAGCAATACCGCTCGCGCCCGGAGACTTCGATCGAAGACCGGCCTCGTGAGATCGCCAATCCTCGTGCCCTGTGCCCCGTATGGGGTGTGCGCGCCCGTGATTACGAGGAGTACCAGATGACAGACTTCAGCGAAGCTGGAGTTCACGAGACCACCGCCGTTATCGACAACGGCAACTTCGGCAAGCGGACGATCCGGTTCGAGACCGGCCGCCTCGCTCGCCAGGCAGCCGGCAGCGTCGTGGCCTACCTCGACGAGGAGACCATGCTGCTGTCCGCGACCACCGCGTCCAAGCACCCGAAGGAGCACTTCGACTTCTTCCCGCTGACCGTGGACGTCGAGGAGCGGATGTACGCCGCCGGCCGGATCCCCGGCTCGTTCTTCCGCCGCGAGGGTCGCCCGTCCACCGACGCGATCCTGACCTGCCGGCTGATCGACCGCCCGCTGCGCCCGTCCTTCGTGGACGGCCTGCGCAACGAGATCCAGGTCGTGATCACCGTGCAGAGCCTCAACCCGCAGGACCTCTACGACGTGGTGGCGATCAACGCCGCGTCCGCGTCCACCCAGCTCGCCGGCCTGCCGTTCTCCGGCCCGGTCGGTGGCGTGCGGGTGGCCCTGATCGGTGAGCAGTGGGTCGCCTTCCCGACCCATGAGCAGCTGGAGAAGGCCGCCTTCGACATGGTCGTCGCCGGCCGGGTCGTCGGTTCCGGCGACACCGCCGACGTGGCGATCATGATGGTCGAGGCCGAGGCCACCGAGCAGATCCTCGACCTGATCGCCGGCGGCGCCACCGCGCCGACCGAGGAGGTCGTCGCGCAGGGTCTCGAGGCCGCCAAGCCCTTCATCCGCGTGCTGTGCGAGGCGCAGTCGCGGCTGGCCGAGGTCGCCGCGAAGGCCACCCGGGACTACCCGACCTTCCCGGCCTACCAGCCAGACGCCTACGAGGCCGTCGAGGCCGCGGTGTCCAGTGACCTGGCCCAGGCGCTGACGATCGCCGGCAAGCAGGAGCGCGAGTCCCGGCTCGACGAGCTCAAGGCCGCGACCCTGGAGAGGGTCGGCGCGGTCGATGGCGGTGCCTTCGACGGCCGCGAGAAGGAGGTCGGCGCCGCGTTCCGGTCGCTGAACAAGAAGCTGGTCCGCCAGCGCATCCTGCGGGACAAGGTGCGCATCGACGGCCGTGGGCTGACCGACATCCGCCAGCTGGCCACCGAGGTCGCGCTGATCCCGAGGGCGCACGGCTCGGCGCTGTTCGAGCGCGGCGAGACCCAGATCCTGGGTGTCACCACGCTGAACATGCTGCGCATGGAGCAGCAGATCGACTCGCTGTCGCCCGAGACGCACAAGCGCTACCTGCACCACTACAACTTCCCGCCGTTCTCCACCGGCGAGACCGGCCGTGTCGGCTCGCCCAAGCGGCGCGAGATCGGCCACGGCGCGCTGGCCGAGCGGGCACTGATGCCGGTGCTGCCCAAGCGCGACGAGTTCCCTTACGCCATCCGCCAGGTCTCCGAGGCGCTCAGCTCCAACGGCTCGACGTCGATGGGCTCGGTCTGCGCGTCGACCATGTCGCTGCTCAACGCGGGCGTGCCGCTCAAGGCCCCGGTGTCGGGCATCGCCATGGGCCTGGTCTCCGACCAGGTCGACGGTGAGACCCGCTACGTCGCGCTGACCGACATCCTCGGCGCCGAGGACGCCTTCGGCGACATGGACTTCAAGGTCGCCGGCACCACCGAGTTCGTGACCGCGCTGCAGCTGGACACCAAGCTCGACGGCATCCCGTCCGAGGTGCTCGGCGCCGCGCTGTCCCAGGCGCGCGACGCCCGGCTGACCATCCTCGAGGTGATGGCCGAGGCCATCGCCGCGCCGGACGAGATGAGCCCCTACGCGCCGCGGGTCACCAGCGTGAAGATCCCGGTCGACAAGATCGGCGAGGTCATCGGGCCGAAGGGCAAGATGATCAACTCGATCACCGAGGAGACCGGCGCCGACATCTCCATCGAGGACGACGGCACGATCTACGTCGGCGCGGCGGACGGCCCCTCCGCGGAGGCCGCGATCTCCAAGATCAACGCCATCGCCAACCCGCAGCTGCCCAAGATCGGCGAGCGGTTCCTCGGCACCGTGGTGAAGACGGCCGCGTTCGGCGCGTTCGTCTCGCTGCTGCCCGGCAAGGACGGCCTGGTGCACATTTCCAAGCTGGGCAACGGAAAGCGCATCGGCAAGGTCGAGGACGTGGTCAAGGTCGGCGACAAGCTCCGGGTGGAGATCGCCGACATCGACCAGCGTGGCAAGATCAGCCTGGTCCCGGTCGCGGACGACGCCGAGCAGCCGGCCGATGGTCAGGCAGACGCGGAGTCCGAGGCCAAGGCGGACGAGTCAGCCAAGGCATAGCACTCAATTCAGAGCAGGGATTCGTTGGCACGTAACGGAAGCACCCAGGTCCTGGAACGGACCGACAGCGGGTGCGTTGTCAAGCGCACGGTCCTGCCCGGTGGTCTGCGGGTGATCACCGAGCAGGTGCCCGGCGTCCGTTCGGCCTCGGTCGGCATCTGGGTGGGCGTCGGCTCCCGCGACGAGCAACAGCACGTCGCGGGAGCCGCGCACTACCTGGAGCACCTGCTGTTCAAGGGAACCGCCCGGCGCTCGGCGGCCCAGATCGCCGAGGAGATCGACGCGGTCGGCGGTGAGCTCAACGCGTTCACCGCCAAGGAGCACACCTGCTACTACGCGCACGTGCTCGACAGCGACCTGCCGCTGGCCATGGATCTGGTGTCCGATGTGGTCTTCGACGCCCTGTTGGCGGACAAGGACATGGAGACCGAGCGCGGCGTGGTCCTGGAAGAGATCGCCATGCGCGACGACGATCCAGAGGACCTGCTGCACGACACGTTCATCGAGGCGCTGCTGGCCGACCATCCGCTCGGCCGCCCCGTGCTGGGCACCGAGCAGTCGATCACCGAGATGAGCCGCACCGCGCTGCACGGCTTCTACCAGCGCCGCTACGCGATGCCGAAGATGGTGCTGGCCGCGGCCGGCAACATCACCCACGCCGAGGTGCTCCGGCACGCCCGGCGGCTGCTGCGCGACCGGCTGGTCGGCGACCGCCCGCCCGGCGCCCCGCGCACCGGCCGCGCGCGGATCGCCCGGCCCAAGGGCCTGGTGCTGCACACCGACGACACCGAGCAGGCCCACCTGATGCTCGGCATGCGCGCGCTCGACCGGCACGACCCGCGCCGCTGGGTGCTCGGCGTGCTGAACACCGCGCTCGGCGGCGGCATGAGCTCACGGCTGTTCCAGGAGATCCGGGAGCGCCGGGGCCTGGCCTACCAGGTGTACTCGTCGGTCTCCTCCTACGCCGACACCGGTCACCTCTCGGTGTACGCGGGCTGCCAACCCGACCGGCTGGGCTCGGTGGCCGGCGTGGTGCACGAGGTGCTCGGCGACGTCGCCCGCGACGGCCTGGCCGAGGCCGAGGTGACGCGCGCCAAGGGCCAGCTGCGCGGGGGACTGGTGCTCGGCCTGGAGGACACCAGCTCACGGATGTCCCGGATCGGCAAGGGCGAGCTGGCCTACCACGAGTACCTGACCATCGAGCAGACGCTGGAGCGGATCGAGGCGGTCACCGTCGCCGAGGTGGCGACGCTGGCAAGGCAGCTGCTGACCCGTCCCGTGGCCACCGCGGTCGTCGGCCCCTACGCTCATCTGGACGACGTGCCGGCGGAAGTGACGAGGTGACCATGCGCGACCCGATCCGGGTTGGCGTGCTCGGCGCCCGGGGCCGGATGGGCGCCGAGGTCTGCCGGGCGGTCGACGCCGCGGCCGACACCACGGTGGTCGCCGCGGTCGACGTCGGCGACCCTCGGTCGGCGCTGGTCGACGCCGGGGCCGAGGTCGTGGTCGACTTCACCCACCCGGACGCGGTCATGGACAACATCCAGTTCTGCGTCGACCAGAACCTCCGGTGTGTCGTCGGCACCTCGGGCCTGGACACCGACCGGTTGTCCACCATCGCCGACTGGCTCGCGCCCAAGCCGGCGCTCGGCGTGCTGATCGCGCCCAACTTCGCGCTCGGCGCCGTGCTGTCCATGCGGTTCGCCGCGATGGCCGCGCGGTTCTATCCGTCGGTCGAGATCATCGAGCTGCACCACCCCCGCAAGGCCGACGCCCCGTCGGGCACCGCGGCCCACACCGCGCGGCTGATCGCGGCGGCCAGGGCGGACGCCGGCCTCGACCGCTCCCCGGACGCCACCACGCACGACGAGGACGGCGCGCGTGGCGCGCTGGTGTCGGACGTGCGGGTGCACTCGGTGCGGCTGTCCGGTCTGGTGGCCCACCAGGAGCTGCTGTTCGGCGGCGAGGGCGAGACCCTGACGATCCGGCACGACTCGCTGGACCGCGCGTCGTTCATGCCGGGCGTGTTGCTCGCCGTGCGCGAGATCCTCGGCCGCCCCGGGCTGACCGTCGGGCTGGAGAACCTGCTCACGTTCTAGTCGACCCCGTCATCGGTCCAGGTGGCCGCGTTCGGGTCGACCCACACCAGCCGGGCGTGGATGTGGCTGCCCCAGGTGTAGGTGCGCAGCGCGCGGTCGGACGTCCGCAGCCGCAGCCGGCTACCGTCGTCGACGTCGACGATCTCGACGCGGTCGTCGAAGGCCAGGCCCCACGCCGCGATCCGGCTGTCGACCCGCTCGCCGTACTCCTGCACCACCGCGAACAACCGCGGCGCCTCGTCGGCGACCATGCCCGCCAGACTCTCGGCGAACAAGGCCTCGTCACACAGCGGCGGCAGGCCTGCCGGGTCGGGCACGACCGCGTCCAGGGGGTGCTCGGTCGCGGTGCTGATGTTCATGGTCCCTCCCGACCTGTCAACGGGCACTGGTCGGCGCGGGACTATTCTCGTCTCGCTCCTGGTAACCGATCAGTTCCGTGAAGTAGTGATGTAGATGATAAAATTGTGATCTACAATCCGCAGCTCCCTGATCGGGTGGTGTTTGTGGTGTCGGTGCGTGACCGGTGGAGGTGAAGGGTGACCGAGACGTCGAGTCCCACGGTGTGGCGACGTTGGCTCGCGTTCGAGTTGGTGCGGCTGCGCAAGGCGGCCGGGCTTGACCAGAAGGAGGTGGCCAAGGCGCTGCGGTGTACCGCGGGCAAGGTGTCCTACTACGAGACCGCCGAGCGGCCGGTCGTGGTGCGTGACCTCGACGAGGTCCTGCTGCCGCTGTACCAGGTGCCAGAGGACCGCTGGCCGCGCTACCTCCAGGCGGCCCGCAACGCCCGCAAGAAGGGCTGGTGGGATAGCTACAGCACGATCACCCTCCCCGGTTGGTTCTCCCTGTTCGTTGGTCTTGAGCAGGGCGCGTCGCAGATCCAGACCTATGAAGGCCAGCTTGTGCCCGGGCTGTTGCAGACCAAGGACTACATGAGCGCGGTGCTGAGCCAGGGCACGGCCGAGCGTTCCGCGGAGGAGATCGAGCGCACGGTCCAGTTCCGGCTGTCCCGCCAGGAAGTGCTGGAACGGGAACCCGACCCGCTGCGGCTGTGGGCGGTGCTGGACGAGGCCGTGCTCCGCCGGGTGGTGGGCAGCCGGGAGGTCATGCACGCTCAGTTGGTCCACCTCGATGCGATGGCTCGCGAAGCGAAGATCACCATTCAGGTGCTGCCGTTCGATCTCGGCGCGCATCCCGGCATGACCGGTCCGTTCAAGCTCCTTGGCTTCCCGTGGACCGCCGATCCCGGCGTGGCCTATGTGGAACACCGAACCGGGGCGTTCTACCTGGAGGAGCCGCACGAGATCGAGGCGCACACCGTGGCTTTCGAGCACCTTCGCGCGTTGGCCATGGCACCCGAGGAGTCTGCGACAATGATTCGGGGCGTAGCAAGGGAGTACCAATGAGCACGCATGATCACTGGGACACCGCGACCGAGCTGGAGTCCTTGTCGTGGCGCAAGTCCAGCTTCAGCGGCGACAACGGCGGCGATTGCGTGGAAACCGCTCCGCTGGTTGATGGCCGGGTCGCCGTCCGCAACAGCAACCACCCGGACGCCGGCACGGTCCTGTTCACCCGCGCCGAGATGGCCGCCTGGATCAAGGGCTGCAAAGCCGGCGAGTTCGACGACCTGACCTGACCAACCTGCGGCGGGTGCAAACGTCAGTGCTCGGGCTGGGGTGTCGGTGTCCCGCGCTGCTGTGCCTCTTCGGTCAGGAGACACCCGGTGCGCACCGACAAAACAGTGTGGGCACCTGAGTCAATACCAAGCAATCCGCCCCATTTGTCTTTGAAGTCCACGGTGTGTTGGCCGGCGCGGTCGACAATGCGTTGAGGTGGACCGAAGCCATTGTCGCGGGCAATGGCTTCGGCGATCTGGATGGCTTGATCCCATTGGTCGTCAGAAATTGGTGCGGCGGCGACCAGGAGCGGCAGGGATTTCGTCCCGGCATCGACTCCGAGATCGTTGAACTCATGGCCGCACAACGCCTCGCCGCCTGTGGTTTCGTCTAGCGTCCACGCTGGGAGGTCAACAGCGGTACTGAGCTTGTCAGCGATCTCCTGTCGCATTTGGTCGTATTGCTCTGCTACCTGCTCCTCGGTCGGTCGTTGCATGAGCTGGGTGAACTGTTCTTCTGGGGTCACGCCGTTGTCCTCGTTTCCGCAGGCGGTGAGTGTGATGACGCAGGCCAGCAGGAGTGTGCCGAGTGCCAGTTTGGGCACGGTGGTCCCTTCGGGTCGCCTACCGGTCGTGGATGGCGTTGTCAGGTAGGCCGGTGAGGACGGCGGCCATGTTGAACTGACTGGTGCTGTTGTCGTCAAGGTAGTAGCTGTGCCAGGCGGATTCGGTCATCGGTCCGTAGGGACCCGCTTCTTCGCTGGCGGAGAGTTGGTTCATGCCGCCCATACCGCTGGGGTCGGGGCCGAACTGGCCCATGTCGGCGACCGGGTCGGAGCGGCCTTCGATGTTGAAGGCGTGCCCGTCGGGTATCTGGAGATTGCCGACGTCGCGGGTGCCGATACCGGGGGAGCCGAAGAACACCGCGTCATCGACGCCGGTGTCCTGCTGGAGGGCGTAGCCGGTGGTGACGGAGCCGTAGGAGTGACCGAGTGCGGTCAGATGCGGGTCGTCCGGCCGGCTGGCGTCGATGCCGTTGAGGAACGGTGCGAGCTTGTCCGCGCCTCGCAACGCGGCATCGGCGCCGGACACCGAGTTGTTGCCAAATGTCTCGTCCCATTGCGGCGCCTGATATCCGATCCAGGTCACGGTGGCTACCGTCTCCGCGCCACGGCCTTCGGCACGCAACAGCCGCTCGCTTCGTTCCTGCAGGTGCTTCATGTCCTGGTCGTAGGTCTTGAGGTCGCCGTCGACGGTGGTGGCGAGGCCGGGGGTGAAGACCGAGACGTGGTCGGCGGTGTCCACGTCGCCGACGGCGATGGCGGCCTCGGCGCGTTCACCGGTCAGGTCCAGGGTCAGCAGTTGGCGGTCGGACTGGCTGATGACCTCTCGGATGCGGTCGAGGGAGGCGAGTTTGGCCTCGACCTGTTCCAGGCCGGCGTCGGCGTTGCTGAACGTGCCGCCGAAGAGGTTGCCATCCAGTTCCGCGCGCAGTTCGGCGGCCTTCTGCTGAAGGGTGGCGTATTCGCGTTCGATGAGACCCCGGTTGGCCGCGTCCCGTACTTCGGCGGGCAGCCCGTTACGGTTGCCAAGCCAGTCCGGGTGTTCGCCGATGAGTTGCCGTCGCTCGGCTTCCGACAGGGTGCTCCACCAGCCGGCATTGTCCGCGGGTGAACCGCCTCGTGGCGGTTCCACCGTGGACAGTCCGCCCTGGTGGTCCCCGGCGGTCGCGGCGGCGGTCAGCGTGGTCGCGTCGCCCGCGCCGATCTCACCTCGGCGCGCGGCGTCGAGGACCCCGGTCAGGTCGTCGTCGATGTCCTTGGCGCGGCGGAGGATCTGGGTCACCCGATCGGCCAGCTCATCCGCGATCCGCTGCCGGTCGCGGGCGATCTCCTCCGCCGACCTCTGGTCGGCGCCCGGCGCAGGCCCTCGGTCGTGCACCGTGCCGGCGTCGTCGATGTCGAAGTTGTGGATGGTCGCCAGTTCCACCGCCTCCACCACGCCGTACCGGAGTCCGTCCACCGCGTCGGCGGCCTCACCCACCGCCCTGCGGACCGCGGCCAGTTGGGCCACCGCGTCCTCCAGGGCCTCACCCATCATCCGCTGTTCCCGGTAGGCGGCCAGTCGAGCCTCGCCGACCCAGTGTCCGGTCCTGCCGGCCTGGTCCAACTCGTCAGCCAGGCCAACGAGCAGATCGCTCCGGTCGACCAGTGCCCGCTCCGCGTCGTGCAACGGCTCGGCGGCCCAGCGCCGGACATCCCCAAAGGACACCACGGTTACCCCCCAGCATGTGTCGGACTTGGTCCGGTTTCGCCTAATGCGCGGGTTTGAACGCCTCGGTGGCCGCCTGCTCGTTGGCGGCGTACTCGTCGGCGGTCGTGGTGAGGCGGTCCGCGTGCCCGGTCGCCCAGGTTCCCCAGTTCCGGCATCTGCGGGTGGTGAAGTGATCCGCCCATTTCGTGATCGCCGGCCCGGACCGGGAGCCGGGCAGCCCGGTCGGCACCGCGGCGACCGCGGAGTTCACCTCAACGGAGCTGGCTTGCTCGCCGGCCGATCGTGCACCATCCGCCGCTGTCCGAATCTCGGCGATCTCGACCTCATAGCCGGCCATCGCTGCCCCCAGCGTCTCTCACAGTAATCGCAATCCCACATTGTGCCACTGTGGTGTTGCCCCGCAGGGGTGATTTGACGACAGGCGTGCCAACTGGGAAAACGTGACTCGAGTTGGGCCGTTTGCGATGCAACGCTGCTCCGAGTGGCTGGTGTGATCTTGGAATGCCACCAAGTAGCGTCGGGACCCGTCAGTAGCTAACTAACTCCCGTCTGTTCGTGCGAAAGTCCCACCCTGCAATCGTCACCGGGACCGCGTGCGTAGAGGGCCAGACGTGGGTCAGGGTGAGTTCGCGTTCCCGCGCGCGTGCTCATCCCGACCTGTCATGCCCTCGATTCGACGCGGATCGACGGCGATGCCGGGGCACTCCTTGAAGGGAATGACCCATGGCACAACAGGTTCACTCCGCGCCCGCCGCTCAGGGCGACCCCCGAGCGCCAACCACCGCCGAGACCTCGTGGTTCTGTTGCGGTGCCGCCTGGGGCCCGTGTGGCTCGGCCGGTGGCGGCGCCTGCGGCAACTGCCGGTCCGACAGCCGGCACTGCGCCTGGCCGAACACCTCCGACAACTGCTTCGCGATCACCAGACCCGACACCTGCGGGGACACCCTGCTGCGCCGGACCTGCGGCCACACCTTCTACGTCAAGCACCTGTGCGGCTCGACGGAGATCGCCGTGACCATCGCCGACTGCGGCCCGCAGACCGACCTGTGGTGCGGGGAGCGCTCCTGCTGCTCTGGCAACTGCGGGACCGACCGGCTGCTCGACCTGACCCCGTCCGCGTACAGCGCGATCGGCAACCTGTCCAGCGGCATCATGCCGGTCACCATTCGGAGCTGATCATGGATTCCTTGGGACGCAGGCGTTTTCTCAGCAACGCGGTGCTCGGCACGACGGCCGCCACGGTCGTCGGCGCGAGCACGATCGGGTCGTTCGCGCCAGAGGCGGCGGCCGACCAGCGGGCCAAGCTCGACGTCGAGGCGGGCGCACCCGACCCGAACTTCGTCGACGGCCGGGTGCTGAGCATCCGGCAGGGCGTACTGCTGGTCACCAGCGCCGACCGCAGCATGCACCGGATCCACCTGACCTCGGCGACCAGCGTGTGGAAGCTGCGCCCGACCACCTCGGACGCGGCCAAGGTCGGCGACGGGCTCTACGCGCGCGGCGTGCGCATGCCCGACGGCACGCTCGCGGCCGACGCCGTCTGGTTGAACATCGTCAACCTGCAGGTCCACATCACGTCGATCGGCCGGAACATGATGCACCTTGACCACCACGGCGACCGCATCGTCGGGCACGTGGTCGCGGGCACCACCGCGGCGGTCTACAACAGCACGCCCGCGGTGAGCGACCTGTCGATGCTGCAGGTGGGCAAGCACGCGCAGGTGATCGGCGCCTGGCGCCCGGACACCAACGAGGTCGACCTGGCCACCGTGTACGCGGCGGCCTGACTTCTCCTCCCGGGCCGCCCGCCGGGCGGCCCGGGACCCGGCGTGATCGGAGGACAGCGTGATCGAGTGGTTGGCGAGCGGGCAGCAGTTCGTCCTTGGCGGCGTGCTGATCTGGGCGAGCACGGTGAAGTTCGGCCGCCAGGCGCCGGCGGCGGCCCGCCGGTCGGCGTTGCGGCGGCTGGTCGGTGAGCGGTACGCCGTACCCGCCTACCGGGCGGTCGGTGTGGTCGAGCTGGGGCTCGGCTCGTTGTTGGTACTGCCGCCGGTGCTGGTGGTCGAGGCCTGGCTCGCGGTCGCGCTGTCGGTCGGCATGGTCGGGTACCTGACGTTCGCGAAGCTCAAGGCGCCGGACGCGGGCTGTGGCTGTCTGGGCGACAAGCAGACGCCGGTGCGCGGGCGGGCGTTCGCCAGGGCCGGGGTGCTGGTGGCCGCGGGGGTGCTCGCCGCGTGGGGCGTCGCGTGGTGGCCGGTCGCGCTGGCCGACTCGCCGCTGGCGTGGCTCGCGGTGGTGGTCGTGGAGGCGGCGGCGGTGGTCGCGCTGTCCCCGGAGCTGGATCACCGCTGGCTGCTGCCGTTGCGCCGGTGGCGGGTGCGGCTGAGCCACCCGTTGGCGCGGGTGCCCAGGACGATTCCGCTGGCGTCGAGCATCCAGCAGCTCCAGCACAGCGACGCCTACCGCTCGGTGGTGGAGAACCTGCGCTCGGACCTGCTCGACTCCTGGGAGGAGGGCGACTGGCGCATCCTCACCTACAGCGCCGACCAGGACGGCGCCAAGGCGACCGCGGTCTTCGCCGTCCCACTGACCGCCCATCGCCCGGCCGACATCAGAGTGGCGCTGGTCCCGGAAACCGACGACGCGCTGGTGTAAGCGCGCCACGAACTGCGATGAAGGCGTCCTTGGTCGCGTTGAAGGACGCCTTCATCGCATTGGACGGAGGGATTAGAGCAGCCAGCTGGCGAACATGGCGGGGGAGGCGGCGATGGCGCTGAAGCGGACGAATCGGCCGATCAGGCCGGCGGACAGGAACATGGACAGGCTCATTCGCACCATGCCCGCGAGCACCGTGGTGGCCATGTAGGGCGGTGCCCCGAGGACCGAGCTGAGACCGTAGGTACCGACCATCCACCGCGGATGCCGGTGGCATTTCTCCCGTAACCGGTCCACCCAGCCGCGGATGACCTTGGTGCGCAGCTGCCATCGAATTCGCCGCGCGGTGATCGGCCGGAGCCGCTCGCGCCTGCGCTGTTGCAGGCGATGCATCCACGCCGGTAACTGCAGCTGGCCGCGGGCGGCGTAGTAGTACACGAGCTTGCCGCCGACCTGGCCGACGGCCACCACCGCGCCGAGCGCGAGCCAGGGAATATGCGGTTCCTGAAGTGCGAGGCCGACCAGGAATATCTCGACGCTGACCAGCGGTAAGAGGGCTGACCCAAAGGCGATACCGAGGGTGATGCACAGCCATGCAACCACCAGTGTTACCCCTAGCGATGTCGAGGATCAGCCGACAGAGTATCTACAACCTATACGTGTCAAAAGTCAGGTCAGTTCGATACGGAGAGTTCCAGTCAACCGAATTTCTCGCAGCGGTCGGCCATCGGCGTCCAACGTACGGACGGTGCCGTCGCGCACCCAGGACGCGCGTTCCAGGAACCCGACCGACGCCTTGTCCGCCTCCGGCACCCAGGCGATCCCCCTGGTCGACCCGGTGTCCAGCATCGCCTGACCGGCCGAGGCGAGCAGTCGCCCGCCGTGTCCCCGGCGGCCCCAGCGGGGTTCCACCAGCATGGTGCTGACCAGCGCGACGGTCGGCGCGTCCTTGGCCGGCGTGCCGGCCGCGTCGGCGGTCTCCTCCTCGGGCGCCGGGCCGGCCGCGCAGAACCCCACCACGTACGCGCCCTCGACCGCGACGAACACCCGCGCGGGCCCGTGCTCGATGGTCTGTCGCCAGGTCAGCGCCGCCTCGGCGGGATCGAGGGCGTCCAGCACCGAGGCGGGCAGCAGGTCGGTGTAGGCCGCCCGCCAGGTCTCCAGCTGGATCCTGGCGATCTCCTCGGCGTCGGTGGGTTCGGCGGGGCGCACGGTGGCTTCGGCCATGGCCGGCAACCTACCCGAGCCCGTTCGGCGGCCGTACGCTTCCGCCGTGCACGTCCCCGGCTACGAGGTCCACGAGGTGATCGGCCGGCGCGGGACCGGGGTGGTCCACCGCGCCCGGCGGCTGGCCGACGACCGTGCGGTGGCGATCCAGGTCGACGACCGGCCGGTCGTCGACCGCGAGCGGTTCGCCGAGGACACCCGGGCCGCCCGGGCGCTGTCGGCCCATCCGTTCGTAGTGGCGGTGCTCGACGCCGGGGTGCTGGCGGACGCGCGGCCGTATGTGGTCATGGAGCCGGGTACCGACTCGCTCGACTCGCCGCTGCCGCCGGACGAGGTGGCCGAGCTCGGGCAGCGGATCGCCGACGTGCTGGTCGCCGCGCACGACCTCGGCCTGGCCCACGGCGGTATCGAGGCGAGCGAGCTGCTGGTCAGGCCGGACGGCGTGGTCGGGCTCGCCGGCTTCGGCCTGGCGTCGGTCCGCGCCGCGGCGACACCGGCAGGCGACGTGCGGGCGCTGACCGCGACCCTGTCCACGCTGCTCGGCGACACGCCGGTGTCGGCGGAGTTCCTGGCGATCCTGCGCCGCGGTTACCCCGACGCGGCCGCTCTGCGCGCGGACCTGAGCCAACTGACCGTCGCCGCCGCGCCCCGGCGCCCGAGCACGGCGCAGGCCCCGCCCGCCACGGCCGACGACGACGAGCCGGGCCGGGGCACCTGGTCTCCGGGGGAGCCGAGTGCGCCCGAGCCGGCGCCGCCGACGCCGGTCAGCCGGGCGGTGGTCAGCCGGGCGATGGTCGTGGTGTTCGTGCTGGTCGTGGTGGTGGCGGTGGTCGTGCTGGGTTGGGTTCTGCTGGCCGGGTAGTAACCGCCGTCAGTTTTGTCGGTGGTTCGTGCGATCGTGACGTGCACCGGGGTGCGGCGGCGCACCTGACCGGCCACCTTGTTCGGAGGAATGTCGATGATCGGGCCCGAGGTAGCGCGGCGGATCGCCCTGGCGGCGCAGGGATTCGCCGACGCTCGCCCAGGTGGCGAGGTGACCAGGCGGCACCTGAGCCGAGTGCTGGAGCGGGTCCGGTTGATCCAGCTCGACTCGGTGAACGTGGCGGTGCGGGCGCACTACATGCCGCTGTTCAGCAGGCTGGGGCCGTATCCGGCGGCGCTGGTCGACGACGCCGCGTGGGTTCATTCGACGCGCCGGCCGAGGATGTTGGTCGAGTACTGGGCGCACGAGGCGAGCCTGCTGCCGGTGGCGGACTGGCCGCTGTTCCGCTGGCGGATGCGCGACTTCGAGCGGCGGCTCGGGCAGCGCTACGCCGACCTGCTGGCCGGCTCGCCCGGGCTGCTGGACGACGTGCTCGCGGCGGTGAAGGACCTCGGCCCGATCGGCGCCGGCCCGCTGGAGCAGGAGCTGGGCCTCGCCGGCAGGCGCGCGGGCGGCGGCTGGTGGAACCGATCGTCGGTCAAGCACGCGTGTGAGTACCTGTTCGCCGTCGGCGAGCTGACCACCGGTGCGCGCCGGGGCTTCCAGCGGCTCTACGACTTACCCGAGCGGGTGCTGCCGCCATCGGTGCTGGCCACCCAGGTGTCCGACGAGGAGGCGTTCCGCGAGCTGACCAGGCGCGCGGCGATCGCCCACGGCATCGCCACCGAGCCCGACCTGCGCGACTACTACCGGATCAAGCCGCCGGAGCGCAGCCGGACCGCGGTCGCCGAGCTGGTCGAGGCGGGGGAGCTGGTGCCGGTCGAGGTGGCCGGGTGGCCGAGCCCGGCCTACCGCCACGTGGACGCGCGGGCGCCCCGGCGGGTGTCCGGGCGGGCGCTGCTGGCCCCGTTCGACCCGCTGATCTGGGAACGGGCGCGCACCGAGCGGATCTTCGGGTTCCACTACCGGATCGAGATCTACGTGCCGGAGCCCAAGCGGGTGTACGGGTACTACGTGTTCCCGTTCCTGCTGGACGGGGAGCTGGTGGCGCGGGTGGACCTGAAGGCCGACCGGGCAGCGGGGGTGCTGCGGGTGCGCGGCGCCTTCGCCGAGCCGTCCGCCGCGGCGACGACCTCCGCGCCGAGAGTGGCCGCCGAACTGGCCGCCGAACTCGCGGTGATGGCGGACTGGCTGGAGCTGGACGGGGTGGTGGCCGAGAACCGCGGCTCACTGGCCCGCGCCCTGCGCGCGGTACTCCGCTGAGCAAATGGCGGCGGGCCGGGCGACACCTCGCCGCCCGGCCCGCCATCCCCCCGGTTGGCCCCCCTCGGCCAGTCGGTGACCGCACTGAAGTAATGCAGCGAAGGGCTCCTTCGCTGCGGCTGGCGCAGCGAAGGAGCCCTTCACTGCATGAGACGCCTTCATCGCATGTGGGCGCCGCGGTCCGCACCGCGCGTGGGCGTCAGTCGATGGCGGTGGTGACCAGGGCCGCGCCGGAGCCGGAGCGGCCGCGGATCTTGAGGGGTGGCGCGGATTCGGGTGGGGTCGTGGACAGTCGGAGGTCGCTGCGGACCTCGCCGGAGCCGGACGACAGGTCGATCTCGGCCCGGTTGCCCTCCCGCACGCCGATCCGGATCGCGCCGGAACCGGTGTGCAGTTCGAGCTGGCCGGCCGCCGCGTTGGCGATGGTGACGTGCCCGCTGCCGGTGCGCACCAGCGCGTCGTCGTCGACCGTGCCGAGCCAGACGTCGCCGCTGCCGGTGATCACCGTGCTCGCGCCGCCGACCGCCGAGACCTCGACGTCGCCGCTGCCGGTCTTGACCCGCACGCCGGCCGCCATCGCGCCAAGGCGCACCACGCCGGAGCCGGTGTCGACCTTCGCCGGCGCGGCGGCCTGGTCGGAGCTGATCCGCCCCGAGCCGGTGTTCAGCTCCAGCCGCCCGGCCGCACCGGTGACCGTGAGGTCGCCGGAGCCGGTCTTGGCCGCCACCTGGCTGCCAAGCGGCGCCTGCACCGACACCGCGACCGCGACGTTGCGCAGGTGCATGTCCTTTGGCGCGCGCACGACCAGCCGGCCGCCGCTGAGGTCGACCCTCGTCTGGCGCACCGCCTCGGCCGGCAGGCTGCCCTCGGCCGGGTCGAGGTTGCCGAACTGGTAGCCGATCCAGTTCATCAGGTTCGACACCCCCTGGGCGAACGGCGTGCCCCCGTGCGGCTCGTGCCGCACCTCGACGTGCACCCCCGGGCTGTCGACCAGCCGTACCTCGATGCGGCCCGGCCCGGTGGCGAGATCGAGCTCGACCGGACCGTCGACCTCGAAACTCTGCTGGCGGACCAGCTCTTCTGAGCCCTCGGTGTCCTGCGTGTCAGTCATCGGTTTCCTCAGCCCTCGTACCAGCCGTGCACCCGCGACGACGAGTCGTCGCCCCGGCCCTCGTTCGGCCACTCACCCCAGCGCGCGCCCCACTCGCGGCCCCGGTTCTTGCCCTTGCCGTGCAGCGCGCCCTGGACCGCCTGCTGGACGAAGGTGTTCAGCGAGACGCCCTGGGAGGCCGCTGCCTGCTCGGCCTTGCTCTTGAGCTGCTCGAACAGCCGCAGCGTCATCCGGCTCATGTCGCCGCTCATGTCGCCGTCGTTGGGCGGGGGCGGCGCCTGCTCCTGCTCGCGCGGGCGCTCCCGGTTCGACCGGGTGCCGGTGACCACGACCTGCACGTCCCGGCCGTCGAGCCGCACGTCGATGACGTGGTCGTCGAGCGAGGCGGTGACCTCAGCGGCCAGGTCGGACAGCGCGTTCATGATGGCCAGGCGGGCGGCGGGTTCCAGCGCGGCGGCCAGCACCGCGGCCGCGCGCCGGGTGTTCTCGTCGCCGGCGGAGGCAGCCGTGGTCAGGTCCTCCCGCAATGAGGCGACGTACGGTGTGAGATCCATGATGCCACTATGACGTCATAGGTGACATCAGTCAAGGAACGGGTGACATTACGGTGCTGTCACCGGGATCCGGTTTAGGCTGCGAACCATGACGGAGACCGTGTCGCCCAAGGTGCAGTTGATCGCCAAGACGGAGTTCTTCCCACCGGCCGACGTGCCATGGTCGACCGACGCGGACGGCGGCGAGGCGCTCGCCGAGTTCGCCGGTCGGGCCTGCTACCAGTCATGGAAGAAGCCGAACCCGGCGACCGCGACCAACGCCGGGTACCTGCGGCACATCCTCGAGGTCGGGCACCTGTCGGTGCTCGAACACGGCTCGGTGAGCTTCTACATCACCGGCATCTCCCGCTCGCTGACCCACGAGCTGATCCGCCACCGGCACTTCTCCTACTCCCAGCTCTCCCAGCGCTACGTCCCCGAGCGGGACGCCGCCATGGTGGAGCCGGCGGCCATCGCGGGCGACCCGGAGCTGCACGCCAGGTTCCTCGCCGCCACCGAGGCCAGCGTCGCCGCCTACACCGAGCTGCTCGCCGGGCTCGAACAGCGCTTCGCCGACGTGCCGAACGCCACGCTGCGCCGCAAGCAGGCCCGTCAGGCCGCGCGCGCCGTGCTGCCCAACGCCACCGAGACCCGCATCGTGGTCACCGGCAACTACCGGGCGTGGCGGCACTTCGTCGCCATGCGCGCCAGCGAGCACGCCGACGTCGAGATCCGCGAGCTGGCCGTCGAGTGCCTGCGCGAGCTGCAGAAGGCCGCCGCGAACGTGTTCGACGACTTCGTCATCTCCGCGCTGCCCGACGGCACCGAGGTCGCGTCCAGCCCGTTCGTCACCGAGGGCTGAGCTGGTGAAGCGGCTGGTCATCGAGGTCGGCGACGGCGACTACACGGTGTCGCGGCTGCCGGCGGGCACGACACCGCCGGCCGGCCTGTTCACCGCCGGCGGCGCGACCGTGGTGTCGGTGGTCAGCGCCCAGGACGGGGTGACCGTGGTCTGCCCGACCAGCCTGACTCCCGAGGCCGAGGCCAGGGAGGACGGCTGGCGCCTGCTGTCGGTGCGCGGGCCGCTGGACTTCGCGCTGACCGGGATCATGGCCGCGTTGGCCGGCGAGCTGGCCGCGGCCGGGGTCAGCCTGTTCGCGGTGTCCACCTACGACACCGACCACGTACTGGTGAAAGCCGCCGACCTGGACCGCGCCCTCGCCGCCCTACGCGCCGCCGGCCACGAAGTCCCCATGCCCTGAATGAGGCATTGGCGACGTTCAACGTCCCGAATGGGGCATTCAGGGCAGTTGGCCTGGGTGTACTAGAACTCGGCTCGGACGCCGAGGAGGCGGACCGGGCGGTCGTCGGTGAACAGGGCGAGCACGGCGAGGGCGGCCCTGGTCAGCTCGTCGGCGTCGCTGGTCGGGGCCGGCAGGGTGCTGCTGCGGGTGTGGGTGAAGAACGGCGCGAACCGCACCTTCACCGCCACCCGCGCCGCCGGCCTGCCCTCGGCCGCCACGTCCAGCGCCACCCGCCGGGCGAGGTCGACGACCGCCGCGCTGATCTCGGCGGGCGTGGTCAGGTCCTGCTGGAAGGTGGTCTCCCGGCTGCGGGAGCGCGGGACGTACGGGGTGGCCGAGACCTCGGTGCCGCCCGCGCCCAGCGCCAGCGTCCGGTACCAGGGGCCCATGGCCGGCCCGAGCCGCGCGGCGAGCACCTCGGGGTCGGCCACCGCCAGCTCGCGGACCGTGTGGAAGCCGAGCCCGGCCAGCTTGGCCGCGGTCTTCGCGCCGATGCCCCACAGCGCTCTTGTCGGCAGCTCACCCATCACCTCGGCCCAGTTTTCCCTGGTCAGCCGGTAGATTCCGGCCGGCTTGGCGAACCCGGTGGCGAGCTTGGCGCGCAGCTTGTTGTCGCCGACGCCGACCGAGCAGTGCAGCCGGGTCCGGTCGAGCACGGCCCGCTGGATGTCGCCCGCGACCGCCTCCGGGTCCTCGGTGCGCACGCCGAGGAACGCCTCGTCCCAGCCGAGCACCTCGACCACCGCGTCGAACTCCCGCAGCGTGGCCATCACCTCGGCCGAGGCGGCGTCGTAGGCGGGCGGGTCGTGCGGCAGGAAGACCGCCGCCGGGCACTTGCGCGCGGCCAGCCGCAACGGCATGCCGGAGTGCACGCCGAACTCCCGCGCCTGGTAGGAGGCGGTGGCCACGACCGCCCGCTGGGTCGGGTCGCCGGTGCCGCCGACGACCACCGGCCGGTCCCGCAGCTCCGGTCGCCGCAGCACCTCGACCGCCGCGATGAACTGGTCGAGATCCACGTGCAGAATCCACGCCGCCATCCCGCCAGTGTCGCGCGCAGTAGCATCCTGCGGGTGACCCAGCAGCCCGAACAGGTGACGTACCAGCGCGTGATCGCCGGTCGGTACGCGGTACTCCAGGAGATCGGCCGCGGCGGCATGGGCATCGTCTGGCTCGCCGAGGACCGGATGATCGGCCGGCAGGTCGCCATCAAGGAGCTGCACCTGCCCGCCGGGGTGCCGCCCGAGGAGCGGCTGGTCCTGGAGGAGCGGGTGCTGCGCGAGGCGCGGGCGGCCGGCAGGCTCAACGACCCGGCCGTGGTCACCGTGTACGACGTGCTGCAGGAGGCCGGCAACACGTTCATCGTGATGGAGCTGATCAAGGCGCCGACCCTGTCCGCGATCGTCGCCCAGCAGGGGCCGCTGCCCCAGGACGCGGTCGCCCGGCTGGCCGAGCAGCTGATGTCCGCGCTGGAGGCCGCGCACGCCGCGGGCATCGTGCACCGGGACGTCAAACCCTCCAACATCATGGTGTCGGCCAACGGGCGGGTGAAGCTGACCGACTTCGGCATCGCGCAGTCCACCGACGACCCTCGGCTGACCACCAGCGGCGTGCTCGTCGGCTCGCCGAGCTACATCGCGCCCGAGCGGATCCGCGGCGGCGAGGCCGACCCCGGCTCGGACTTGTGGGCGCTGGCCGCGGTGCTCTACTTCGCGGTCGAGGGGCACTCGCCGTTCGAGCGGTCGTCCACCGCGGCGACCATGCACGCCATCCTCAACGAGGTGCCCTACCTGACCCGCTCGCAGGGGCCGCTGGCGTCGGTGATCATGGGCTTGCTGAACACCGTGCCCGAGGCGCGGCTGTCCGTCGACCAGGTCCGCGGCCTGCTCGCGCACGCGAACGCGACCCCGCCCGCGGGCACCAGGGCGATGGGACCGGGCGTCACCTACGCCGCGCCGGCCCTGCTCGGCCACCCGCCGGCGCGGGGCGGCCGCAAGTGGGTGCTCGTCGGGCTGGTCGGCATGTTGCTCGCCGGGCTGGCCGGCGGCTGGTTCACCGCGCAGGCGATCAACGCCGAGGCGGTCGACCCGGCCAAGGGCCCGACCATGACCTACGGCCGCGGTGGCCAGATCGAGGAGTTCGCGATCGACGACGAGGAGTGCTCGGCCGCGGAGCTGGCGGCCGGCAAGCGCTTCCCGTCCAGCAGCCGGACCGACTGCGCCGAGCCGCACGAGTTCGAGGTGGTGGAGGTGGACGTGTTCGACACCAGCGACCTCGACTACCTCGGCGAGGACGTGCTGACCCGCTACGCCGAGGCGACCTGCGCGATGGTGTTCGCCAGCGACCTGGTGGCCAACCGGGACAAGGCGGTGGAGCTGCGCTACTCGACGCTGCTGCCGTCCAGCAAGTCGTGGGACGACGCGGCCAACGACGACTCCACCGACGGCGGCGACCGGGCGATCAAGTGCGTGCTCACCAGCCAGAACGGCGGCCAGCTCGAGCAGACCCAGCTCCTCCAGCAGGAGTGACCGCCTGGCCATGGCTAGGCTCGGTACATGGCGGTTTCCACCGATGAGCGTGCCGCGCTCTGCGATCTGTTCACCACGCTCGGCCCGGACGAGCCGACCCTGTGCACCGGCTGGCGCACCCGCGACCTCGCGGCCCACCTCGTGCTCCGGGAGCGCAGGCTGGACGCGGCGCCCGGCATCCTGTTCTCGGCGCTGGCCGGGCGCACCAAGCGGATCCAGGACGGCATCGCCCGCCGGCCGTGGGCCGAGCTCGTCACGCTGGTGCGCACCGGACCACCGGCGCTGTCGCCGACCCGGATCCCGCTGCTGGACAAGCTGGTCAACTCCGTCGAGCTGTACGTGCACCACGAGGACGTCCGGCGCGCGCAGCCGGACTGGGAGCCCCGCCCCGCCGACCGCGCCCGCGACGCCGCCACCTGGGCCGGGGTCGCCAGGGCGGGGAAGATGACGCTGCGGCGCAGCCCGGTCGGGGTGGTGCTGCGCCGGCCGGACGGCGTCGAGGCGGTCGCGCGGCGCGGCCCGAACACCGTGGTCGTCAGCGGCGAGCCGGGGGAGCTGCTGCTGTGGGCGTTCGGCCGTGACCAGGTGCGGCTGACCTTCGACGGCGAGCAGGCCGCGCTCGCCACGCTGCGTGAGCTCAACCGGAGTCTGTGACCGCCCGTCCACGATTGACTGGAACCTGAGATCCTGCTGCCTGGTCGGAGACACATGGGCAGGAGGAGGTCGAGGTGACCGAAGAGCTCGAGAACACCGTGCGGCAGGAGCAGCCGGTCGGCCAACGACTGGTCGCCGGCCGTTACGCGCTGCTCCAGGAGATCGGCCGCGGCGGCATGGGGGTCGTCTGGCTGGCCGAGGACCGGATGATCGGCCGGCGGGTGGCGGTCAAGGAGGTGCACCTGCCAGCCGGGGTCCCGCCGGCGGAGCGGCAGGTGCTCGAGGAGCGGGTGCTGCGCGAGGCGCGGGCGGCCGGCAGGCTCAACGACCCGGCCGTGGTCACGGTGTACGACGTGGTGCAGGAGGCCGGCAACACGTTCATCGTGATGGAGTTGCTCGAGGCCGCCACGCTGACCGACGTGGTGTCCCGGCAGGGGCCGCTGTCCCAGGACGCGGTGGCCCGGTTGGCCGAGCAGCTGTTGTCCGCGCTGGAGGCCGCGCACGCGGCGGGCATCGTGCACCGCGATGTCAAGCCGTCGAACATCATGGTGTTGGCCAACGGGCGGGTGAAGCTGACCGACTTCGGCATCGCGCAGTCCACCGACGACCCCAAGCTGACCACCAGCGGCGTGCTGATCGGCTCGCCGAGCTTCATGCCGCCGGAGCGGATCAAGGGCGCGGAGGCCAAGGCCGCCTCGGACCTGTGGGCGCTGGGCGCGGTGCTGTTCTTCGCGGTCGAGGGGCATTCGCCGTTCGAGCGCTCGTCCACCGCGGCGACCATGCACGCGATCGTCAGCGAGGTGCCGTACCTGACCCGGTCGCAGGGGCCGCTGGCGTCGGTGATCATGGGGCTGCTGAACACCGTGCCCGAGGCGCGGCTGTCGGTCGAGCAGGTCCGCGGCCTGCTCGCCCAGGCCACCTTCACCCCGCCAGGGGGGATCACCGGCCAGGCCACCCAGCTCCACGCCGCGCCCGCCGGGTCGACCAGACACCTCGCCGGCCCGGTCCGGGGCCCGCGCCGGGGGCCGCTCATCGGCATGGCGGCCGGGCTGGCGGTGGCCATGTTCGCCGCCGGGTTCCTGACCGACCGGGCCTTCGGCGGCCCGGCGGAGACCGAGCGGCCGGCGGCGATGGACGCGACCGTCACCTACGGCGATGACGACGCGACGCTGCCGGAGTTCACCTGGAACGAATCCCCGGAGGGCGGCTGCCTGAACGGCCGGATCGAGCAGGGGCGGCGGATCTCGGGCAACGTCGAGTGCACCGAGCCGCACGACCTGCAGGTCTACCAACAGGGCTGGTCGATGAGCGTGCCCGACGAGTCCGACGACTACCCCGACCCGAGCTACCCCGGTGTGGACGTCCTCGCCCGCTACACCGAGCGGTACTGCACGATGGTGTTCGACTCCGAGTGGGTGGTCGGGTCCGACGCCGACAAGCAGAAACTGCGCTATCAGGCGGTCGTGCCGTCGAGAAAGGCATGGGGGGAGGAATACCGGTCGACCTACTGTGTGCTGCGCGACGCGCAGGACAAACAGCTGACCGAGGACTACATCGCGTCGAAGTGATAAGCAATTGGCTTCCGGGGTAGCGTCTAGGGCCATGAACATGTGTCCGACCGCGAAACCGGGTAGGCCGTTCGGCCAGGTGCTCACCGCGATGGTCAGCCCCTTCGATCCCGACGGCAAGCTCGATCTGGACGCGGCCGGGCGAATCGCCAATCACCTGGTTGACCTGGGCAACGACGGCCTGGTGGTCAACGGGACCACCGGTGAGTCGCCGACCACCAGCGACGGCGAGAAGGCCGACCTGGTGCGCGCGGTGACCGACGCGGTTGGCGACCGGGCCACGATCGTGGCCGCGGTCGGCACCTACAACACCGAGCACTCCGTGCAGCTGGCCCGCGAGGCCGAGCAGGCGGGCGCGCACGGGCTGCTGGTGGTCACCCCGTACTACTCGCGGCCCCCGCAGGCTGGGCTACTCGCGCACTTCACCGCGGTCGCCGACGCCACCGAGCTGCCGAACATGCTCTACGACATCCCGCCGCGCTCGGTCATCCCGATCGAGGTCGACACCCTGCGCAGGCTGGCCGAGCATCCGCGGATCCGGGGCGTGAAGGACGCCAAGGGCGACCTGTTCGCCGGCAGCGAGGTCATCGCGAGCACCGACCTGGCCTACTACTCCGGCGACGACGCGCTGAACCTGCCGTGGCTGTCGATCGGCGGGGTCGGGTTCGTCAGCGTCATCGGGCACGTGGTGGCCGGCAGACTGCGGCGCATGCTGGAGACCTACGAGAACGGTGACGTGAGCACCGCGCGCACCGTGCACCGTGGCCTGCTGCCGGTGCTGCGGGCCCAGGGCAGGGTCGGCGGGGTGCTGTTCGCGAAGGCCGCGCTGCGCGCCCGCGGGTACGACGTCGGCGAACCCAGACTGCCGCTACCCCCGACGACCGACGAGCAGAACGCGCTGATCGCCAGCGACCTGGCCGACGCGGGCGTGCCGCTGACCGAGGTGCCGCCGTCCAACGTGGACGCCGCGCGGGTGGCGCGGGCCGATGCCGCGGCCGCCTACGTCGCCACCACCACCCACACCAGCGCCGGGCAGGTGCATCAGTGACGGCCGGACAGTTGGCGCAGCCAGGCCCGTTGGTCGAGGGTGGCCTGCGGATCGTGGCGCTCGGCGGGATCGGCGAGATCGGCCGCAACATGACCGTGTTCGAGTACGGCGGACGGTTACTGATCGTCGACTGCGGGGTGCTGTTCCCCGAGGACCAGCAGCCGGGCGTGGACCTGATCCTGCCGGACTTCCGGGCCATCGAGCCCCGGCTGGACGACATCGACGCGATCGTGCTGACCCATGGGCACGAGGATCACATCGGCGCGGTGCCCTTCCTGCTGCGCCAACGACCCGACCTGCCGGTCGTCGGCTCCCGCTTCACCCTCGCGCTGGTGGCCGCGAAGTGCCGCGAGCACCGGCTGACGCCCAAACTGGTCGAGGTGGTCGAGGGCGGCCGGGCGGTCTACGGCGACTTCGACTGTGAGTTCTTCGCGGTCAACCACTCGATCCCGGACGCGCTGGCGGTCGCCATCCGCACGCCGGCCGGGCTGGTGCTGCACACCGGCGACATCAAGCTGGACCAGCTGCCGCTGGACGGCAGGCTGACCGACATCGCGGGCTTCTCCCGCCTCGGCGACGAGGGGGTCGACCTGTTCCTGGTCGACTCCACCAACGCCGAGGTGCCCGGCTTCGTGATGTCCGAGCGGGAGATCGGCCCGGTGCTGGACAGCGTGATCACCCGCGCCGACCAGCGGGTGATCGTCGCCTGCTTCGCCAGCCACGTGCACCGGGTGCAGCAGGTGCTCGACGTGGCCCAGGCGCACGGGCGCCGGGTCGCGCTGGTCGGGCGGTCGATGGTGCGCAACATGGGCATCGCCACCGATCTGGGCCTGCTGCGGGTGCCCGACGGCCTGGTCGTCGACCTGGACGAGGCGATGGCGCTGCCCGAGGGGCAGGTGCTGTTCGTGTCGACCGGCTCGCAGGGCGAGCCGCTCTCGGCGCTGTCGCGGATGGCGCGCGGCGAGCACCGCCAGATCGGCATCCGTCCCGGCGACACCGTCGTGCTCGCCAGCTCGCTGATCCCCGGCAACGAGACCGCGGTGTTCGGCGTGGTCAACGGGCTGGTGCGGCTCGGGGCGTCGGTGGTGCACCAGGGCAACGCGCGGGTGCACGTGTCCGGGCACGCGTCGGCGGGGGAGTTGTTGTTCCTGTACAACGCGGTGCGGCCGTCGAACGTGATGCCGGTGCACGGCGAGTGGCGTCACCTGCGGGCGAACGCGGCGCTGGCGGTGGCCACCGGGGTGCCGGCGGAGAACGTCGTGCTGGCCGAGGACGGCGTGATGGTGGACCTGATCGACGGCCGGGCGCGGATCAGCGGCCGGGTCGAGGTCGGCCATGTCTATGTCGACGGCCTGTCGGTCGGCGACGTCGGCGAGTCGACCCTGTCGGACCGGTTGATCCTCGGCGAGGGCGGCTTCATCGCGATCACCGTCGCGGTCGACTCCACGACCGGCCGGGCGCTTGGCCCGCCGACGATCTCCGGGCGCGGGTTCTCCGACGACCCCAAGGCGCTCGACCAGGCCTTGGCGCTGGTGGAGATGGAGCTGTCGCACACCGAGAGCGAGGGCATCACCGACACCCACCGGATCGCGCAGTCGGTGCGCCGGGTGGTCGGCCGCTGGGTCGCCGACACCTACCGCCGACGCCCGATGATCGTGCCGACCGTCATCCCGGTCTAGCCCGATGCCCTGAATGGGTCATTGGCGACGTTCACCGTCCTGAATGGGGCATTCAGGGCGGTTGACCCTGGGGAGCCAGCGCAGCGCGAGGACGCCGAGGGCCAGGTGCAGGAGGCTGGCCACGACGGCGGCCACGTGCAGGCCGGTGACGAACGCGGCCTTCGCCTGGTCGATGGTCTCGGCGGCCAGGCCAGGGAGCTGGCGGGTCTCGTGCAGGGTGGGCGCCAGGTCAGGACCATGGAGCCGGAAGATCACCGCGGCGAGTGAGCCGAACACCGCGATCCCGAGCGCGGTGCCGATCTCGTTGCCGGTCTCGGAGATCGCGGCGGCCGAGCCGGCGCGTTCGGTCGGCACGGCGCCGACGGCGGTGTCCGCGACGACGGCGAAGGAGATGCCGTAGCCGACGCCGGCGATGACCGTGGACGCGACGTACCAGCCGACACCGCCGTCGATCGTCGCCGGCAGCAGCAGGAGCAGTCCGGCCGCGATGGCGAGGTGGCAGCTGATCAGGATGGCTCGCCGGCCGACCCGGTCGGCCACCATCGGCACCACCACGCAGGTGGCGGTCAGCACGATGGCCCCGGGCAGCGCGAGGAACGCGGTCCGCAGGACGGAGAGGTCGAGCACGGACTGCAGATAGCTGCCGGCCAGGTAGGCGGTCGCCGACCACGCGGCCAGCGGCAGCAGCGCGCTGATGATCGCGACGGTGAAGACCCGGTCGCGGAACAGCGAGAAGTCCACCAGCGGGTGGGCCAGGCCGCGCTGTCGCCGGGCGAACCACCCGAGCAACGCCAGCCCGGTGAGGCCGGTGAGCAGGGCGACGGCCGAGAGTCCGTCGGTCGCCGCGTGCTTGAGGCCGTAGACGGTGAGCAGCAGACCCACCGAGGAGCTCACCACGCTGAGCACGTCCACGCGGCCGGGCCGGGTCGCGCGCACCTCACTGAGCAGCACCGGCGCGACGACCAGGAACCCGGCGATCACGGGCAGGTTGACCAGGAAGACCGACCCCCACCAGAACTGTTCCAGCAGGACGCCGCCGACCACCGGGCCGATCGCGAAGCCGAACGCGTAGGCCGCGGCGAAGATGCCGATGGCCCGCGCCCGGCGTCGCGGGTCCGCGAACAGCTCGCTCAGCACCGCCAGCGCGGAGGGCAGCAGGGTCGCGCCGGCCACCCCCATGAGTGCGCGCGCGGCGATGAGCAACTCGGGGGTGGGCGCGAAAGCGGCCGCCGCGGACCCGATGCCGAAGACCACCGCACCGACCATGAGCAGCCGAAGCCGGCCGTACCGGTCACCGACGCTGCCGAAGGTGATGAGCAGGGACCCGACGGCGAAGCCGTAGCTGTCCAGGATCCACAGCGCCTGGTCCGCGGTCGGCGTGAGCGCCTGGCTGATCCGAGGCATGGCCAGGAACAGGATCGACCCGTCCATCGACACCAGCAGGACGGGCCCGAGCAGCGCCAGCAGCCCCAGCCAGGAACGGCGGGTGGCGGTCGTCGGGTGCGATGTGGACATGGCGTCCACGCTTGGCGACGGTCAGCACAACAGCCATCCCCGTGCCGTGGGTACACCCAGCAGGTGCACCCACGGCGCCACCGCGCCGCCTACGCTCGAGGTCGTGGAGACCCTCGGCGCGTTCCTGAGGAGTCGTCGTGCTCGGATCACGCCGGCCGAGATCGGGCTGCGTTCCTACGGGACCGCGCGCCGGGTCCCCGGCCTGCGCCGCGAGGAGCTCGCCCAGCTCGCGGGGGTGAGCGCCGGCTACTACACGCGCCTGGAGCAGGGACAGGCCGAATCCGCCTCCGCGCAGGTGCTCGGCGCCATCGCCAGAGTGTTGCGGCTCACCGAGATCGAGGCGACCCACCTGCGCAACCTCGCGCGACCGCCCGCCGACCCCGGGCTGTCCGAACCACCCCAGGAGATCCCGCACGCCCGTGTCCTGGCCCTGCTGGAGTCGCTCGACGAGATCACCCCGGCGATCGTCCTCGGCCGCCGGGGAGACGTGCTGGCGTGGAACCGCACCGGCCACGCGCTGTTCGCCGGACACCTCGCCTTCGACGCGCCGGGGGACCGGGAGCGGCGGCCGTCGATGCCCCGGATGTTCTTCCTCGACCCCCTGGTCCGCGACCTGTACCGCAACTGGGACGAGCTCGCGCGCAGCCACGTCGCCTACCTCCGGCTCACCGCGGGCCGGTTCCCGACCGACGCGCGCCTGGCCGAGCTGATCGGGGAGCTGGCCATGCGCAGCGACGAGTTCGCCACCATGTGGGCCACCGGCACCGTCGCCGAGTGCACCGTCGGCGACATGCACCTGCGCCACCCCACCGTCGGCGCGGCGAGCGTCACCTACCAGGTCTGGCACCAGCCGGACAGCCTCGACCACCGGCTGGAGATCTACACCCCCAACGACATCGGTGCCGAGGACGCGCTGCGGCTGCTGACCCAGGAGTCGTCAGCGTGGCCGGTCGGCCAGCTGGACCAGGGTGGCGCCGGCGAGCAGGACGGCGGCGCCGACCAGCTGCACGGGGGTGAGGGTCTGGCCGAGCAGCAGCCAGGCCAGTGCGGTGGCCACGACCGGTTCGCACAGCGCGAGCACGCTGACCACGTTGGCCGGCATGTGCCGTAACGCGGTGATCGAGAGCAGGTAGGCGACGGCCGTGCTGACCACCGCGCAGGCGACCAGCAGGCTCCACACCGGCACCCGCCACGCGCCGAGGTCGGCGCCCGCGACCAGCAGGTCCGGCGGCAGCGACCACGGCGGCGCGATGACCGCGACCGCGACCGCGCCGACGACCATGCCCCAGGTGACCATGCCGATCGGGGACAGCGAGTTCATCCCGTGCTCGCCGAGCAGGAAGTAGGCCGCGGCACACAGCGCCGCCGCGATCCCGGCGAGCAGGCCGATCGTGTCCAGCCGCAGGCCCTGCCAGACCTGGGCGACCATGGCGAGCCCGGCCAACGCGAGCACGGTGCCGACCCACATCCGCGCCGGCAGGATCGTGCGGCGCACGAACCGCACCCACAGCGCGACCAGGATCGGCGAGGTGAACTCGAGCAGCATCGCGATGCCGATGGGGATCCTGGCCACCGCGGCGAAGAAGAACAGCTGCACCCCGGCCACCCCGACCAGCCCGTAGCCGGCGAGCAGCCGCAGGTCCGACCGGCGGACCCGCAGCAGCGCCGGCCGGACCAGCCCGACGGCCAGCAGCAGTGCCAGCGCGGCCAGCGCGATGCGCGCGCTGGCGACCTGCTGGGGGCTCAGCCCGGCGTCCATCGCGGGTTTGGCCAGCACGCCCGAGGTGCCGAAGCAGAACGACGCCGCCAGCACGAGCAGCGTGCCCCGCCGCCTAACCATCGTTCTCGAATCACTGGTCGCACGATCGCCGTTTGTGGTCGTGCCGGTGATCGTCATGCGGCCGGTGGCCCTTCCGTGGCAGGGAGTTCTCCGTTCGCAGGCTATGTCAGCGGCGGCGCGTCGCGATTGAATTTTCTCCCGCGCTGACGCAAGATTTTTGCGTGCGCAAGCTCACCCTGGATGAGATCGACTACCGGCTGCTCGACGAGCTGCAGGCCGACGCCGGCCGCACGCTCAGCGCGCTCGGCGAGATCGTCGGATTGTCGCCAAGCGCGGTGCAGCGGCGGGTGGAGCGCTACCGCACCTCCGGCCTGCTGGCCAGGACGGCGGCCGTGCTCGACCCGAGGTTCAGCCCGGACCTGGTGCTCGCCGTGTGCCTGGTGGGGATGGAACGCGAGTCGCGCCGGCTGCACGAGGCCTTCCAGCGGCGGCTGCTCGCCGCGCCCGAGGTGCAGCAGGTCTACGAGGTGTACGGCGAGTGGGACTACGTGGTGGTGCTGGCCGCGGCCGGGATGGCCAACCACAACGAGATCTCCGAGCGGCTGTTCATGGACACCCCGAACGTCCGCAAGTACTCGACGCTGTTCGTGCTGAACCCGGCCCGCACCGGCGCCGCGATCCCCACCAGAGCCCTTCGCCCGTGAGGACCTACGGCCGCCAGGGGCTGGTGCTGTCGGTCGGCCGGGTCGGGTCGTGGAAGCGCGGGGTGTCCGGCTCGTCGGTGCGCAGCGGAACCAGGTTGTCGGTGATCGCGCGCATGATCCGGCCGTGCGCCTTCACCGCGTCGCCCGGCGTGCTCTGGGACAGGTCACCGAGGTCGACCAGCGGGCCGAAGTGCACCCGGAACACCGGCCGGTCGCGGATCGCGCGCAGCGCCGACCCCACCATGGGCAGCACGTCCCGCACGCCGTTGACCCGCTCGCTGCCCCAGTACATCGCCTCGTGCGCGCCCCACTGGCTGATCGTCATCACCGGCGCCTTGGCCGCGAGCGCCATCCTGGCGACCCCGGTCTTGCCGCGCTCGGGCCACAAGCCTGGCTCGCGGCTGATCCGGCCCTCCGGGTAGACGAGCATCGGCCCGGACGCCGACTGCAGCGCCTCGGTAGTCCGCGCGAACGCCTCGATGACGTTGCTCTTGCCCCGGTCCACCCGGATGGACCCGCCCTGGCGCAGCCCCCAGCCGACCACGGGCGCGTCGAGCAGCCCCGCGGTCAGCACGAACCTGGGGTTGACCCCGGACTTACGCAGTGCCGCGGTCAGCACGAACGGGTCGAACATGCCGATGTGGTTGGCCGCGATCAGTCCGGGACGGTCCCGGAAGTCGGGCGGGATGGTGCCGGTGATCTCGATCCGGCCGACCAGCCGGACGAGCGCGCGATCCACCTGGGTCATGGCGAACCAGACCGGGGAGACGCGGGCGGCACCCTCCTTCCGGCGTGTCGGCTCGGTTAAGCGGCGAAACAGCGCGACCATGTGCCGGAGCATCGCATGGTCCCGTCCGGCAGTGAAGACGTGGGCCACAAGACGCCGGCCCCGGTTACCCGGGATTCACCGCGAATGGCCTTGCCGATGCCCGTGTGGCAGGAGTGACGTGTGTGGTGAGGGCGGACTACCGTGTCGGACATGGCGAACCGGACAGCAGCCTCGAAGTCGTCCAAGGGCAGCAGCGGTGGCCGTAGCGGTAGCGCTCGATCGTCGACCAAGTCCACCAAGACCACCAGTTCGACCAAGTCGACCAGGCCGTCCCCGTCGCCCCGGACTCGCGGTACCTCCTCGGCGTCCTCGTCGCGCACCCGTACCGCCGCCGCCCGCAAGCCCGCCGCCCGCCCGGCCCCCAAGCGCAAGGCCGGGGTCACGCACACTCTGGCCCGCGGTCTGCGCGGTGGCTGGAACCTGCTGGCCAAGGGCGTCGGCGGGCTGGCCAGGACGGTCGGGCGCACCAAGGAGCTGGACCCGGCCCACCGCCGGGACGGGATCGCCTTCGCGCTGATCGCCATCGGCGTGATCGCCGGCGCAGGGATCTGGTGGAAGGCGGCCGGCCCGATCGGTCGCTGGCTGGAGGTCGGCGCGCGCTCGACGGCCGGCGCGGCGGCGATGGCGCTGCCCATGGTGCTGCTGGTGATCGGCATCGCGCTGATGCGTTCGGACCCGCAGCCGGACAAACGGCCGCGGCTGGTGGTCGGCACGCTGCTGTTCGCCATGGCCTTCCTCGGCATCCTGCACGTGTTCAGCGACCTGCCGGAGGACAACGACGGCCGGATGTACGCCGGTGGCGCGCTCGGCTACGCCTCCGGCGGCATGCTCGCCAAGGGCGTGACGACCTGGGTCGCCATCCCGTTGCTGGTGCTCGTGCTCGGCTTCGGCGTGCTCGTGTTCACCGGCACCCGCTTCCGCGACATCCCGACCCGGCTGCGCGAGCTGGGCCTTGAGCCGGAGGACGACGAGGACTACCTCGACGGCGAGGGCCTCGACCTGCCCGGCACTGAGGAGGAGGACACCCCGGCCGCCGAGACCCGGCTGCGCCGCCCGTCCCGCCGCCGCCAGGCCACCATGGCCGAGGAGCCGCCAGCCGAGGCCCAACAGCTGGCGCTCGAACCACCCGAGGAGCCGCCGCCCCCGCCGCCGCGGCGCAAGAAGCCCAGCGTGCGCCCGGAGCAGGTCAAGGAGAACCCGCCGGCCAAGGAGCAGACCGGCCAGCTCGCGCTGACCCGCGTGGTCGACGGCGACTACACGCTGCCCGACCCCGGCCTGCTCGCCGGCGGCGACCCGCCCAAGGCCCGCAGCCGCGCCAACGACACGATGATCGAGGCGATCACCGGCGTGCTGGACCAGTTCTCGATCGACGCGCAGGTCACCGGCTTCACCAGGGGCCCGACGGTGACCCGCTACGAGGTCGAGCTCGGCCCCGGCGTGAAGGTCGAGAAGATCACCGCGCTGACCAAGAACATCGCCTACGCGGTGGCCACCGACAACGTCCGGCTGCTGGCCCCCATCCCCGGCAAGTCGGCGGTCGGCATCGAGGTGCCCAACTCCGACCGGGAGATGGTCCGCCTCGGCGACGTGCTGCGCTCGGCCACCGCGGTCAAGGACACCCATCCGATGGTGATCGGCCTCGGCAAGGACATCGAGGGCCACATGGTCACCGCGAACCTGGCGAAGATGCCCCACCTGCTGTGCGCCGGCTCCACCGGCTCCGGCAAGTCGAGCTTCGTCAACTCGATGCTGGTGTCGCTGCTGGCCAGGGCCACCCCGGACGAGGTCCGGATGATCCTGATCGACCCGAAGATGGTGGAGCTGACGCCCTACGAGGGCATCCCGCACCTGATCACGCCGATCATCACGCAGCCGAAGAAGGCCGCGGCCGCGCTGACCTGGCTGGTCGAGGAGATGGAGCAGCGCTACCAGGACATGCAGGCCAACCGGGTGCGCCACATCGACGACTTCAACAAGAAGGTCCGCTCCGGCGAGATCACCGCGCCGCCGGGCTCGGAGCGGGAGTACCGGCCCTACCCGTACATCCTGGCCATCGTCGACGAGCTGGCGGACCTGATGATGACCGCGCCGCGCGACGTCGAGGACGCGATCGTGCGGATCACGCAGAAGGCGCGCGCCGCCGGCATCCACCTGGTGCTGGCCACCCAGCGCCCGTCGGTCGACGTGGTGACCGGTCTGATCAAGACGAACGTGCCCTCCCGGCTGGCGTTCGCGACCTCGTCGCTGACCGACTCGCGGGTCATCCTCGACCAGCCGGGCGCGGAGAAGCTGATCGGCATGGGCGACGGCCTGTACCTGCCGATGGGCGCGTCCAAGCCGGTGCGGGTCCAGGGCGCGTTCATCACCGACGAGGAGATCAACGCGATCGTCTCGTCGGTCAAGGAGCAGGCGCAGCCGGAGTACACCGAGGGCGTGACGGCCGCGAAGGCCGGCGAGAAGAAGGAGATCGACGAGGACATCGGCGACGACCTCGACGTGTTGTTGCAGGCCGCGGAGCTGGTGGTCACCTCGCAGTTCGGGTCGACGTCGATGTTGCAGCGCAAGCTGCGGGTCGGCTTCGCGAAGGCGGGCAGGCTGATGGACCTGCTGGAGAGCCGGGGCGTGGTCGGCCCGTCGGAGGGCTCCAAGGCCCGCGACGTGCTGATCAAGCCCGACGAGCTGGACAGCGTGCTGTACCTCATCCGCGGCGGCGGCCCCGACCCGGACGAGGACGACTGAGCAACCGGCCGAACATTCGATAAGAACCTTTACCAGTTGTGATCGGGCCGTTACGGTGAGGTGGTCTGAACCAACTGTCAGAGGGGACAGTTAAATGCGTCGAGTACTCGCCGGGATCCTGTTCGTGGCACTGGGATTCGCCGCGCCGGCCGCGGTGGCCGAACCTGTTGCCGTCGCCGCGCCGGGCGACGTGGTCACCGCCCGCGCGGTCAGCGCACCGGGCTTCTTCTACGCCCGCACCTGGTTGATCACCTACACCTCGACCTCGTCCACCGGGCAGCCGATCACGGTCAGCGGCACGGTGATCGTGCCGCGCGGGGCCAACGCCGACACGCCGGTCGTCGGCTACGCGCCCGGCACCCACGGCCTCGGCGACCAGTGCGCGCCCTCCCGCCACCTCGAGGCCGGCGACGAGACCGAGGGCCTGCTGATCCACCAGTACGCGACCCGCGGCTACGCCGTGGCGATCACCGACTACGAGGGCATCGGCACGCCGGGCGACCACACCTACATCGCCGGCCGCGCCGAGGGGAACGCCACGCTGGACTCGGTCCGCGCCGCGCTGCGCCTGCCCGGCACCGGGCTCTCGCCATCGACCGACGTCGCGATCGTCGGGTACTCCCAGGGCGGACACGCCGCCGGCTGGGCCGCGCAGCTCGCGCCGAGCTACGCCCCGGAGCTGAACATCGCCGCCTACGCCGTCGGCGCCCCGCCGGCGAACCTGAAGACGGTGGCCGACCACAACGACGGCGGGGACAACGTCGGGCTGGTCATGGCTGCGGGCTTCGGCATGGACGTCACCTACCCGGAGCTGGACCTCGCGCCGTACCTGAACGACGCCGGCCGGGTCGCGTTCGCCGACGTCGCCGACGACTGCACCGACGAGCTGTCCAAGTACGCCGGCACCAGGATGGCCGACTACACCACCGAGGACGTGCTCGCCCGGCCGGAGTGGAGCGCCAGGGTCGACGAGCAGAACCTCGGCGGCGCCACGCCCCAGGCGCCGGTGCTGCTCTACCACTCCAACGGCGACGAGATCCTGCCGGTCGAGGTGAGCGTCAACCTGCGGGCCGACTGGTGCGGCGACGGCGCCAACGTGACGTACTGGCAGACCAACACCGGTGCGCACTTCACCACCGCCGCGCTGATGAGTCCGGCGGTCACCGGCTGGGTCGCCGACCGCCTCGCCGGCCGCGCGACCGGCGGCGACTGCTAGCTCGCTGGCTGGGGCGGCCGCGACCGCCCCAGCCAGCTCAGGCGGGCTGCCTAGCCGAACTGGCGTACGGCGGCGTAGTAGACGTCGGCGAAGCGGTTGCAGGCCCAGTTTCCGTCGCAGATGGTGTACATGTCGGACTTGAACCGGTTGTCGATCGTCAGCCGGTTGGCCTCGGTGAACCGGCCCTGCTTCTTGTAGTTGCGGTAGCCGAAGTCGTGCCGGTAGCAGGCGCGCACGAGGTTGAAGCCGAACGGGTTGTCCGGCGAGTTGGAACAGCCGTCGGAGGACCAGTCGAGCTGGCCGCTGTGGGGTTGCTGGGCCCGCACGGTCTGGAACCCACTGAGGCTGGTGCTGTGCAGGTACTGGTCGGTCACCGCCCGGAGCTGGGCGGGATCGAGCGCCGCCTGGGCGGTGCCGACGCCGATGAACAGGGTGCCGATCACCGCGATGGTGGTGACGAACGCTTGGGCTACACGACGCAGGGTTGACGTGGCCACGCGATCTCCTTGTCCGCATACGGGGCCCGCCCGATGCGGACCCCTGATCAATTACGCCTGGCCACAGACGTTTACGTAACCCTCTAACGGGCGAATGTTAGGTATCGAAAGGCTTTTACAACTCGAGCAGCATGCGAGAGTTCCCCAGCGTGTTGGGCTTGACGTAGGGCAGGTCGAGGAACTCGGCGACCCCCGCGTCGGCCGAGTGCCGCATCTGCTCGTAGACCTCCGGGGTGACCGGGGTGCCGTCGATCTCCACGAAACCGTGCCGCGCGAAGAACTTCATCTCGAAGGTCAGCACGAACAGCCGCGCCAGCCCCAACTCCCGCGCCACGGCGATCAGCTGGGCGACGATCCGGCTGCCGACGCCGAGCCGGGCCGCGCGCGGCAGCACGGCGATCGACCGGATCTCCGCGATGTCCTCCCACAGCACGTGCAGCGCACCGCACCCCACCAGCTCGCCGTCCACCTCGCCGACCCAGAACTCCTGCACGTCCTCGTAGATAGTGACGAGTTCCTTCTCCAGCAACACCTTGCCGACATAGGTGTCGATGATCGACTTGATGGTCCGCGCGTCACCGATCCGCGCCCGGCGGACCACCACTCCACTCACAGCCCAAACCTAGTCGCCACCCCACCGCGGTCACCCATGAGTCCACCGCTCTCGCGCGACAGCGCGGCGGTCAGCCCAGCTCAGCGGGTGGGATGAGCCCGGCCTCGTGAGCGACGATCGCGGCCTGCACCCGGTTGCGGGCGCCGAGCGCGCGCAGGATCGTGCTGACGTAGGCCTTGACCGTTCCCTCGACCACGTGGATGCGCGCGGCGATCTCCCCGTTCGACAGGCCGGCGCCGAGCAGGCCGAGCACCTCGCGCTCCCGCTCGGTCAGCCCGGCGACCCGGTCCCGCCGGCCAAGGCCCGGCCCGGTGCCGGCGAGGTGGTCGATCACCCGCCGCGCGACCAGCGGCGACAGGTACGCGCCACCGGTGGCGACGGCCCGCACCCCGGCGATGATCTCGTGCGGGTCGCCGGTCTTGAGGACGAAGCCGCCGGCACCCTCGCCCAGCGCGCGGGCGATGTTCGTGTCGTCGGCGAAGGTGGTGAGGATGAGCACGCCGGTGCCGGTGCCGAGGCGGCGCAGCTCGGCGGCCGCGTCCAGCCCGTCGAGACCGGGCATGCGGATGTCGAGCACCGCGACGTCGGGGTGGTGGGCGAGCACGAGATCGACCGCCTCGCGGCCGGTCGCCGCCTCCGCGACCACCGCCACGCCCTCGGCCGCGGCCAGCACCGCCCGCCGCGCGCGCTCCTGCCGATCGGCAGGGCCGTCCCCGACAGTCGGGAGCCCGGACGGGTGCCGGCCGGCCGCCAGGTGGACCAGCCGATACACACCCCGCGCATGGACATCACCCTGGCGGCGGAGTAACCCGCGTTAACCGAGGCACCGGCGGTTACCCTGAGAGCCGTGCCAACTCCACCGGCCGAGCGCCGTGCCGCCCTGCTCACCCTTGGGTGTGCCCGCAACGAGGTCGACTCCGAGGAGCTCGCGGGCCGGCTCGCCGGCGATGGCTGGCAGCTGACCACCGACGCCGAAGGCGCCGACGTCATCGTGGTGAACACCTGCGGCTTCGTCGAGTCGGCGAAGAAGGACTCGGTGGACACCCTGCTGGAAGCGGCCGAAACCGGCGCGAAGGTGGTCGCGGTCGGCTGCATGGCCGAGCGCTACGGCACTGAGCTGGCGCAGAGCCTGCCCGAGGCGGCCGCCGTGCTCGGCTTCGACCACTACCCGACCCTGGGGGCGCGGCTCGACGACGTGGTGGCCGGCCGCCCGGTCGCCGCGCACACCCCGACCGACCGGCGCACCCTGCTGCCGATCACCCCGGTCGACCGGTCGGCCAGCGACGTCTCGGTGCCCGGCCACGGCTGGGGTCCCCGGGCGCTGCGCAAGCGGCTGGACGACGCCCCGGTGGCCGCGCTCAAGATCGCCTCCGGGTGCGACCGGCGGTGCTCGTTCTGCGCGATCCCGTCCTTCCGCGGGTCGTTCGTCTCCCGCCAGCCGGCCGAGGTGCTCGCCGAGGCCGCCTGGCTGGCCGAGCAGGGCGTCCGCGAGTTGTTCCTGGTCAGCGAGAACTCCACCTCCTACGGCAAGGACTTCGGCCGCGAGCACGGCGGCCAGGCCGCGCTGGAGCGGCTGCTGCCCAGCCTGGCCGACCTCGACGGGATCGAGCGGGTCCGGGTGTCCTACCTGCAGCCGGCCGAGACCCGGCCCGGCCTGCTGGCGGCGATCGCCGGCACCCCCGGGGTGGCCAACTACTTCGACATGTCCTTCCAGCACGCGAGCTCGACCGTGCTGCGCCGGATGCGCCGGTTCGGCGGCACCGAGTCGTTCCTGGCGCTCATCGAGCAGATCCGCGAGCTCGCGCCGGACGCCGGCATCCGCAGCAACGTGATCGTCGGCTTCCCTGGCGAGACCGAGGACGAGCTGGCCGAGCTGGAGCACTTCCTGACCGAGGCGCGGCTGGACGTCGTCGGCGTGTTCGGCTACTCCGACGAGGACGGCACCGAGGCCGAGCGGCTCGCCGGCAAGCTCGACCCGCTGGTGGTCACCGAGCGCGTCGCGCGGGTGTCCGACCTGGTCGAGCAGCTGACCGCGCAGCGAGCCGAGGACCGGATCGGCGAGGAGGTCCTCGTGCTCGTCGAGCGCGTTGGCGCGGAGTGCGCGGGACGGGCCGCGCACCAGGGACCAGAGGTGGACGGCGAATGCCTGCTCACCGGTGAGGGGAGGCTGGCCGTGGGTGACCTGGTGCGGGGCAAGGTGGTCGACGCGGAGGGTGTCGACCTGATCGTGACGCCGGCCGAGGTGGTCGCCGGTGGTTCGCCGTGACCGGGCCCGTGAACGCAGCGAAGGGCTCCTTCACTGCGTCCACCGCAGCGAAGGAGCCCTTCGCTGCGGTGACCGGGGTACGGGCGAGCGCGCCGGTGAGGGGTTGTCGTGAGTTCGGCTGCTGACGGACGGCCGCCGGAGCCGACCGTCGGCGTGGCCGCCGTGCCGGTGCCGATCCTCAACGTCGCGAACATCCTGACCGTCACCCGGCTCGCGCTGGTGCCGGTGTTCCTGCTGACCCTGTTCGCCGAGCCGGAGTCCACCGGCTGGCGGCTGATCGCCGCGCTGGTGTTCGCCGTCGCGTCGGTCACCGACCACATCGACGGCACGCTCGCCCGCAAGTTCGGCCTGGTCACCGACTTCGGCAAGGTCATCGACCCGATCGCGGACAAGGCGCTGACCGGCTCCGCGCTGATCGGCCTGAGCATCCTGGGCGAGCTGCCGTGGTGGGTCACCATCACCATCGCCGGCCGGGAGATCCTGATCACGCTGCTGCGGTTCTGGGTCATGCGCTACGGCGTGATCGCCGCGAGCTACGGCGGCAAGCTCAAGACGATCGTGCAGATCTTCGCCATCGGGCTGTTCCTGCTGCCGCTGCCGGCCGGGTTCGACCCGCTCAACTGGTTCGTCATGGGCGTGGCCCTGGTGCTGACGGTCGGCACCGGCGTCGACTACGTGGTGCGCGCGCTGCGGCTGCGGGCACGTGGCTAGGAATCCCCTGGCCGACACGCTCGGCGTCCCGGCCGAGGAGGTGGCCGAGTTGGTCGCCACGTTACGGCGGCGCGGCGAGACCGTCGCCACCGCCGAGTCGCTCACCGGCGGGCTGGTGGCCGCCACGCTGACCAGCGTGCCCGGCTCCAGCGCCGTCGTGCGCGGCGGCCTGGTGGTCTACGCCACCGAGCTGAAGACCGACCTGGCAGGCGTGGCCGCCGCGCTGGTCGCCGAGCACGGCGCGGTACACCCGTTGGTCGCCGAGCACCTGGCCATGGGCGCCCGCCGGGTCTGCGGCGCGACCTGGGGGATCGGGCTCACCGGCGTCGCCGGTCCCGATCCGCAGGACGGGGTCGAGCCGGGAGTGGTGCATCTGGCCGTGTCGGGCGCCGGCTCGACCACAGTGCACACGATCGGTGTCGACGGAAATCGTCACCAGGTCCGCTCGGCGGCCGTGCTGGCGGCGTTCGACCTGCTCAGGGCCCAGTTCGCGGAGTCGTCACCTGCCTGAACTCAACCGATGCTCCAGTTCCGTTCCGTAACGTTCGGGAACATCGAGACCCGCTCGGTCGTTCGCTTGTGGCGGACGAGTGGTGATGTCGCTGCCGACGATCATGCTCGATCGGTAACGTTGTCACTGTGCTCGACCGCTTCGGCCGAGCGGTCGATCTTGAAGGGAGGCGCGCGCGATGACCGTGCTGTTGCGTGAGGCGATCGGTGATCGGCTCCGGCATGCCCGCACGAACCAGCGGCGGACGCTGCGCGAGGTCTCCCGGGCCGCCCGGGTGAGCCTCGGCTACCTGTCCGAGGTCGAACGCGGCCGCAAGGAGGCGTCCAGCGAACTGCTGGCCGCGATCTGCGACGCGCTCGAGCTGCCGTTGGGCCAGTTGATGCACCACGTGGCCAGCGACCTGGTCGTCGTCGACTCGATGCCGGACGCGGCCGAGGCCCCGGAGCGGGCCGAGGCGCTGGACCGGGCGGGCGCCGACGCCGTCCCCCGCGCGTCGGCGGACGGCGTCGACGGTGGTCAGCTGCTGCCCGCCGTGGTCGGCGACAGCCTTGCCGACCTGCGCATCCAGCCTGTGCTGACCCATCGGATGGACGCGTCGCTGAGCGGCCGCCGGATCGGCGCGGTGTTCGCCGCCTGATCCCGACACGCTCGGTGAGCGCCTCAGCCGGTGCCGTCACGGCCCCGGCTGGCGATCACCCGCGATGCTCCGACACCAGCGTGCCTGCTCACGGGTAGGCTCGATGTTCTGCGGGCGGGGCTGGCTGTGTGTACGTCAGGTGACCAACCCCGAGATCGGTTCGGAGCCTCAGGGCCATCCCTGATTCGGTGCTGATTTCTGCCCGGTCCGGTGGTAAGGACGCCGCCGCACCTGACACGATGGAACCGACAGCGATGACGGGGCGTTGCCGTACCAACCGCACAACGCGGACTCTGGTGGGCAGCCAGCAGCGAACCAGTTCGGAGAAGGCAGGCGGAGGAGATGGCCAACCCTTTCGTGAAGTTCTGGAAGTACATGATGGCAGCGTTCTCGTCGAAGATCGACGAGCACGCTGACCCGAAGGTACAGATCCAGCAGGCCATCGAGGAGGCCCAGCGGCAACACCAGGCGTTGTCCCAGCAGGCGGCCGCCGTGATCGGCAACCAGCGTCAGCTGGAGATGAAGCTCAACCGCCAGCTCGGCAACGTGGAGAAGCTGCAGGCTTCCGCGCGCCAGGCGCTGGTGCTCTCCGACGAGGCGCGCTCCAACGGCGACGAGGCGAAGGCCACCCAGTTCGAGCAGGCCGCGAACTCGTTCGCCACTCAGCTGGTCACCGCCGAGCAGGACATCGAGGACCTCAAGACGCTGCACGACCAGGCGTTGCAGGCCGCGACGCAGGCCAAGAGCGCGGTCGAGCGCAACGCGATGATGCTGCAGAACAAGCTCGCCGAGCGCACCAAGCTGCTCAGCCAGCTCGAGCAGGCCAAGATGCAGGAGCAGGTCTCCAAGAGCCTCAACCAGATGAGCGAGCTGGCCGCGCCGGGCAACACGCCATCGCTGGAAGAGGTCCGGGACAAGATCGAGAAGCGGTACACCACCGCGCTCGGCTCCGCGGAGCTCGCCTCGAACTCGGTCCAGGGCCGCATGATGGAGGTCCAGGCCTCGACCACGGAGATGGCCGGGCAGTCCCGCCTGGAGCAGATCCGCGCGTCGATGGCCGGTGGTTCGGTCACCCCGCAGGTCACCAGCGGTTCGGCCACCACGCCGGCGGCGGGCAACATCCAGGCCGAGATCGCGCAGCGGGTCGCCCAGGAGCAGAAGGCGAACCCGCAGAGTTCCTGATCAGCTGACCCCACCGGAGGTGCCGGGACCATGCGCGGGCGCGAGATCTACCAGCTGACCAAACTGGCCAACCGGTATGCCAACGGCCAGGTCGGCCAGGTCATGCAGCAGGTGCAGTCCGCGCTGGCCGCCCGGGGCGACGAGGCGGCCAAGATCCAGCGCCACCGCCGCAAGCTCGAGCGGCGGCGGATCTGGGCGTCCCGGTGGGCCACGATGTGGGCGTTGATCTGCGCGATCGGCATCGTGCTCGCGGTCGCGGCGGCCACCGGGGTGATCATCGAAGGCACCTCGTCGGCCGTCGACCAGGCGAGCGCGGTCATCTTCGGCATCGCCATGGCGCTGGTCACCGGCACCTTCGCGGTGCGCGCGACCAGGAAGATGACCCTGATCAAGCGGGAACAGCGGAAGTTCGACGAGCGGTACGCCCCCGCCGACTCGGTGGGGGCCGCCGCGCCGCCGGCCGCGCTGCCGCCGAAGGGCTCCTCGGCCAGGGAGCCGATCCAGCGGCTGGCCGAGGCGGAGGCGGCGCTGGACAAGGTGCTGGCCCAGCTCGCCGGTGGCGGCGGCCAGCCGGCGTCGGTGCCGGCGGAGTCGGTCGAGCAGGCCAGGGCGACCAGCGTCGAGGCGGCCACCGCGTTGCGGGCGGTCGCGGCGCAGCTGGTCGCGGTCGAGCTTGCCCGTGACCACGCGCCGCCGTTGGAGCGGGGTCCGCTGGTCGAGGGCGTCGCCCGGCTGCGTGAGCAGCTCGACGAGGGCCTCGACGGGTATCGCAGCCTGGTGGCCGCCGCCGGCGGTGTGGTGGCGGCCAGCTCGTCGGCCGGCCCCAACCAGGAGCTCACCGACGCCACCGACCACCTCGCCGGCCTGGCGGCCGCGCTGCGCGAGCTGTCGCAGGCGGGCGGCTAGCCCGACAGGGCCAGATCCGAGGGCCGCGGGTTGGGGAAGTGCCCTGAATGCCCCATTCGGGACGTTGACCGTCGCCAATGCCTCATTCAGGGCATTCGTGGCAGGCGGTTGATTCGGCGGGTCAGGGCTGGGCCTCGGTAGATGAAGCCGGTGTAGAGCTGCACCAGGCTGGCGCCCGCGTCGAACATGCGGGCCGCGTCGGCCGGGGTGTGGATGCCGCCGACGCCGATGACCGGCAGGCCGCCGCGCGCCACGTGTTCGACCACCGCCAGCGCCCGCGCGGTCAGCGGGCGGCCGGACAGGCCGCCTGCCTGCTGGCCGACGACCGCGTCCTGAGCGGCCAGCCCGTCCCTGGACAGCGTGGTGTTCGTCGCGATCAGTCCGGCCACGCCGTGCTCGACACACACCGCGAGCACCTCGTCGATGGCCTCGAACGTCAGGTCGGGGGCGATCTTCACCAGCAGCGGCGGCCGCCTGCCCGCCGAGGCCGCCAGCGAGTCGGCCGTCCGCGCCAGCTCGGCCAGCAGCTCGGCCAGCGCCCCGCGGTCCTGCAGCCCGCGCAGGCCAGGCGTGTTGGGGGAGCTGACGTTGATCGCGAAGTAGTCGGCGTACGGGAACAGCACCCGTAGCGACTCCCGGTAGTCGGCCACCGCCTCCTCGACCGGCGTGACCTTCGACTTGCCGATGCTCACCCCGACCGGCACCGGCGACGATCCGAGCCGGCGCAGCCGCCCCGCGAGCGCCTCGGCGCCCGCGTTGTTGAACCCCATCCGGTTGATCACGGCCTCACTGGCCGGCAGCCGGTAGAGCCGGGGCAGGGGGTTGCCCGGCTGTGGGTGCGCGGTCACCGTGCCGACCTCGACGAACCCGAAGCCGAGCCCGGGCCACGCGCGCAACGCCACCCCGTTCTTGTCCACGCCGGCGGCCAGCCCGACCGGCCCGGGGAACCGCAGGCCGAACGCCTCCACCGGCCTGCCCCGCCCGTAGAACGGGCGCAGCACCCTGGTCAGCGAGCCGACCCTGGCCAGCGTGGCCAGGGTGCGCTCGTGGGCGCGCTCCGGGGCGCCGCCGAACCGGAACAGCGCCGGCCGCACAACATGCTGGTAGACCACCCGCGCATCGTTTCATCGTCGCCGAGGCGGGAGGATGGTGGCGTGCCAGACATCTCTCTCGACGCCGCGGCCGACGAGCTCTACGCGGGCTCCCGCGAGGCGTTCACCAGCCGCCGCAAGGAGCTGGCCAAGCAGGCCCGCGAGCAGGGTGACCAGCAGACCGCCAAGGCGATCGACAAGCTGGCCAAGCCGACGACCTCCGCGTGGCTGGCCAACCAGGTCGCCAGGGACGAGTCCTCGGCCGTCGACCAGGTCACCGAGCTCGGCGACCAGCTAAGGGAGGCGCACGCCGCCCTCGCCGGCGCCGACCTGAAGGCCCTCTCCCAGCAGCGGACCAGGCTGGTCGCGCGGCTGGTCGAGCAGGCGGGCACCCACCACGCGACGCCGCTGACCGAGTCGGTCGTGCGTGAGCTGGCGGAGATCTTCACCACCGCCATCGCCGACCAGGAGGTGGCCCGCGTGCTGCTGGCCGGCCGGCTGGCCTCGGCGAAGGAACTGGCGGTCCCGGCCTGGCCGTTGGCCGACGGCCAGGCCGCGCCCGCGCCCCGGCCCCGGCCGGCGAAGAAGGAGCCGCAGCGGGCGCTGTCGGACCGGGAGGCGGCCGACCGGGCCAGGCGGATCGAGGCCGCCCGCAGCCAGCTGGAGGAGGCACGGGGCGCGGTCAAGGAGGCCGAGGCCGACCGCGCGGACACCGAACGTGCCCTCGACCAGGCACAACGCGCCGCCGACGACGCGACCGAGAGGGTAAGGCGGGTCTATGAGGAGCTGGACGCGGCCGAGGCCGAGGAGAAGGAGGCCCGCAGGCGGGTCGGCTCCGCGAGCCGGACGGTGAAGGACGCCGAGCGGCGGGCCGGTCAGGCCTGGCGGCAGGTGCAGCAGGCCGAGCGCGGGCTGGCGGAGCTGGAGGAGAAATAAAAGCGGCCCCCGGGCGGCTCCCGCGCTCCGTCAAAAGCGCGGGCTCAGGGTCGGACGAGTTCCCTGAGAGCTCCGAGGGCCGGGTGACTGCCTGGTATTCGCCGACCACACCGCGCGTCTACGGCACCGGCGAAAGCCGATGTCAGCCGTGTTGCGCAGCCAGCCAAACCATGTCCGGTCAATGTCCGGTCGGTGGTCCTTAGCGGACAGTCACCTCACGTGTCCGATAGCAATTCACCGTTGGACCACCTCCTCTCTCGTGTACCGCGAGATTACGTGCTGGAGAGGGCTCGGGCCAAAGGATTTTGTCCGCGATCTGGCGCACGCTTTATCAGGTGTCCAGTACGACGCTGGTGTCGGTGTCGCCTTCGCGCTCGTCGGTGTCGGACTCCGGCCAGCTGGCGGTGCGATGCCTGCCCCGGCCGCTGGTGCGCAACACCCTGGCCAGCAACAGGTTCAGCGCCAGCGACACCTCCCGCGCGCCGGGTGTCGACCACTGGTGGATCGGCACGCACGCGCCCTGCGCCTGCTGCACGGCCAGCCGGTCGGGCAGGGCGACCGGCATCACCAGCCGGCCGAACTGCTCGCGCAGCTCGGCGATCCGGTACTGGTGCTCGTAGGACTGCGGGCGCACCCGGTTGACCACGATGCCCAGCGGCGAGAGCGCCGGGTTGTGCTCCTCGCGGGCGTTCTCCACCGCCTCGAACGCCCGCTGCACGCCCGACACCGCGAACATCGTCGGCTCGGTGACCAGCAGCGCGCCGTGCGCGGCCCGCAGCGCGGAGCGGGTCAGCCGCCCGAGCGAGGGCGGGCAGTCCAGCAGCACCAGCTGGTAGGGCAGCGTGTCGTCGTCCAGCAGCGGCCCGAGCTGGGTGAGCGCGCGGGCCAGCTTGTCCAGCCTGCGCGGGTCGGAGTCCTGGTCGTTGAGCAGCTCGAGGGACTCCGAGCCGACCAGGACGTCGACCTCCTCGCCCCACGCGCTGTTGGCGATCGCGTCGCGCAGCACGGCGGGCCGGGGGGTTTCGAGTACGTCGGCGACGGTGGCCTTGGTGTCCTCCGGGTCGAGCGTGGTCGTCGCGTTGCACTGGGGGTCCAGGTCGACCACGAGCGTGCGCGCGCCCCGGCGCAGCGCAGCCGAGGCAAGGCCGAGCGCGATGGTGGTCTTGCCGACACCACCCTTGAGGCTGAGCACCGCCACCGTTTGCACGTCGACAACCCTACGGGGCCTACCCTTCTGCTCCATGCGACCGGATGCAGTTCGCCGCACGCTCGACGCCGAGTTGATCTCGGCCCGTCGTCGGCGGGGTGGTCAGCCGCCGAGGGTGCTCGACGTCGGCGGTGGTAGCGGCGTGCTGGCGGTGCCGTTGGCGGTGGCGGGGTGCGCGGTGACGGTCGTCGAGCCGAATCCCAACGCGCTCGCCACGCTGTCGCGGCGGATCGACGACGCCGGGGTCGGCGACCGGGTGACCGCCGTACAGGCCGACAGTGACGCGCTCGGTCAGGTGGTGGCCGCCGGCGCGGCCGATCTGGTGCTGGCGCACGGGCTGCTCGAGGTGGTCGACGACCCGAAGGTGACCGTGGCGGCGATGGTGGGCGCGGTCGCGCCGGGTGGGGTGGTGTCGGTGCTGGTGGCCAACCGGACCGCCGCGGTGGTGCACCGGGCGGTGGCCGGGCGGCTGGCCGAGGCCGGGCGGCTGCTCGACGACCCGGACGGGCGGCTGCCGGAGGAGGCGCTGCTGCGGCGGTTCGACACCGCCGGGCTGAGCGGGCTGCTCGCGGACGCCGGGCTGATGGTCGAGTCGTTGCAGGGCCTGGGGGTGCTGAGCGATCTGGTGCCCGGCTCGGCGCTGGAGCAGGACCCGGGGGCGGTCGAGGCGTTGGCGGAGCTGGAGTCGCGGCTGGCCGGGGTGTCCCCGCTGCGCGACATCGCCACCCGCCTGCACGCGGTCGGCCGGTGGGGCGCGGCCTGACCTGAGCGCCCCGGCCGATGACCGCCGTTGTCGGTGCGGTCTGGTTGGCTGCGGGGTATGGGGCGGAGTGCGGACCTGCCGCGGGGTCTGGTCGAGCGGTACCTGGCGCGGGACGGGGCGTGGCCCGACGACGCCGGCTGTGCGGTGCTGCACGTCGACATGGACGCGTTCTACGCCGCCGTGGAGATCCGCCAGCGGCCGGAGCTGGCCGACCGGCCGGTGGTGGTCGGTGGTGTCGGCGGGCGCGGGGTGGTCAGCTCGGCCAACTACATCGCGCGCACCTTCGGCGTGCGCTCGGCCATGCCGACCGCGCACGCGCGGCGGTTGTGTCCGTCGGCGGTGTTCCTGCCGCCGACGTTCGCGCTGTACCAGGAGGTCTCCGCCGGGGTGATGGCGATCTTCCGGGACGTCACGCCGCTGGTGGAGCCGTTGAGCCTGGACGAGGCGTTCCTGGACGTGTCCGGGGCGCTGCGCCGGTTGCGGTTGACGCCGGGGGAGATCGCGCAGCGCATCCGGGCGCGGGTGGTCGCCGAGCACGGCATCACCTGTTCGGTGGGGGTGGCGGCGACCAAGTTCGTCGCCAAGCTGGCCTCCGGGCTGTGCAAGCCGGACGGGATGCTGGTGGTGCCGGCCGGGGAGGCGCTGGCCTTCCTGCATCCGTTGCCGGTGTCGGCGTTGTGGGGCGTCGGCAAGCGCACCACCGAGCGGCTGTCGGCCGTCGGGCTCAACCGGATCGGCGACGTGGCGGCCACGCCGTTGCCCCGGCTGCGGCGCACGCTGGGCAACGCGGCGGCCGAGCACCTGCACGCGCTGGCCAACGGGCGCGACGACCGGGTGGTCGAGCCGGAGTCGGTGGAGAAGTCGATCGGCGCGGAGGAGACCTTCGAGGTCGACCGCACCGACCGGGAGGCGCTCAAGCAGGAGCTGTTGCACATGGCCGAGCGCACGGCGGCCACGCTGCGCCGCCGGGGGCTGCGCGGGCGCACGGTGTCGATCAAGGTGCGGTTCGGCGACTTCACCACGATCACCCGGTCGCGCACGTTGTCGGTGGCCACCGACGTGACCCAGGAGATCTACCGGACGGCCTGCCGGCTGCTGGACGAGCAGACCCCGCCGGGGGCGGTGCGGTTGATCGGGGTGCGGGTCGAGCAGTTGGGCGAGGGCGGCGCCCAGCAGTTGTTCCTCGACGCGCCGGAGCGGGGCTGGCGGGACGCGGACCAGGCCGCCGACCAGGCCAGGGCGAAGTTCGGTGGCGCGGCGGTGCGGCCGGCCAGCCTGCTGCGCCGCGATCGGGCAGCGCGTTCACCGAGCGCGGGCGGCGAGCCGGAGCGATGATGGGCTGTCCGCACTGACCGGTATCTCGCGGGTCCGAATCGCCGGGAAGAGGAGGGCCGATGGTTACCTACTGGGCGATCAGCGTCGGTGTCGTGCTCCTGATCGCGGCGATCTACTACGGCCAGAAGCTGCGTGGGCGCCCGCGCACGATGTCGGGGCGGTGGGCGGCGGGCAACGGCTATGTCTACCGGCGGGACCTCCGGGTTCATCTGTTCGTGCAGGGGCCGCCGTTCGATCGGGGCGTTGAGGTGATCGAGCGGGTACTGCTGGTCGGCTCGTGTGCCGGGCGACCGTCGCTGATTACCCACTTCGGTTGGTACGACGACCATCGCGACGGCGTCGATCTCGGCGATGCCGGCGGTGCGTGTGTCGCGCTGGCGCTGCAGCTGCCCGGCGAGGTGACCCCGTTGCAGGTCAACCATCTCGGTGTCGATGGCGAGGAGTTCACCGACGTCTACGAGATCACCTGCGACGTCCCGGGGTTCGCCGCGCGGGTGGTCGGGCTTCGGCTGCGCCGGGCCATGCTGGCCTGGCCGAGCGCCGAGCGGGTCAACTTCCGCCTCGACGGCGACGCGATGATCGTCTGGCTCGAGGGCGAGCTGGTCAGCACCCGCCAGCTCGAGATCGTGCACGACTGCGCGACCGAGCTGTACCGGCTGCTCCCGCGGTCGCTGTTCGCCGAGGACCCGTCGCGGGTCGTGCCGGTCTCGGTGCGGCGGCGGCCGGCGTCGCTGCGGACCATGGACATCCACGGCCGGCCGGGGGAGGCGTGGCAGACCAGCTACCGGGACGGCGTCGACGAGGTGTCGGTGAGCCTGCTGGTGGACGCCGCGTGGCCGCGGCTGAGCATCGAGGCCTACGAGTGGTTGGTCGACCACTACAACGCCACCAGCTTCGACAAGCCGGACCCGAGCGCGTATCCCTTGGTGGACATCATGTTCGCGGTGCGGTCGGCCGACGAGAACTTCCGCCGGCAGGTGCTCGACGACCTGGCCGAGTGGCTGCCGCTGGACGAGCGGACCCGGCGCTGCGGGCTGCAGTTCGAGACCGACCCCGCGCCAGACGACGACGAGGACCGGCCGGTCAGCCGCATCACCGCCTACGCGCCGGGCCAGCTCACGAACGACCCGCTGGTCACGCTGCTGGCCGACGTGGTGCACGAGGTCGGCCAGCGGTTGAGCCGCCAGACCTACCGGTACCCGCCGGTGAAACTGTCGGCCGCCGACCTGCGCTCATCCTGAGTACGTGGCCGTTGCCGGTGCCCGCGAAGCCGCTGCGCTTCTCGTTGAGCGTCATCGTGAGGTTCTGACGAGGCTAGAATCCTCGGCCATGGGCGAGGTTCCGCTGGCGAACGTGCTGCTGTTGGTGGCCGCGGTGCTCGCGCCGACACTGCTGTTCGCGGCGCTGCTGCGGATGCCGAGGGTGGTGGACGGGATCGGCGCGCTGGTGCGCCGCCGCCGGGAGCCGCCGCCCGCCGGGCCGCCGATCGAGCGGCTGACCGCCGACCTGCGCCGGGTCCACCGCACGCTCGCCGAGTACCCGCCGGGCACGCCCAACGTCCGCCGGTGCGCGACCAGGGACGCCTACGACGCCCTGCTCGTCCAGGCGTGCGCCGCCGTCGACGTGCCCCACCGGCTGGCCGACCTGCCCGCCGGCATGGCCAGGGAGCTGGAGCGGCTGCGGGTCGAGGAGGCCCTCCGCCAGGCCGGCCTCACCATCCCCTGACCAGCCCCCTGACCAGCGCCGGCAGCACCTCGCCGAGCGGGTCGCGCAGCACGGCGGTGGCCAGGTGGTCATACGGCGTCTCGCCCGCGTTGCAGATCACCACCGCCGCGCCGGCCCGCGCGGCGAGCCCGACCAGGCCGGCCGCCGGCTGGACGGCCAGCGAACTGCCGGCCACCAGCATCAGGTCGACGCTCTCGGCGGTCTGCTTCGCGCGCAGCAGCACGTCCACGTCCAGCGCCTGGCCGAACGAGATGGTCGCCGACTTCAGGATGCCGTCGCAGACCAGGCAGGGCGGGTCGGCCTCGCCCGCCCTGACCCGCGCCAGCGCCGCGCTCATCGGCCGCCGGTCGCCGCACTGGAGGCAGACCGTGTCGAACATGGAGCCGTGTAACTCCACCACCAGCTCGGCGGCCGAGCCCGCCCGCTGGTGCAGGCCGTCGATGTTCTGGGTCAGGATCGCGGCCAGCCTGCCCGCCCGCTCCAGCGCCACCAGCGCCCGGTGGCCGGCGTTCGGCTCGGCGGTCCACACCGGGTGGGTCAGCCTGGCCTGCCAGGACTGGCGGCGGACGTCCTCGTCGGCGCGGTAGGCCGACAGCGAGGACAGCCGTTCGCTGCTGGGGTCGCGGGTCCACAGGCCGTTCGGGCCGCGGAAGTCCGGGATGCCGGACTCGGTCGAGATGCCGGCCCCGGACAGCACCGCGATCCGGGACGCCTCGGCCACCACCGCGACCGCGTCGGCCACCGTGTCTGCCACCGCGTCGGGCTCCCTCATGATCGCCAGGCCAGCAGGTCGGCCGCGGTCCTGGTGTTGATCACTCTGTTGGGCGGCACCGCGCACTCCTCCGCTCGTTCGCAGCCGTAGGGCAGCCAGTCGAGCTGGCCGGGCGCGTGCGCGTCGCTGTCGATGGCGAACACGCAGCCCAGCTCGACGGCCCTGGTCAGCAGCCGCCGGGGCGGGTCGAGCCGGTCGGGCCGGCAGTTGATCTCCACGGCGACGTTGTTGTCCCGGCAGGCGGCGAACACCGTGTCGGAGTCGAACTCGGACTCCGGCCGGGACCGGCCGGCCACCCGCCTGCCGGTGCAGTGCCCGAGGATGTCGACGTTCGGGTTCGACACCGCCGCCACCATCCGGCTGGTCATCTCCGCCTTCGGCATCCGCAGCTTCGAGTGCACGCTGGCCACCACCACGTCCAAACGGGCCAACAGCTCCGGCGTTTGGTCCAACGCGCCATGATCCAAAATGTCAACCTCGATCCCGGTGAGAATCCGGAACGGATCCAGTTCCCGGTTCAGCTCGGCGAGAACATCGAGTTGGCGGCTGAGCCGTTCGGCCGACAGGCCGTTGGCCACGGTCAGCCGGGGGGAGTGGTCGGTCAGCACCATCCAGTCGTGCCCGAGCATGATCGCCGCCTCGGCCATCTCCCGGATCGGGCTGCCGCCGTCCGACCAGTCCGAGTGCGTGTGGCAGTCACCCCGCAACTCGGTGCGCATGGCCTCCCCGCCGGCCACCGGCTCGATGCCATGTTCGAGGAGTTTTGCCAGGTAGGCGGGTTGCTCGCCGCGCGCGGCCTCGGTGATCACGGTCCCGGTGGTGCGGCCGATGCCGGGCAGCGCGGTCAGCGTGCCGGCCGCCAGCCTGGTGTCCAGCTCGCCGTCGGCCAGCCCGTCCAGCACGCCGGCGGCCCGCCGGAAGGCCGTCACCTTGTGGGTCGGCTCGCCGGAACGCTCCAGCAGGAACGCGATCTGCCGCAGCGCTCGGGACGGGTTCATTCACCCACCTGATCGGGCTCGAGCCCACTCGTGACAGACTCGTGTCTGCCGGGGTTTTGCTGATGCATACGACCATGATTCCGGATCGGGTAGTCGCGGAGCCTCGCGGCTCGTATCCTGGGGAGTGACGCCCCCGGAGCGGGGCGCCCGCCGGGTCCGGCGGCCAACCACCGTGATCGCCCGGCGCTCGCGACCGCTGTGCCGGAGGAGGAACGAATGCCACTCTCCGAGCATGAGCAGCGACTGCTCGACCAGATTGAGCGTGCGCTATACGCCGAGGATCCCAAGTTCGCATCCACGGTGCGTGGCGCTCGCCTGCGCCGTCCCTCCCGGCGGCGACGCCTGCAAGGCATCGCGCTGTTCGTTCTGGGTGTAGCACTTCTCGTAGTGGGTGTGATCCTGCCGCTGAAGCCTGGCGGCGTCCCGGTAGTCAGCTTGCTCGGCTTCCTGGTCATGTTCCTCGGTGCGCTGCTCACGCTCTCCGCTATCCGCCACGGCGGAACCGAGAGCGAGGAAGGTGCCGAGGACGCCGATAGCGGGGGCGGAGGCGGCGGCACGCCCAAGGCGCGTCGCAGCTCGTTCTCGCAGCGTATGGAGGACCGCTTCCGCAAGCGGTTCGACGAGGAACCATAGATCCTGTTCGTCTGGATCGCCGGGTGCCGACCGTGGGCACCCGGCGATCTTTTCGTGCGTGAGGTCCACCGCATGCCAAGCCGAATGTCAGTGGGCATGGGGCAGCATGGTCCGGGCACCCCCTTTTTTCTGCTGGAGGTTTGCCATGGGCCTGCGGATTCCCGAGCACGCACAGTGGACGCGAGTGGCCGAACGAGTAGCCGAGATCGCCCCCGCCGGGTTCGCCGGCGACCGGCTGCGCAACCTGTACGAAGGTCGCTGGCAGGACGGCGGCGAACGGTCGGCGCTGGTCTCCCCGGTCGACCGGACGACCATCGGTCAGCTGTCGAAGGTGGACGAGCCGACCGCGCTCAAGGCGGTCTCGGCCGCCCACCAGCAGCACCGCGAGTGGGCGAGCGTCTCGCTGGCCGACCGCAGGGCACGGGTGCTCGCCGCGGTCGAGGCGATGTCCGAGGCCCGCGACGACCTGGCCCTGCTGCTGGCCTGGGAGATCGGCAAGCCGTGGAAGCTGGCGTGCGCGGACGTGGACCGGGCGCTCGACGGCGTGCGCTGGTACCTGGACAACATCGACCAGATGCTCGCCACCGACGCCCACGGGCGCCCGTTCGAGCGCGTGCCGCTGCCCGGCCCGGTCAGCAACATCGCCAGCTGGAACTACCCGATGTCCGTGCTCGTGCACGCCGAGTTGGTGCAGCTGCTGGCCGGCAACGCGGTCGTCGCGAAGACCCCGACCCAGGGCGGCGCGGTCTGCCTGACCGTCGCGCACGCGCTGATGAACGACGCCGGCCTGCCGGTCACGCTGCTGTCCGGCGACGGCTCGAAGCTCTCCGGCGCGCTGGTGCGCTCGACCGAGATCGGCGCGCTGGCCTTCGTCGGCGGCCGGGACAACGGCGGCAAGGTGGCCGCGCAGCTGGTGGACACCGGCAAGCGGCACATGCTCGAGCAGGAGGGGCTCAACAGCTGGGGCATCTGGGAGTTCTCCGACTGGGACGGGCTGGCCGCGCACCTGCGCAAGGGCTTCGAGTACGCCAAGCAGCGCTGTACCGCCTACCCGAGGTTCGTCGTGCAGCGCGACCTGGTGGACGCCTTCCTGGCGACCTACCTGCCGGTGGTCGGCTCGGTCCGCTTCGGGCACCCGCTGGCCGTCGAGGGCACCGGCGGCGAGCTTCCGCAGCTGGACTTCGGTCCGATGATCTCCGCCGCCAAGGCCTCCGACCTGCGTAAACGGGTCGACGAGGCGTTGCACCACGGTGCCGTGCCGCTGTACCGGGGCTCGCTGGACGAGGGCCGGTTCCTGCCCGGCCAGGACACCTCGGCCTACGTCGCGCCGACCACGCTGCTCGCCCCGCCCGGCGCGTCCCGGCTGATGCACGAGGAGCCGTTCGGCCCGGTCGACACGATCGTCGTGGTGGACACCAAGGCCGAGCTGCTGGCCCAGATGAACGCCTCCAACGGCGCGCTGGTGGCCACCATCGCCTGCGACGACGAGGAGCTGGCCGGTGAGCTGGCCCAGCACGTGCAGGCGTTCAAGGTCGGGGTGAACAAGCCCCGCTCCCGGGGCGACCGCGAGGAGCCGTTCGGCGGCCGGGGCGGGTCCTGGAAGGGCGCGTTCGTCGGCGGGGTGCACCTGGTGCACGCGGTCACCCAGGGGCCGGCCGACGAGCTGCTCTACGGCAACTTCCCGGACTACAGCCGGTACCCGACCGTCTGAGGTTGGGCCCTTTTGGTCTGCGATCGACCGACTTTTGTTGTTACGTTGCGAAAGTCGGTTGATTTCGACCCAAAGGCGGGCGAGGCATGGTCAACGAGCAACGGGAGTCGGCAACCACCTCGGTGACCAGGCGGGCGGTGCTCGGCGGTGCCGGCGCGGCGGCGCTGCTGCTGGCCGCCGGCACCGGCCAGGCGGGCGGCGCTCCCGGCCGGTCGCCCGCCCCGCGCTACTGGTATCCGGTGCGGCCGGCGCCCGGCGAGGTGCGCAGCGACGTCTGTGTCTACGGCGGCACCTCGGCCGGGGTGACCGCCGCGGTGCGCGCCGCGCGGTCCGGGCTGTCGGTGGTGCTGGTGGTGTTCGGCCGCCACCTCGGCGGGCTCACCTCCGCCGGGCTCGGCGCGACCGACACCGGGCGGATCGACGCCATCGGCGGGCTGTCGCGGGAGTTCTACCGCCGGGTGGGCGCGCACTACGGCCGGCCGGAGTCCTTCGGGTTCGAGCCGCACGTCGCCGAGCGGGTGTTCGACGAGTGGGTCGCGGAGGAGGGCATCCCGGTCCACCTCGAGCACCGGCTGGCCGGTGTGGACCTGACCGGTGACCGGATCACCGCGCTGCACACCGAGAACAGGAAGGTCTTCCGCGCGGCGGTGTACATCGACGCCAGCTACGAGGGTGACCTGATGGCCGCCGCCGGGGTCAGCCACACCGTCGGCCGCGAGTCCAACGCCACCTACGGCGAGACCCTCAACGGGGTGCAGTTCCGTTCCGGGCACCAGTTCCAGCGCCCGATCGACCCCTACGTCGTGCCCGGCGACCCGGCCAGCGGGTTGCTGGCCGGCATCCAGGCCGACCCGCCGGGCACCCCCGGCGCCGGCGATGACCGCATCCAGGCGTTCAACTTCCGGCTGTGCCTGACCAAGGCGGCCGACCGGCTGCCCTTCCCCCGGCCGGCCGGCTACGACCCGGCGCGCTACGAGCTGCTCCGCCGCTACCTCGACGCCGGGGTGTGGGACGTCATGGGCAACAACCGCCAGATGCCGGGCGGCAAGACCGACATGAACAACAACGGCGCGGTCAGTACCGACAACATCGGCCGTAACCACGCCTGGCCGGCCGGCGACTACCCGACCCGCCAGCGGATCTTCGACGATCACGTGCGCTACCAGCAGGGTCTGCTGTACTTCCTGGCCAACGACGCCCAGGTGCCGGCCGCGATCCGCGCGGAGGTGAGCGCCTGGGGCCTGCCGGCCGACGAGTTCACCGGCACCGGCGGCTGGCCGCACGAGCTGTACATCCGGGAGGGCAGACGGATGGTCGCCGACTACGTGGTCACCGAGCACGACTGCCGGTGGGCCGTGCGAGCCCCGGACCCGGTCGGCCTCGCCTCGTACAACATGGACTCGCACAACTGCGCGCGGGTGGTGGTCGACGGCCTCGCCCGCAACGAGGGGGACGTGCAGGTCGGCCCGGCCGGGCCGTACGGGATCTCCTACCGGTCGATCGTCCCGGCGCGCGGCGAGTGCGCGAACCTGGTGGTCCCGGTGGCGCTCTCGGCGTCGCACATCGCGTTCGGCTCGGCGCGGATGGAGCCGGTGTTCATGCTGCTCGGCCACGCGGCGGCGGCCGCGGCTGCGCAGGCCATCGCGGGTGGGCTGGCCGTGCAGGACGTCGACTACCCGACCCTGCGGCGCGGGCTGGTCGCCGACGGGATGGTGCTGGCCTGGCCGCCCGGCCAGGGCGCGCTGACCATCGACGCGGCGTCGGCGATGCCGGCGGGCGACCAGGCGGAGGTGACCACGACCGTGCGCAACGACGAGGGCGTCGCGGTCGCCGGGGTGTCGCTCGCGCTGACCGTGCCGGCCGGCTGGACCAGCACGCCCGCCGGCCCGCAGACCACCCCGACGCTCGCCGCCGGCGCGTCGTTCACCGCGACCTGGACGGTCACCACCGAGGCGCCGGCCGAGCTGCTGGCGCCCGCCTCCCTGGCCGCGGCGGCGACCTACACCGTGGCCGGCGAGTCGTTGACCCACAACGCCTCCCGGCCGGTGGTCGTGACCGAGCCGGTGGCGCCGCCGCTGGTCACCGCCGCGGCCGCCGAGGCCTACTTCGGCCAGCGCGGCGCCCACCTCGCGATCCTGGCCGGCGGCCGTGACCTGTGGACCGGCATCGACGAGTACGGCGCGATCCTGCGCCCCGGCGCGGCCGGCCCGGCGACCGTCGCGGAGGTCACGCTGGTCTCCCAGGACGCGACCGACCCGAGCGCCCGCGCGGGCCTGGTGTTCCGCGACGACCTGCGCGCCCCCGGCTCGTCGACCGGCTACGTCGCGCTGGTCGCCAAGCCGGCCAACGGTTTCCTGCTGCTGTGGGACGCCACCGGCGACGGCAACCTGGACACGGCCGCCCGCCTGGAGCTACCCACCACCCCGTACCCCACCCGCCTGCGCCTCACCCGCGCCGGCACCCGCTTCACCGGCGCGGTCCTGCTGGCCGACACCTGGCACCAGGTAGGCACCGTCGACCTCCCGGCCGCCGACACCCAGGACGTCGGCGTCCTCACCTGCGCCCACGCCACCACCCCCAGCCGCGCCCTCTTCCACAACCTCACCCTCACCTGACCAACTGCCCTGAATGCCCCATTCGGGACGTTGACCGTCGCCAATGCCTCATTCAGGGCATTGGGCTAGGGGTTGCGGCGGAGGACGGAGCGGGGGAGCAGGCGGGCTCGCCAGCCGAGTGGGTTTGTGCGGCGGAGGGCGGCGATGAGCTGGTCGAACGCGGACGCGAGGCCCTGGTTCGGGGTCGGCTGGCCGCCGTACCAGGCGCGTTCGACCTCGGCGACCACGGTGCGCAGCGCGCGGCGGCCGTCCTGGTCGAGCTCGTGCTGGTTGGCCAGGCGCCGGGCGGTCGCGCGCAGGGTCTCGGTGTCCTTGGGCTCCACGCCGCGGTCGGCGGACTCGGCCACCAGCTCGGCCCACGCCGAGGACGCCGCGGCCGGGCCGCTGGCGTGCACCTCGTGCCAGCGTTGCTTGCGACGACGCTCGCGCACCGCGCCGGGCACCGCGACCAGCAGCGCGACCACGACCAGCGCGGAGAGCCACCACGAGAACAGCGCCGCGGCGAACATCACCGTGAGCACCCAGCCGCCGGCCGCCAGCGCCGGGAGCGGCAGTCCACCGGCTCGCCGGCCCGGGCGTCGGCGAGCGCTCACCGCGATCACCGTGATCACGGCCGACAGCGCGAGCAGCGCGCCGATCGTCCACCACATCCAGGCCGGCGAACCGGTCTGGCTCTGGTCGTCGCTGTTGTCGCCACCGCCACCGGCCGCCTGGTCGTCCTGGTCGACCGTCGGACCGGCGGGGGCCGGGGTGGTGGTGGTCGCGTCCGGGGTGTCGGTCGGGTCGTCCTCGGGGACCGACGGGTCGCTCTCGGTGGCGTAGGGCGGGTTGTAGGTCGTGCCGTCGGCCAGCGGGGTCGGGTCGAACTGCACCCAGCCGGAGTCGGGGAAGAACACCTCGACCCAGGCGTGCGCGTTCATCGTGGTGATCGTGCGGTACTCGCCGGTCGACACCCCCGCCGTGTAGCCCATCGCCACCCGGGACGGGATGTTCGCCGCGCGCAACAGGATCGCCATCGCCGACGCGTACTGCTCGCAGTAGCCCGTCTTGCTGTCGAACAGGAAGTCGACCAGCGCGTCGTCGTCGCTGCCGGCGGCGGTCCGCAGCTCGTAGGTGAATCCGTTGGTCGGGTCGAAGTACGCCTGGATCGCCTGTACCTGGTCGAACACGTTCGTCTTGCCGGCGGTCAGCCGGGTGGCGAGCTCGATCACCCGGTCGTTCAGCCCGTCGCGCCTGGTGTAGACCTCGTCGATGTCCTCGGTGGTCGCCCGGCGGGCACCGCGCAGCGCCTGCGCCGAGGGCTGGCTGAGGTCGGCCTCCTCGGTGTAGGTCGGCAGCAGCTGGTGCTTTCCGTAGACCGCGCCGCTCTCCGGGTCGTAGCGCATGTCAGCCGGGAGGTTCTTCAGCCGCCGAGGGGTGCCGAAGATCGGCGCCCAGACGTCCCGGGAGTTGATCGGCTCGATGGTGATCTCGACGGTGTTGCCAGGGCCGGACGGGGTCTGGCCGGGCGGGGGCGCCAGCACCTCGTCGGCCGGGTCGCCGGGGGGCATCGAGTCCCGGTTGAGCCAGCCGCCGTCGTCGTTGTACTCGGCGAGGGTCAGTGCCCGCATGTAGCGCGGCTCGTCGCCGAGGTTGCGCACCCGGAACAGCTCCACGTTGCTGTCCCGGTCGAGCAGGCCGCGCAGTGAGGTGAACGGGTTGAGGCCAAGGCCGCCGGTGCCCGCCCCACCGGACCCGCCCGGCAGTTGGCCGACGGTGCCGATGCCGGTCACCGTCGCCCCGGCCAGCAGCGCGATCGCCACCGCGCCGGAGACCAGCGCGGTCGGCGACCCGGCGCCGCCTCCGGTGCCCTGCACCATCGGCCGGTTGCGCCACTGCTGGTGGCGGTGGGCGCCGTCGACCGCGAGCAGCGCGGAGAACGACGCCGCGCCGAGCACGAACGCCCACCACGGCAGCATCTCGTCGGCCAGCGAGGCCGGGACCGCGTACACACACAGCAGCACCAGGCCACACGCGGCGGGCGTGCCGGCCGACACCGCGAGCGTGTCCACCAGCACCGCGACCATCCCGATCGCGATGACCACCAGACACAGCACCGCCGAGCTGGCCGGCACCGGCGGCACCCCGGTGCGCACGACCTCGACCGACTCGCGCAACACCTGCCCGAGCTCGGCGAAGGCCTCCGGACCGGGTAGCAGACCCAGGATCCCGCTGTCGGTGAACAACGCGACCAGCAGGCACAGCAGCGCGAACATCTGCGTGAAGCCGACGAGCAGGATCGGCGTGCGCATCGCGCGCAGGCCGAGCCCGACCGCGGTGACCACCGTGACCGCCACCCCGGCGTACCCCCACCAGCGCAGGCCCTCGATCACGCCGGCCAGGGCGAGCGCGGCGCACAGCGTGGTGACCGCGGCGACCACCGGGGTCACCGTCATCGACCACTGCGCGGAGCTGACCTCACCGGCCGGTGGCCGGGGCGGCCTCGGCCGGGTCATCGGTGGGGGCGGCCCGTAGGGCGGCGGGGGTGCGGTCGGGGGTGCGGTCACAGTCAGATACCGCCGATCATCGCGTCGCTGCGGCTGCCGTTGGCGCGGCACAGGGTGGCCCAGATGGTGGACATCGGGATGTCGGGACGGGCCACCGTCACGCCCCACCCGGTGCCGCGCAACAACGCCTGCGCGCCGTCGATGTCGATCGGGGCGCCTGCCGGGGCGCCATCGCTCGCGCCCCAGGCCGCGGTGTCCAACAGCACGGCCAGGCTGCGGGTGCCCCGGCCGCGCTGGGTGATCAGCTGGCCGAGCTCGTCGGCACTGGTCGCGCCGAGGATCGCGATCAGCTCCTGGCCCTGCCCGGGATCGGTGCGGCAGTCGATCTGCTGACCGTTGGCCGGCTGCATGGCGGCCAGCGAGTCGAGGACCGCGTTGTCGTTGTGCGTGCCGTCGCCGGAGTCGCTGACCACCAGCCTGCCGTTCTCGGTCACCAGCCGGATCCGCTGGCCGTAGCGGTGCAGGTGCAGGCAGATGCTCGCGGCGAAGGACACCGCCCACTCCAGGGAGGAGGTCGTGCCGGTGCCCCGGTGGGCGGCCGCGCGGCGGTCGAGCAGCACCGTGGTGCCGCCCCGCCACGGGCGCTCCTCGACCCGCACCATCATCTCGTCGCGTTTGGCGGTGGAGCGCCAGTGGACCTTCCGCAGGTCGTCACCCTGGCGGTACGGGCGCACGATCACGTCGTCCTCGCCCTGCCCGGCGGCCAGCCGGACCGAGCCGTCGTCGCCGGAGCCGAGGCCAGAGCCCCCCGGCACGCCGACCAGCGGTACCACCCTGGGCACCACGATCAGCCGGGACATGCCGGCCAGCTCGCGCTCGAACTCGACCAGCCCGAACGGGTCGGTGATCGTCGCCTTCAGCGGGCCGAGCTGCTGGATGCCGCGCAGCATCGGGTGCACCGTGTACCGCAGCCGGGTGCCGGTGAGCCGGGGCAGGTGCTCGATCACGAACCGGGGCTTGCCGCCGAGCGAGTACGGCACCCCGTCGGAGACCAGCAGTCCACCGGTGGGCAGCCGTCCGGTGCTGCGCACGTGCACCGACACCTCGGCCCGGCCGGAGACCGGCACCCGGATCGGCACGATCTGGCGCTGTGCGTGCAACCCGACGCGGGCCACGGCCGTGAGAAAACAGACGAGGAGTGGTAGCGCGACCACGAACACCGACACCCGCAACAGGTCGCGCTCGTTGAGGATGAGCGAGCACAGCGCGGCGGCCAGGCCGGCGGCGAGCAGACATCTGCCGCGCGTGGTCAGGCCGGCTAGCGCGCCGCGGATCGACCGCGTCATCGACCTACCTGCTCCTGGCCCATGGTCCGGGGTCCGGCGCGGCCTGCGGCACCGGCACCCTGGCCACCAGGCCGCGGATCAGCTCGCCGGTCGAGCGCCTGCTCGCCTGCGCCTCCGGGGTGAGCACCAGCCGGTGGGCCAGCACCGGCACGGCGACCGCGTGCACGTCGTCGGGCACCACGAAGTCGCGGCCGGACAACGCGGCCTGCGCCCTGGCCGCGCGCACCAGGTGCAGCGTGGAGCGCGGCGAGGCGCCGATGCGGATCTCCGGCAGCCGCCGGGTGGTGGACACCAGCTCGACGCAGTAGCGGCGGATGTCGGGGGAGAGCTTGATCGCGCGCACCGTGGCGATCAGCCCGCGCACCTGGTCGGCGTGCGAGACCGGCTGCAGGTCGGCGAGCGGGTTGTGCCCGGCGTGCTCGTCGACCATCGCCAGCTCGGCCTGCGGGTCCGGGTAGCCGATGGACACCCGCGCGGTGAACCGGTCGCGCTGGGCCTCTGGCAGCGCGTAGGTGCCCTCCATCTCGATCGGGTTCTGGGTGGCGATCACCATGAACGGCGCCTCGAGCTGGTAGGTGGCGGTGTCGACGGTGACCTGCTCCTCTTCCATGCACTCCAGCAGCGCCGACTGGGTCTTGGGGGAGGCCCGGTTGATCTCGTCGCCGACCACGATGTTGGCGAACACCGGGCCGGGGCGGAACTCGAACTCGTTGGTCTGCCGGTTGAAGATCGACACCCCGGTCACGTCGCTCGGCAGCAGGTCCGGGGTGAACTGGATCCGGCTGACCGTGCAGTCGATGGAGCGGGCCAGCGCCTTGGCCAGCGAGGTCTTGCCGACCCCCGGCACGTCCTCGACCAGCAGGTGCCCCTCGGCCAGCAGCGTGACCAGCGCGAGGCGCACCACCTCCGGCTTACCGACCAGGACCCGCTCGACGTTGGCCGCGATCCGCTGCGCGGTGGCGTTCAGCTCGTCGAGGGAGGTGGCCGGCCGGTAGTGGTTGGCCACCTCGACCTGGGCGGCGTTGAGCCCGTTCGTCGGGGGTTGCGCGTACGCGTCGGCGGCGACCGGGTACTGCTGGTTGCCGGGTAGCGCCGAATGCGGGGTACTGGACGTCACGCGACCTCCTGTGGTCTTCGTCGGCGCAAAGCCTGCTCTGAAGTGTGTCAAACTGGCGAGAAGTACCCCACCCTCATGGTGGGGACGCGCCAGCAAGGCGAGGGTTCCCCCCAATTCTTCTACGTCCCCCTGGCGCGGTGTGCCCAGGTCCGGCGAAAAAATCCCCCACGACGCCCCACCGGCGGCGACCAGCTGCCGCGCGTGATCATGCTCTCCCCGCCGATCGGGCTCCCGGAGCCAACGGATTCGGCCGGAAGGTGATCGCCAACCTGCTCGGGGCGGCAACCCGGACGGGGGACCCACCACCGTCCCCCACCGTCCCCCCAAGCCGTTCACCTGCGTAAACGTCGGCGTGTCCGATCGCGAAACGCCGAGATCGCCGTTGACTGTGGTGAAAAGTGGGGTACGGTGGCCGCAAGTGGGGCGGAAGGGGGCTCCATGACTGATCCGCAAGGATCGGTGGGGAGGTGGGTCGCCAGTGTTTCTTGGCACGCACACCCCCAAATTGGACGACAAGGGGCGGCTCACGCTGCCTGCCAAGTTCCGAGACGCGCTCGCGGGCGGGTTGATGGTCACGAAGGGCCAGGACCACTGCCTGTATGTCTTCCCACGAGCGGAGTTCGAGGAGATGGCACGCAAGGTGGCCGCGGCGCCCCTGACGAACGAGGCGGTTCGCGCCTACCAGCGGTACCTGTTCGCCGGAACCGACGAGCAGCGACCCGACGGTCAGGGGCGGATCGCGGTCGCACCAGAGCTTCGGCGCTACGCCGGGCTGACCAAGGAGTGCGTGGTCATCGGTGCGATCACCCGCTTGGAGATCTGGGACGCGCAAGCGTGGCAGACCTATCTGGACGAGCACGAGGACAGCTACTCCCAGGCCGCTGAGGAGGTCCTCCCCGGGGTGTTCTGATCCCGGCTCGGCCGGTGTTCTCCGAAAGGGACGTGGGTGCCGCGAGGCCTCGGTCCGCTCGCTTTCGGCCCTGGCGCACCTTCCCCGGTGCCAGGTTCGACGAGCGGGCGGGGACCTGGCGGCACCCCGCCTCGTTGACCAGGGGGATTCGTCGGCTCGTGGAGTCGACTCATGATCTGTCGGCCTGCCCCCTTGTCGTCCGGGAGAACACAGCGGGAAGGGGGTGACCATGACTCAGCACGTCCCCGTGCTGCTGGACCGAGTGCTCGACCTGCTCGCGCCGGCGCTGTCGCGGGAGTCCTCGGTGCTGGTCGACGCGACGCTCGGCCTCGGCGGACACGCCGACGCCCTGCTGTCCGCGCACCCCACGCTCGTCCTGGTCGGCCTCGACCGCGATCCCAACGCGCTCGCCAGCGCGGGGGCCCGGCTGGCCCGCCACGGTGACCGCGTGCACCTGGTGCACGCGGTCTACGACGAGCTGCCAGAGGTGCTCACCGGGCTCGGGTACGCGGCGACCGGCGCGGTCGACGGCGTGCTGATGGACCTCGGCGTGTCCTCGATGCAGCTCGACGTCGCCGAGCGGGGCTTCGCCTACTCCCAGGACGCGCCGCTGGACATGCGGATGGACCCGACCGCGGAGCTGACCGCGGCCGAGGTGCTCAACACCTACCCGGCCGCCGACCTGGCCAGGGTGCTGCGCGACTACGGCGAGGAGCGGTTCGCCCGCCGGATCGCCGGCGCCGTGGTCACGGCCAGGGCCACCGAGCCGTTCACCACCAGCGGCCGGCTGGTGCGGCTGCTCTACGACGCGGTGCCGGCGGCCAGCAGACGGACCGGCGGGCACCCGGCGAAGCGGACGTTCCAGGCGCTGCGCATCGAGGTCAACGGTGAGCTGGAGGCGTTGCGCCGGGCGCTGCCGGTGGCGCTTTCGGCGCTGCGGGTCGGCGGCCGGATCGTCGTCGAGGCCTACCAGTCGCTGGAGGACCGGCTGGTGAAGCGGGCACTCGCCGAGCTGGCGAAGTCGCGGACCCCACCCGGGGTGCCGGTGGAGCTGCCGGGGCACGGCCCGCAGCTGCGGCTGCTGACCAGGGGCGCGGTGCAGGCGGACGAGCAGGAGACGGAGCACAACCCGCGGGCGGCCTCGGTTCGGCTGCGCGCGGCGGAGCGGATCTTGGAGGCGTCATGAGGCAGGCAGGTGAGGTGGCATGACCGCACCGGCACGAGCGAAGACGGCCAAGACCGCGGCACGACTGGAGGCCGAGGCCCGGCGCAGGGAGGCCCGCCTGGCTGAGCGCGCGGCCGGCGGCGGCACCCGCCGCCAGCGCACCACCGCGAGGACCACCGACACGGCGAAGACACCGGAGACGGCCAAGCCGACGGCGAGGGCCAAGACCGCGACGAGGTCGGCGGCGCGGACCGGCACGTCCACGGCGGCGACCGGGACGCGCCGGGCCGAGCGCGCGGCCGCGTCCGCCAGGATCGCCGAGCGGACCACCACCGGCACCCGGCGCCGGCGCGCCGGCACGGCC